>NZ_JAFMZG010000020.1:0-216387 GCF_049132125.1 Pseudomonas sp. NFX5
GATTGCGGTGGTTCAGTCAAAGTATTCGCGACTGACACACCGTAATCGGGAGCAAGCCCCCTCCCACATTTTCAGAGCGTGTTGTCTATTAGTTCACCGACAGAATCGGGCTACCCAACTTCTCCAGCAACGTCGCCTGGGCACTGCGCGGGTTCTGGTTGCCGGTCGGCGTGTTACGCACGTAACGGCCATCCGACTGCAGGCTCCAGCTGTGGGTGTTATCGGTGAGGTAGCTTTCCAGCTCCTTCTTGACCCGCATGATCAGCTTCTTGCCCTCGACCGGGAAGCAGGTCTCCACACGCTTGTCGAGGTTGCGCTCCATCCAGTCGGCACTGGAGAGGAACATCTGCTCCTCGCCGCCGTTAAGGAAGTAGAACACCCGCGTGTGTTCCAGGAAGCGGCCGATGATCGAGCGCACATGGATGTTATGCGACACGCCGACAATGCCCGGACGCAGGCAGCACATGCCGCGCACCACCAGGTCGATACGCACGCCGGACTGGCTGGCCTTGTACAGCGCGCGGATGATCTTCGGATCGGTCAGAGAGTTGAACTTGGCGATGATGTGCGCCGGTTTGCCCTCGAGGGCGAACTGGGTCTCGCGGGCAATCATGTCGAGCATGCCCTTCTTGAGGGTGAACGGCGCGTGCAGCAGCTTCTTCATGCGCAAGGTCTTGCCCATGCCGATCAATTGGCTGAACAACTTGCCGACGTCTTCACACAAGGCGTCGTCGGAAGTCAGCAAGCTGTAGTCGGTATAGAGCTTGGCGTTGCCGGCGTGGTAGTTGCCGGTACCCAGGTGGGCGTAACGCACGATCTCACCGGCTTCGCGGCGCAGGATCAGCATCATCTTGGCGTGGGTCTTGAAGCCAACCACGCCGTAGATCACTACCGCGCCGGCCGCTTGCAGGCGGCTGGCCAGTTGCAGGTTGGACTCTTCGTCAAAGCGTGCGCGCAACTCGATCACCGCAGTGACTTCCTTGCCGTTGCGCGCAGCGTCTACCAGCGCGTCGACGATTTCCGAGTTGGCACCGGAACGGTACAGGGTCTGGCGCACGGCCAATACGTGCGGGTCCTTGGCGGCCTGGCGCAGCAGATCGACCACCGGGGTGAAGGACTCGAACGGGTGCAGCAGCAGGATGTCCTGCTTGCTCACCACGCTGAAGATGTTCTCGCTGTTTTGCAGCAGTTTCGGGATCTGCGGGGTGAACGGGGTGTATTGCAGCTCCGGATGGCTGTCCAGGCCGGTGATGCTGAACAGGCGCGTGAGGTTCACCGGGCCATTGACCTGGTACAGCTCGGTCTCGCCCAGGTTGAACTGCTTGAGCAGGTAGTCCGACAGGTGTTTCGGGCAGGTGTCGGCCACTTCCAGGCGTACCGCATCCCCGTAGCGCCGCGAGAACAGCTCGCCGCGCAGGGCACGGGCCAAGTCTTCGACGTCTTCGGAATCCAGCGCCAGGTCGGCGTTACGGGTCAGGCGGAACTGGTAGCAGCCCTTGACCTTCATGCCTTGGAACAGGTCATCGGCGTGGGCATGGATCATCGACGACAGGAATACATAGTTGTCGCCAGCGCCCCCCACCTCTTCGGGTACCTTGATAATCCGTGGCAGCAAGCGTGGCGCCGGGATGATCGCCAGGCCCGAATCGCGACCGAAGGCGTCGATCCCTTCCAGCTCGACGATGAAGTTCAGGCTCTTGTTCACCAGCAGCGGGAACGGGTGCGTCGGGTCCAGGCCGATCGGCGTGATGATCGGCGCGATTTCGTCGCGGAAGTAGCGGCGCACCCAGGTCTTGATCTTGGTAGTCCAGTGGCGGCGACGGATGAAGCGAACCTGATGTTTTTCCAGCTCCGGCAGCAGGATGTCATTGAGGATCGCGTACTGGCGATCCACATGACCGTGCACCAGCTCGCTGATGCGCGCCAGCGCCTGGTGCGGCTGCAGGCCGTCCGCGCCAGCTTGTTCACGGGCGAAGGTGATCTGTTTCTTGAGGCCGGCGACGCGGATCTCGAAGAACTCATCCAGGTTGCTGGAGAAAATCAGCAGGAATTTCAGGCGTTCCAGCAACGGGTAGGACTCATCCAGTGCCTGTTCAAGCACGCGGATGTTGAATTGCAGTTGTGACAGCTCGCGGTGGATGTACAGGCTGCTGTCATCCAGGTTGGTCACCACGGCGGCCACCGGGGCCGGGGCTGGCGCTTCGGCGACCACCACAGGCGCGGCCGGCTCGTGCTCCGGCGGGGTCTCGGTGACTTGTTCCACCACCGGGTGAGCGTCTTTTACGGCAACTTCGGAAAGTCCTTCGGTATTCATCGAATGTTCCTGTGAGGGCTATTGTTGCTCTCTAAGCAATTGGGCGGCGCGGGCGGCGAAATAGGTCAGGATGCCATCAGCCCCGGCACGTTTAAAGGCCGTCAAGGATTCTAGGATTACCCCTTCACTCAACCAGCCATTTTGGATTGCAGCCATGTGCATGGCGTATTCGCCACTGACCTGATACACAAAGGTCGGCACTTTGAATTCCTCTTTGACCCGGTAAAGGATGTCCAGGTACGGCATCCCCGGCTTGACCATCACCATGTCGGCGCCTTCGGCCAAATCCGCCGCCACTTCGTGCAAGGCTTCATGGCTGTTGGCCGGGTCCATCTGGTACGAAGCCTTGTTGGCCTTGCCCAGGTTCAGCGCCGAGCCCACCGCATCGCGAAACGGGCCGTAGTAGGCGCTGGCGTACTTGGCCGAGTAGGCCATGATCCGTACATTGACGTGGCCGGCCAGTTCCAGGGCTTCGCGAATCGCCTGGATGCGGCCGTCCATCATGTCCGACGGCGCAACCACCTGAGCGCCTGCTGCCGCATGGGACAACGCCTGCTTGACCAGCGCATCGACGGTAATGTCGTTCTGAACATAGCCGTCTTCGTCAAGAATGCCATCCTGCCCGTGGGTAGTGAACGGGTCCAACGCCACGTCGGTGATCACCCCCAGCTCCGGGAAACGCTCGCGCAGGGCGCGGGTGGCGCGCTGGGCGATACCGTCCGGGTTCCAGGCTTCGGCAGCATCAAGGGACTTGAGTTCAGACGGCGTGACCGGAAACAACGCCAACGCCGGAATCCCCAGGTCGACCCAGCCCGCCGCCTCTTCAAGCAGCAGATCAATGGTCAGACGCTCTACACCCGGCATCGACGATACCGCTTCCCGGCGATTTTCACCGTCGAGTAAAAACACCGGCAGGATCAGATCATCCGTCGTCAGTACGTTTTCACGAACCAGGCGGCGAGAAAAATCATCACGGCGATTACGGCGCAGGCGGGTAGCAGGGAACAGGCGATTGGCAGGGGTAAAGCTCACGACAGACTCCTGAGCCCGGGTTCACGGGCGAGCGTTGCAGTTATAAGCGGGCATTATGACGAAGGTATGACAGTTGTGCTTAACGATGCGACCTGTAGTCGCATTCGTCGGTTAATGTAGGAATTGTTCACTTCGTGACACATCTCGATACTTTCATGAATGTTCACGAAGGCGTAGGCTGCGCGTTCATTTCGCCAGCACCCAGACCATGCTTCAACAATTTCTGCATGACTTCGGCTACTTTGCCCTCTTCCTAGGCACGTTCTTCGAAGGCGAAACCATCCTGGTTCTCGCAGGCTTCCTGGCGTTCCGTGGGTACATGGATATCAACCTGGTGGTGGTCGTTGCCTTCTTCGGCAGCTACGCCGGCGACCAGCTTTGGTATTACATGGGGCGCAAGCACGGCCGCAAACTGTTGGCGCGCAAGCCGCGCTGGCAATTGATGGGCGACAAGGCCCTGGAACATATCCGCAGGCACCCGGATATCTGGGTGCTGAGCTTCCGCTTTGTCTACGGCTTACGCACGGTAATGCCCGTTGCGATCGGCCTGTCAGGCTACCCGCCACTGCGCTACCTGATCCTCAACGGTATTGGTGCTGCAATCTGGGCGGCGGCCCTGGGCGCGGCGGCCTATCACTTCGGCGCGGTGCTGGAAGGCATGCTGGGCAGCGTCAAGAAATACGAGCTGTGGGTGCTGGGCGCCTTGCTGCTGCTGGGCTTTGGCCTGTGGCTGCGCCGCCGCTTCAAGAATGCCCGTATCGCCCGCCAGGCCTGTGCCGATGCCAAGGCGCGGCTCGCCGCCGCCGAGCCCGTCCCGGTAGAAGCGCCTAAGACACCAGTCGAGTAAGCCGGCCCCTGCAACAGTAGAGGCCAATCACGCTGAGCAGGCTGTAGCTCACCAGGCCCAGCCAGCCCAGGTTGCTGGCCGGCCACAGCCCGACCACCGGCGCCAGCCACACCAACGGCACATTCAGCGCCAGGCGTGTCAGCTCTGCCTTTAACGCCCACGGGCGATTCTCCAGGGCCACCCCCAGGGTAAACAATCCAAACGCCATCGCCCCCCAGCCGACAACCAGCGCTGCACTGGGCAGGCCCTCGCCGACATTCATCAAATAGCTGCCAAACCCCGCATACGCCGCGAACTGCAGGGCAATGTAGACCTGTTGGCGCGCGTCCAGCGGCACGTCGAATTTGCGGAACTGGCTCAAATCCGGCTTGGCCACGGGGTATTTGGCCTTCACGTCCGCCGGGCGCCAACCGGTGCGCATGAACCAGATGCGCAGCTTGTCCCACTTACTTTCGGTACGCCGCGCATCACGCCAAAGCTGTGCATAAAACTGCAGGTTGGCCCATAACGGATTCCAGCTGGCCAAGGGTGTGGTCACGCCGAAGATCACCGGCTCGTTGTCGTCTTCTTCCTGGAAGGTGCCGAACAGCCGGTCCCAAAGAATGAACACACCGCCATAGTTGCGATCCATGTAGAGAGCGTTCTGTGCATGATGGGCCCGATGATTGGAGGGCGTGACGAAAAACCACTCGAACCAGCCAAGCTTGGGCACGTGCCGGGTATGCACCCAGAATTGATACAGGAGGTTGAGGGACGCCACGCTGATAAACACCACCAGCGGCACGCCAAGCACGGCCAGGGGCAGGTAGAAGATCCAGCTCAGCAGGAAGCCGGTGCTGGTCTGGCGCAGGGCGGTGCTGAGGTTGTAGTCCTCGCTCTGGTGATGCACCGAGTGCGCGGCCCACAGGATGTTGCGCTCGTGCCCCATCCGGTGCAGCCAGTAGTAGCAGAAGTCGTAGAACACAAAGGCGAACACCCAGGTCCAGGCGCTGTGGGCAGGCAGTTCGATCAACGCCAGGTGCTTGAGGGCGAACGCGTAGGTCAGCAGCCCCACCCCCTTGGTCAACAGCCCGGTGGTGGTGGACAGCACGCCGGTGCTGAGGCTGTTGATGGCGTCCGCCACCCGGTAGTTGCGCTGACCGCGCCAGCGGTCGGCGAGCAGCTCCACCACAATCAAGGCAATGAAAAACGGTACCGCGTAAGGCACGAAGTCCATGGTCTGGTCCGGTCTATTTTTGTTACATCAAGATTAGGTGCAGCGGCGCGAGATCCCATTGGCAACAGGTGACAAATTAGTAGACATTTAACGCCAAGACTCCAGGAGAAATGCCCATGAGCAAAAAGATTGCAGTGATCCTTTCCGGCTGCGGCGTGTACGACGGCGCAGAGATCCACGAAAGCGTGATCACCCTGCTGCGCCTGGATCAGCGCGGTGCTCAGGTCCAGTGTTTTGCACCCGATATCGCCCAGTTGCATGTGATCAACCACCTGACCGGCGAGGAGATGCCCGAGTCGCGCAATGTGCTGGTGGAGTCGGCCCGCATTGCCCGGGGCGAGATCAAGGATATTCGAGACGCCAACGCCGACGAGTTCGATGCGCTGATCGTACCCGGTGGGTTCGGTGCGGCGAAGAACCTGTCGAACTTTGCCGTCGAGGGCGCGGGTTGCAGCGTCAACCCGCAAGTGCTGGAACTGGCCGAAGCCTTTGCCGAAGCGGGCAAGCCGGTGGGGCTGATCTGCATCTCGCCGGCCCTGGCCGCGAAGATCTACGGCCCGGGCGTGACCTGCACCATCGGCAATGACACCGACACTGCCGCAGCCCTGGACAAGATGGGCGCCACCCACCAGGAATGCAGCGTGGAAGACATTGTCGAGGACACCGCACGCAAGTTGGTCAGTACGCCCGCCTATATGCTCGGCAAGAGCATCAGTGAAGTGGCCTCAGGCATCAACAAGCTGGTGGACCGGGTGCTGGAGCTGACCCACGAGAACGATTAGTGGGGATGCCGGGCTCCCTCTCCAACGGATCAGGACTGGCGCATTAACCGCGTCAGTATCCTGTCGAGTGAGTTGGCAAACGCCTGCTTGTCCTTCTCCCCATGGGGCGGCGGTCCACCGCCCATCTGGCCCTGCTCGCGCAGGTCGGCAAACAGGTTGCGCACCGCCAATCGCTCACTCATGTTCGCCGGGCTGAACTCCTTGCCCCGAGGGTCGAGGGCCGTGACGCCCTTCTTCACCAGGCGGTCGGCCAGGGGCACATCGCTGCAGATCACCAGTTCGCCGGGCACTGCGTGCTCCACCAGATAGTCATCTGCTGCGTCCGGACCGCTGGGCACCACGATCAACTTCACGCACGAGAAGCTCGGCTTGATCTGGCTTTGGCCGGCCACCAGGACGACCTCGAACTGGCGCTTGAGGGCGAACTTCACCACCTGGTCCTTGGCGGCCCGGGGGCAGGCGTCTGCATCGATCCATACGCGCATGTTATGCCGCCACTCGCTGCTTTTCTGCCAGCCGGCTGCGGCCGTAGAGCACCACAATGGCCAGGATCGCCACGGCCTGTGCGCTCAACGAGTACGCATCGGCGTGGATGCCCAGCCAGTCGAAGTCAAAGAACGCCACCGGCCGCGTGCCGAAGATGCCGGCTTCCTGCAACGCCTTGACGCCATGCCCGGCGAACACCACCGACAACGCGCACAGCAGCCCCGCATTGATGCCGAAAAACAGCGCCAGCGGCAGTTTCGCCGAACCGCGCAGGATCACCCAGGCCAGGCCCACCAGCAGCACCAACGCCGTGGCACCACCCGCCAGCACCGCGTTGTGCCCGGCCGGGCCCGCTTGCAGCCACAGGGTTTCGTAGAACAGGATCACTTCGAACAGCTCGCGGTAGACCGAGAAGAACGCCAATATCGCAAAACCGAAACGCCCACCGCCGCCCACCAGGCTGCTCTTGATGTAGTCCTGCCACGCTGCGGCATGGCGGCGGTCGTGCATCCATACGCCAAGCCACAGCACCATCACACTGGCGAACAGCGCCGTGCAGCCTTCGAGCAATTCGCGCTGGGCGCCGCTGACGTCAATCACATACGCCGCCAACGCCCAGGTGGCCAAGCCGGCCAAGAGCGCCAGGCCCCAGCCGACGTTGACGCTGCGCACCGCCGATTGCTGGCCGGTGTTGCGCAGGAATGCCAGGATCGCCGCCAGCACCAGGATCGCTTCCAGGCCTTCACGCAGCAGGATCAGCAGACCGGAAATGTAGCTCAACGACCAGCTCAAGCCATCGCTGCCCAGCAAGCCTGCGGACTCCGTGAGCTTGCCCTTGGCCACGTCCAGGCGCTGCTGCACCTGCTCGATCGGCAGACCGTCCTGTAACGACTGCCGGTAAGCCATCAGGGCCTTCTCGGTGTCCTTACGCACGTTGGCATCGACGTTATCCAGTGAGCTTTCCACCAGCTCAAAGCCTTCCAGGTACGCCGCCACCGACAAGTCATAGGCTTGCTCGTGGTCACCGCTACGGAACGCCGCGAGGCTCTTGTCCAGGGTGCTCGCGGTGTAATCGAGCAACTGCGCCGGGCCACGCTTGACCTGCGGCGGTTGCGCACGCTGGGCGCGGAAGGTCGCGGCAGCGGTTGGGCCGTTTGCGGCCAGCACTTCATTAGGCGTCTGGCGGGCCAGGTCGGCGAGGTTGAAGGGCTGCTCGCTTTTCGCCGCAGCCGGGTCGGCGGTGAAGCCGGCGATGTAGGTGGCCAGATCCCAACGCTGGCGGTCGTCCAGTTGGTCGGCGAAGGACGGCATGTCAGTGCCTTCGACACCCAGGCCCAGGGTGTTGTAGATCGCGTAGAGGCTCAGGCGATCCAGGCGCGCAGCATCCGTCAAGTTGGCCGGAGGCGGCGTCATCCCCACGCCGGCCGGACCATCGCCGGCACCGGCAGTGCCGTGGCACACCGAACAGTGCTGGGCGTAGAGCGGTGCGCCGCGCGTCGGGTCGGGCGTGATGGCCGGGGCTTGGCTGACTTCATACGCGACTGCCAGCTTGGCGCCCAACTGGCGGGCCTGGCGAGCGACGGTCGCGCCGTCTGCATGAGCGGTGACAGCCGCCAGCAGTTCCTCGACCCCCTTCACCAGTTCCGCGCGCTCGGGCTTTTGCGGCAAATCAGCCACCAACCCCTGCAAGACCCCAAGAAACTCCACCTGCTCGCGGTATTCCGAATCATCCACCACCTTGCCCGCCTCTACCGTCGGTGGGTAGTCGGCGCCAATGTAGTCCAGCAGATGCAGGGCTTGTGGAGCGCCCTCGGCAGTCGCGGCCAGCAGGTTGAAGCTGCACGACATCAATGCCGGCAACAGCAGCCAGGCGAGAAAACGGAAGGGCGCAATCATGAATGAATCTCAAGTGGAAATACGAAGTAACACATTGTTAAGCGTTAAAGGGTTTGACTCAAGGCGTTAGTGATTTGTCGTGTGGGCGGACGGGGCATTTTGGAGATGGGTTACTGGCATCGCTGTCAGCTCAATCGAGGCAAAAAGCCATTGTTTTGCCAGTAACGATGCTTATAATGCCGCGCCCTGTTAGTGCGAAAGGGAATTTCGTTCCTCGGTTTTATGAGGAATAACCATATTGGTTGACTACTTTCAGGGAAGAAGTGACATGGTTTTTCGCGCCTTACCTCCGCTCGCGCTCGCGGCAGTCACTTTGCTCAGCGGCTGTTCAATGTTCCGCAGCTACGACGCCGAGCTGCAAGCCACCAACCAGCAACTCGCCACCGGCAATGTCGACGCCGCCCTGACCCTGCTGGAAAAGAACAACACCGGCGAAGACAAAGACCTGCTGTATTTCTTCGAAAAGGGCGAGTTGCTGCGGGCCAAGGGCGACCTGACCGGCAGCCAGACCGCCTGGCGCAGCGCCGACCTGCAAGTCTACAAGTGGGAAGAGTCGGTCAAGTTCGACAGCGCAAAATACCTGTCCCAGTTCGGCAGCTTCCTGGCCAATGACAAGGTGCGTCGCTACGAAGGCTATGACTACGAAAAAGTCATGCTGACCACGCAGATGGCCCTGAACCTGCTGGCCTTGAACGACTTCGACGGCGCACGCACCGAAATCAAGAAGACCCACGAACGCGAAGCGGTGATCGCCGACCTGCGCGACAAGGAATACCTCAAGCGCGAAGACGAAGCCGAGCAACAGGGCGTGACCACCCAGATCAAGGACCTGCACGGCTACCCGGTGCAAGCCCTCGACGCGCCGGAGGTGGTCGGCCTGAAGAACAGCTACCAGAGTGCGTTCAGCCATTACCTGGCCGGCTTCGTCTACGAAGCCCTGGGCGAAAAAGACCTGGCCGCCCCCGGTTATCGCAAGGCCATCGAGCTGCGCCCTAACACGCCACTGCTGGAAAAAGCGCTGCTCGACCTGGACAAATCCAAGGTCGGCAGCGATGAAACCGACGTGCTGATCGTGGTGCAGAGCGGCCTCGCACCCGCCCGCGACTCGATCCGCCTGCCGCTGCCGATCCCGATCAATGGCAACCTGGTGATCACCCCGCTGTCGTTCCCGGTGATCAAGGCCGACACCTCCACGGCGACCGTTGCCCAGATCGGTGTCGACGGCCAGCAACAGAACCTCACGGCGCTCAACAGCACCACGGCCATGTCCCGCCGCGCCCTGCGTGATGACATGCCAGGCATCATCCTGCGCACTACCGTGCGTGCGGTAAGCCGTGGTGTGGCGCAGAACAACCTGAACAAGACCAACCCCATGGCAGGCCTGGTACTGGGTATCGCCTCGGCCGTGACCGAAGGCGCCGACACCCGCACCTGGCGCACCCTGCCGGACATGACCCAAGTCACGCGCCTGCGCCTCAAGCGTGGTGAACACCAGGTCAGCCTGCCCAACGCCCTGGGTGGCACGCTGGTAACGATCAAGGCCGACCAGCGCTACCAGGTGATCACCCTGCGCGTGGTCGGCAACCAAGTGTTCGCCGGTGGCCTCGCCGCCCATGTGCTGCCCGGCACGACAACCCAGGCCATCGCCCTCAAACAACCTTAAGGAGCACCCTATGCGTCACTTTATCCTCGGCGCACTGGCGCTGGTCCTGCTTGCCGGCTGCGCCACCCCGCCACCACCGGAACCTGGCAGCGCCGCGAGCAAGATCGTGGTGATGGGCAAGTTCAAGGGCATCGCGGTCGGCGCCATTCGTGTGGCCCGCGAGAACGGCTTCCTCACCACCAAGGTGCAATTGAGCAACATCACCAGCAGTAACCAGATGATGTATTACCGCTTCGCCTGGCTGGGCGCCGATGGTTTCCCGGTGGGCGATGAAGAGACCTGGAAAGTGCTGAACCTGTACGCCAACCAGGCGACCTTCCTGCCCGCCATTGCCAATGTGCCCCAGGCTGCGGACTTCCGCCTTGAAGTCAAAACCCCTTGAACCGTTCATTCATTTTGCTGCCGAGAGATTTCCCCATGCTTGCACGCTTCTCGATTCTCGCCGTGGTTGCCGTCCTGGCCAGCGGCTGCGCGAATACCTCCCCGGTACTGGGTGGTAAAAACATCAGCTACGGCGACACCAAGGCCGTGGAGCTGGTGACCAACGAGTTCGGCTCCACCGACCTGCAGATGATCGCCGAAAGCATGACCCGCTCCCTCGCCCAGTCCGGCATCCTGCAAGGCCGCCCGGTGGTGCAGGTGTATGACGTGAAGAACAAGACCAGCGAGTACATCGACACCCGTGAGATCACCACGTCGATCAAGACCCAGCTGATGAAGACCGGCACCGCACGCTTCGCCAGTGACAACACCGACATGCAAAGCCAGGTCGACCAGCTCAAGCTGCAGAACCAGAGCGGCTTGTACAAGAAGTCCAGCGTCAGCAAGACCGGCAACATGGTCGCGGCCAAGTACCGCCTGGAAGGCTCCATCAGTTCCATCGTCAAGCGCAGCTCGGACTACAAGGACGTGTTCTACAAGTTCAGCCTGCAACTGATCGACGTCGAGAGCGGCCTGGCCGAATGGATGGACGAAAAAGAAATCCGCAAGACCACGGAGCGCTAGGCAATGCGTGCATGGATTGGTTTGATCGGCCTGTTGTGCGCCTTTGGCGCCTCGGCTGCACCCAAGATCGCGGTGACCGACCTGGCCTACCAGGCGCAGGTCGAGGAGTACATCCACCAGGTTTCGGCCAGCAACAACTTCCAGGCAAGCAGCTACAACGCCAGCGGTGCATCGAACTACAGCGAGTACGAGAGCCGTAGCAGCTACATCGAACAAACCGAACTGCGCAAGTTCAGCGGTGATATCAAGGGGGAGATTCTCAAGTCCCGCCAGTTCCAGCTGGTCCAGGGCACGCCCTACACCGCCGATGCCAAGGGTGACGTCTATGACGTGATCAAGCGCATCAAGGCCGGTCACTTCAAGGGCGCGGACTATGTGCTGTTCGGTACGCTGTCAGACATCGACTTCACCCAGGACATCAACGCCCTGAACCACACCAACAGCTACTCGGCGGTGCTGGGCCTGACGCTGGTGGCGGATTTCAGCCTGATCAATACGCGCACCTACGAAATCACCTCGGCGTTTACCGCCATGGGCGAAGGCCAGGACACCAAGCTGGTGAACAGCCGCGACATACGCGTGAGCCTGAACCGGCCGCGGGTGGTGAAGGAAGTGTCGAAGGCGCTGGGTGAGGACGTCGCCAGGCAGTTGGCGGAACAGTTGGGCGGTGGGTATCAGGACCCGGGCCAGCCGGTGCCGCGCAACCACCTGCCACGGGATGAAGCGCCGAAGATCTTGCACTGAACGGTAATCCTCAAGGCAACACAAAACCAATGTGGGAGGGGGCTTGCCCCCGATAGCAGGGTGTCAGTCAGCCTAGCTGTAGCTGAGACACCGCCATCGGGGGCAAGCCCCCTCCCACACGTTCAAGTACCGAGGTTTACGCCGTTGCGCGATGCAAGCTGGCCAGGAAACCCGCAGCCCCCACGAACAACCCGGCAAACGTCCGGTTCACGCGCTTCTGCTGCTTGGGCGTGCGCAACAGGCGCAGCACTTTGGACGCCAACCCCGTATACCCCGCCATCACGATCATATCGACGCTGATCATCGTCGCACCGATGATCAGGTACTGCACCAGCAACGGCGCCTGGGGATTCACGAACTGCGGCAGCACCGCCAGCATGAACACCAGGGCCTTGGGGTTGCTGGCGTTGACCAGGAAACCACGGAACATCATCGCCATCGGCTTGCCGAGCGGGCGTATCGCCGCGTCATCGGCCATGTCCATGGGCAAGGCACGCCATTGCTTGACGGCCAGGTACACCAGGTACGCCACGCCAAACCACTTGATCGCATAGAACGCGGTCGACGACGCCGCCAGAATGGCACCCAAGCCGCCCGCTACCACGGCAATCTGCATGGCCAGGCCCAGTTGCAGGCCAATGGCGTTCCAGTAACCGCGCAGGAAGCCGTATTGCAGGCCACTGGACATCGAAGCGATGGCGCCGGCGCCAGGGGAAAGGGAGATGATCCAACTGGCCAGGAAAAAGGCCAGCCACGTGTCGAGTGCCATAGCACACCTCGGGGAAGAGTCAGCGATTGTCGGGCCTTAAGCTAACTCCGCCGAGCAGAGGCTGGCTATAGATTTTTACACGCGGTAAATGCTAGCGGTCGCCCGGGAACACATGGGTGCCGGGCCAACGCCGCACCGAGCGCTGGAAGAACAGGCTGTTAGGCACCTGTACGATGGCGCTGTCGGTGCCTGCCGCTTCCACTTCGATCAGTGTGGTGTAGAGCAAGTTGATCGCCACTACCCTGCCCTTCACGCCGGGCTTGTCGACGGTATCCACCAACTCGACGATGTCACCGAGGCGAAACGGCCCCACCGTGAAGATCAGGATCGCGCACAGCAGGTTGGACAACACCGACCACATGGCGAAGAACGCCACTGCCGCCACCGCGACAAACCCCGACAGCGCGGTCCACAACACCGTGGCGGACACACCCAGCCGGCCCAGCACAAAGATCAACGCACTGCCCATGATCAGCCAGCGCAATCCGCCACGCAGGGGCATCAGCAGTTGCGGCGGGAACGGGTAGCGCTCACCCAGGCGCGTCAGGCCCTTGGCGACAAACCGCTGGGCGAGGTAGCCGGCCAGCAGGATCAGCAGGATTTGCACGCCGATCCATACAGGCTCGATCCATTGCGCAGGCAACGGCAGTTGCAAGGCCTCCATCAGGACAGCGCCTCCAGCTCCGCTTGCAGGGTTTCCAGCAGTTCGAGGGCCTCCATCCAGGTTTCCTCCAATTGCCCTTCGCGCACCTTGAGCCTGGCCTGTTCGGCCAGCAGGTCGCGCAGCTCATCCTTGCGCGCAGCCTCGTACACGCCGCTGTCGCCCAGGCTGGTTTCGATCTTGGCCAGGCGCTCGTGGACCTTGCCCAACTCGGCCTCAAGCTTGTCGGCTTCGCGCTTGTGTGGCGCCAACTGTTGGCGCAGGGCGGCAGCGGCCTGGCGCTGGGCTTTCTTGTCGGTCTTGTCCGGGTTGACCGGGGTGTTGCTGACCGGCGCATTGCGCAGGCGGTAGTCCGTGAGCCAGCGTGCGTAGTCGTCCAGGTCACCGTCGAACTCTTCGACCTTGCCATCCGCTACCAGCAGGAAGTTGTCGGTGGTGCTCTTGAGCAAGTGGCGATCGTGAGACACCACCAATACTGCACCGCTGAACTCCTGCAAGGCCATGGTCAGCGCCAGGCGCATTTCCAGGTCGAGGTGGTTGGTCGGTTCGTCGAGCAGCAGCAGGTTCGGGCGGTCCCAGGCGATCAACGCCAGGGCCAGGCGGGCTTTTTCGCCGCCAGAGAAATTCAGCACCGGCTCATCGATGCGCGCGCCACGGAAGTCAAAGCCACCGAGGAAGTCGCGCAGGGTTTGCTCGCGCTCGGTCGGCGCCAGGCGTTGCAGGTGCAGCAGCGGGCTGGCCTTGGCGTCGAGGGAGTCCAACTGATGCTGGGCGAAGTAGCCCACCACCAGGTTCTCGCCACGGGTCAAACGACCGGCCAGGGGTTGCAGCTCGCCCGAGAGGTTCTTGATCAGCGTCGACTTGCCCGCGCCGTTCGGGCCGAGCAAACCGATGCGCGCACCCGGGGTGAGCTGCAGCTTGACCTTCTCCAGGATGGTTTTCTCTCCATACCCCAGGCGTGCATCCGAGAGGTCCAGCAACGGGCTGGAGATTTTCACCGATTCGCGGAACACAAAGTCGAACGGCGAATCGACGTGGGCCGCCGACAGTTCTTCCATGCGCTCCAGGGCCTTGATCCGGCTCTGGGCCTGGCGGGCCTTGGTGGCCTGGGCCTTGAACCGGGCGATGTAGCTTTCCATGTGCGCACGCTGCGCCTGCTGCTTCTCGAACGCCTGCTGCTGTTGGGCCAGGCGCTCGGCACGCGCACGTTCGAACGCGGTGTAGCCGCCACGGTAGAGGGTGATCTTCTTCTGTTCGACGTGGGCGATGTTGTCGACCACGGCGTCGAGGAAGTCCCGGTCGTGGGAAATCAGCAGCAAAGTGCCCTGATAGCTCTTGAGGAAGTCCTCCAGCCACAGGATCGCATCGAGGTCCAAGTGGTTGGTCGGTTCGTCGAGCAGCAGCAGGTCCGAGGGGCACATCAGCGCCTGGGCCAGATTAAGGCGCATGCGCCAGCCACCGGAGAAATCGGCGACCGGACGATCCATCTGTTCGTTGGTGAAGCCAAGGCCGGCTAGCATCTTGCGGGCGCGGGCGTCGGCGGTGTAGCCGTCGGCGCTGTCGAGTTCCGCGTGCAGACGGGCCTGGGCGGCGCCGTCCTGGGCTTTCTCGGCCTCAGCCAGGTCGTGTTGCACCTGGCGCAGACGCAGGTCGCCATCGAGCACGTAGTCGATCGCGATGCGGTCCAGGGTGTCGATCTCCTGGCGCATATGGGCGATACGCCAGTCGGCCGGCAGCAAGCAGTCCCCGGAATCCGGGGTCAGCTCACCCAGCAACAGGGCGAACAACGTGGATTTGCCGGCGCCGTTGGCACCGATCAGGCCGGCTTTGTGACCGGCGTGCAGGGTCAGCTCGGCGTCTTCGAGAAGACGTTGCGGGCCACGCTGTAATGTTAGGCTTTGAAGTCGGATCATAATGGCGGCGGAGTCTACCAGCTTCGTTGGCCGCTGGCTTGGGTGTGAATATGAACGCTGACCTGTGGAGCTTTGCTCTCTCGACTTACGCCCGCCCGGGCGTCGAAGCCGCCTGCCTGCGCTTGCAGGAGCAAGGGGCGGACGTGTGCCTGTTGCTCTGCGGCGCGTGGCTGGAACAGCGGGGCGTGGCACTTGAGCCGGAGCGTATGCGCACCCTGCAACAGCTGGCCCGACCGTGGCAGGCGCAGGTGATCGAACCCTTGCGGCAGCTGCGTGTGCAATGGCGTGCCAAGGCGCAGCAGGATGAGCAACTGGCGACGCTGCGCGAACGGGTCAAAGCCCTGGAACTGGATGCCGAACGGCAATTGCTGACGCGCCTGGAAGCGTTGACGCAGGCATGGCCGAAAGTGGAGATGACTCAACCGCGGTGGCTGGAAGGACTGGCGGCTGAGGATGCCGCCAACCTTGACCATGACGCGCTGCAGCAGCTGCGCGTCATGATCACCGGCACTTAGGAAGCGCTGGTTGGGGTGGTGCTTGGCGCTACCGGTGCAGGGGTGCTGCTGGCCGATGCGGTCGGAGCGGTGGTCGCTGCCGGGGTAGCAGCAGGTGCTGCTGGCTTGGCCGGTGCTGGTTTCGCAGCAGCAGGCTTTGCGGCGGGCTTGGCGGCTGGCTTTGCAGCAGCAGGCTTTGCAGCTGGCTTGGCGGCTGGCTTTGCAGCAGCAGGTTTCGCAGCCGGTTTTGCAGCAGTAGGTTTGGCGGCTGGTTTGGCGGCAGTGGTTTTAGCAGCTGGCTTCGCGGCCGGTTTTGCAGCAGCGGTTTTAGCAACTGGCTTCGCGGCCGGCTTTGCAGCAGCGGTTTTAGCAACTGGCTTCGCGGCCGGCTTTGCAGCAGCGGTTTTAGCAGCTGGCTTGGCAGCTGGTTTTGCAGCAGCGGTTTTAGCAACTGGCTTCGCGGCTGGTTTTGCAGCAGCAGTTTTGGCAGCTGGCTTGGCGGCTGGTTTTGCAGCAGCGGTTTTAGCAACTGGCTTCGCGGCTGGTTTTGCAGCAGCAGTTTTAGCAGCTGGCTTGGCGGCTGGTTTTGCAGCAGCGGTTTTAGCAACTGGCTTGGCGGCTGGTTTTGCAGCAGCAGTTTTAGCAGCTGGCTTGGCGGCTGGTTTTGCAGCAGCGGTTTTAGCAACTGGCTTGGCGGCTGGTTTTGCAGCAGCGGTTTTAGCAACTGGCTTCGCGGCTGGTTTTACAGCAGCGGTTTTGGCAGCTGGCTTGGCCGGTGCTTTAGCAGGTGCACGAGCACCCAGCACTTTCGCTACAGCTTCCTTAACACGACCAACACCCTGGGCCAATTTCAGGCTTTCTTGGGCGTCTTTTTTCAGTTGGGAAATGTAGGTGCGGGTTTCAGCTTGACGATCCTTGAGAGCATCCAGCAGGTCTTCGAGTTCTTTTACCGCGTCTTTGGCTTTGGCTTGTGCCTTGGCCTTGCCGGCAGTGGCGGCGTCTTGCAGTTTGGTGCGGGATTTGTGCAGCTTTTCTTGCGCTTTACCGCGTTGTTTTTCCAGCTTGGCGAGCAGTTTTTCTGCATCGGCCAACGCTTGGGAACATGCGCTTTCCAGATGCTCGAGCAAGCTGCCCGACAATTGTTGGAGTAAATGCAACGGGGTATTTACAGGCTTCTGTTTGGCCGACATGGTTTACCTCCTGGCTGACGTGGGTGCGGCTCATACTAGCCCTCTGCTCTTACCGCCGCTAGGGCATGTTGACAGTATCGTTTGCGTTGCGTTGCAACGTGCGAAAATTCTTATCGATATAACGAAAACACGCGGCACTTTTTACGCACTCGCACTGGCATAATCCGTCGCACTTTCGGCAGGAGAATGCCCATGTCGCGTTACCTTTTCCTTGTGCTGGGCCTGGCGATTTCCGCGGCCAATGCGAGCGAGCAATCACCGTCAAAAACCACGCCCCAAGACCAGCACGACCTCGCCTACAGCCTGGGCGCCAGCCTCGGTGAGCGCCTGCGCCAGGAAGTCCCGGACCTGCAGATCCAGGCCTTGATCGACGGCCTCAAGCAAGCCTATCAAGGCAAGCCGCTGGCGTTGGATAACACGCGCATCGAACAGATTCTTGCCGAGCACGAAGCGCAGGCCGAAGCCGACGCCCAAGCGCCTAAAAGTGAAAAGGCGCTCGCCGCCGAGCAGCAGTTTTTAACCAAGGAAAAAGCCGTGAAAGGGGTGCGCGAGTTGGCCGATGGCATCCTGCTCACGGAACTGACACCCGGCACGGGTAACAAGCCTGGCGCGAATGATCAGGTCCAGGTGAACTACGTTGGACGATTGCCCGATGGCACGGTCTTCGATCAGAGCACACAACCCCAGTGGTTTCGCCTGGACAGTGTGATCAGCGGTTGGAGCAGCGCGTTGCAGCAGATGCCGGTCGGGGCCAAATGGCGCCTGGTGATCCCGTCGGCCCAAGCTTATGGAGGTGACGGTGCCGGCGAGCTGATCCCGCCGTATACGCCACTGGTATTCGAGATCGAATTACTCGGCACCCGTCATTGAGCCAATAAAAAACGGTGCGCCATGCGCACCGTTCTTATCTCGCCCGCAAGGGTCAGGCCTGGGGGACAGCTTCTTCCTTATGGGCGTTGTGGAGCACTTCGATCAGGCAATCTTCCAGTTCGAAACGCTCATGGAGCAGGCCACCCAACTCCTTGAATTTCTCAGCAACGCACTGGCCGGCATCACACAGGTCGGTGAACGCCAGCAGTTTCTCAGTGATGACATCGATACGCGGGTAAAGGGTCTCGGCCAGTTCCAGGCCACGCTTATCATCGAAGGCTTCCGCCTCTTTGGTCAGCTGCTCGTAGACACCGAAATGGCCAGCAGACACATAGTCCACCAACACTTCACAGAACTCCTGCAACGGCTTGCGATTCTCAGCCAGGGCCTCGGGCTTGGCGCCGAGAGCATCAAAGGCCCGAACCAGTTCGTGACGTGCCTTCAACCAGCTGTCGATCAGCTTGTGCACCCCACCCCAGCGTTCCTGAGCATTCTGACAACTTTCCAGCATGATGATCTCTCTTCCCTATAGGGGCGCTGCCGCCTGATGCCCGCGCAACACTTCAAGGATAAAACAGCAGCGGGACAAGGCCGCGTCTGACAAACGGTTTCAATAACGCGTGCGGGCCAGATTATGCCCCCATGACTATGGCTTCAAGGTACGCAGGAGAGAAAGTTCATACAAGTGTTTAATCACGTCCTACAAACTGCGGCCTCCGATCAGCGCCTCGCTGAGCGCAACGGACGGCTCAAGAACAGTCGGGAAAATTGCATGACACCGAGGATCAACATGCCCAGGAAGAACAACAGGCTCCACTCGGGAAGGCTCAGGTCAAATAGCGTCCAGCTTATTTCCATACAGTCGACCGTGCCTTCGACCGTCAATTGCAACGCCTGCCACAGCGACAGGTTCTCGAGCATGTGACTGAGACTGGGCCAGCAATCGGCGGCCTGATCCGCTGCGGCATTTTGCAGCAGCACCTGGCGTACGGCGGTGATGGCACCCAGCAACGAACAGACCATGCTCGTAAACCCGTACAAGTAAAAAGTGGAACGCCTGGGGTTGTGGATGGCGGCGACCAGATTGATCAGCGTGAAGGCAGCCAGAAAGGCCCGTTGCATCTGGCACAGGAAACAAGGACGTAACGAGGCACCGAACTCAAGATAGAAGGACGCACCCAACGTCAGCGCACCCGCCATGAACGCAAGGAAAAACAAGGAGCGTGAAGGGGCCAAAGACATGCTTTATCCGCATCGCGAGAGATAGGTCGTTACGTTAGAGGAAAGGCCTGACCCCTTTCAATACGCGCCAGAGCAGACGATTCCGTGAGAACGTAGGGACATCCCGTCAGAGAATGGAAGACTTGAAGCGCATGAACGTAGGAGTTTGCTTCAAAGCCCCTCAGGGCCGGCATATGCGCAGCATTGAAGGGCTGGTTATCAGAAATATCCGGGCCAACCCTAGACTTCTTCCTGCATCAAACTCGGGCAGAAACTGGCAGCGGAGACGCCAGCAAGCGGTTATCCAATAAGCCCAGGCCTTCCTGGAACAGCTGGTTGCTGCGCTCGGTGTCGCCCAACTGCGCCAACAGCCGCGCCAGTTCGGCACAGGCCTCGGGATTACGTTGCACCTGCAGGCTGCTTTCCAGGTAATCACGCGCCTTGCCCCACAGGCTGTTTTGCAGGCACAGACGACCCAATGTCAACAACAGGCTGGCATCGCCCGGGTGGTCCTTTAGCCAGCCTTCGGCAAACTTCAATTGCCGGGCAGGGTCACTGCCGCGCAGCAGGCCGTAGAGACGAATCAGGTGGCTGTCGTAGCCGCGCTTGATGGCACCGCGCAACGCCTCCTCCGCCTTGGCATCGGCGCCCAATTGACGCAGTTGCTCGGCATAGGCCAGGACCAGTTGCGGCTCCTGGCGCTGGGCGGAAGTGAGCTGTTGCCAGGCCCGCTCAAGAGACTGCAGGCCGGCTTCGCCCTGCTCTTCGCGCTGGGCCGCCAGGCTCAGGTTCTCGCCCCAGGCACGCCGTTCCAATTCTGCCAATTCGCCGGCGGGCAGCACCTTGTCCTTGCGCAGCTCCGGCAACAGGCGGATCACCGCCGACCAGTCGCCACGCTGCTGGTGCAGACGCTGTAATTGGCGCAGCACCTGCCCGTTGTGGGGATGACGCTCGTGCATGGCCTGCAAGGTGGTAAGGGCGCCATCAGTGTCGCCACGGTCCAATTGCAACTGCGCATGGCTCAAGGCAACCGCCAGCTCGGCCTGGGGCTGACGCTCCAGGGCGCGCTCGAGCAAACCGTCCGACTCTTCATAACGGCCCTGCTCATTCGCCGCCCGGGCCGCGCCCAGGTAGTACAGCAATGGCTGGCGCTCGGCTTCGGCGGCACGGTGCAGGTGACGTTCGGCACTGGCCCAACGGCCTTCGGCGAGGTCCATCTGGCCCTGTTCGATGGCGATCTGCACGCGGCGGCTGCGGTTACGTCGCGACCACGGGTTGACCACGCCACCCGAGGTGGTGACCAGGCTCAGCAATACGCGGATCAAGTAGATGGCCAGGCCGAAGACAAACACCGCCACCACGGTAGCCCATAGGCTCGACTCGTAGTGCAGCACATGAGGATAGGTAATCAACACATAGCCGGTGTGTTTCGAAATGCCCACGGCCAGTGCCAGGGCGATTGCAATCGCCAGCACCAGGATCACATAGAAACGCTTCATCGGCTCTACTCCTGCTTCGCCGACGTGGCCGCCGGCGTGGCAGCCGCCTTGGCTTCGTCGGCAGACAGATGACGACGTTCGAGGTACGCCTGTACCGCAGCCAGGCTCGCCGCCAGGTCCGGTGTCACCACCGAGACAGCCTTGGGCTCAAGCTCGGCGATACGCGCCAGCATCGCCTTGCTCTGCGGGTTGTCCTGGTTGAAGTTGTCCTGCAACACGCTGCGTGCCTCACCCAGGGAGCGGCTGTACACCGCCGATTCACCATTAAGCGCCGCCCATTGCGCTTGCTCCAGAGCCAGGCTGAGGGCCAGGCGTACCTGGTTCAGGCCTTGACCGGCGAGCAGTGGACGAATGTTGTCGTCTGGGTTGAAGTCGATGCGAAAGTACCGGGAAATCTGCTCCCACCACTGGCTCCAGCGGCTGTCCGTATCGGTGCTTGGACGCCCCTGGGATGCGGGCTCGGTCAGTTGGTACTCAGGGGCGATGGCCGCCAGTTGCACGACCTGATCACGCAAGGCCGCCAATTGCAGATACAGCCCGGTGCGATCCGGCTGCTCAGTACTGCGCAACGCGGCAAGGCTCTTGGCCAACTGCTCGCGTGCGGCGTAGGAGCCTGGATCGCTTTGCTCGCGAAGAATCTCGTCGGCGCCCTGGACCAGGGCCTGGGCGCTGTTGATGTCCTGCAAGGCAGACAAGCGCAAACTCGCCAGGCGAATCAGGTGCTCGGCCTCAGCCAGGCGCCAATCCTTGCGGCTGGCACCCAGCACGGTTTCCAGGCGCTGGCTCAAGCGCTGCTGGTCACCCTGCAACTGGGCCACCAGCCGACGGCGCTCCTCAAGCTCATCCGCACCCGGCAGTTGCGCCAGGCGTGCAGCCAGTTGTTGCTGGCTTTGCTTGAGGGCCTGGGATTGGTCATCCAGGGTCTGCACTTGACCCAGTTGGTGCTGGCTGCTGGCTTGCAGGGCACGAACCTGCCAGAGACCCCAACCGCCGGCGGCAACACCCGCAGCGCCAAGCAGCAGGGCGACAACTGCCAGGCCATTGCCGCGGCGCGGCGCGGTGACCGGTGACTCAACCGGCGCATCAAGTGCGGGTTGGGTTTCATCTTTAGGCAAGGCTGTTTCGCTCACGTATCCGTCCTTTGCGTATCAGAGAGTGGGAACGGCATGACTCCGTAACGCCACTAACAAAGCCGCGGCACTCGCGCCGCGACAATCCACAACTTTTTCTGCGCCAGCGGCCCGCGCCATCTCGGCGACTCGCGGGCTGGGCACGAACAACGGCAGCTGCGCCACCTGTGGCCAATCGGATCCGGCCAGGGCCTGCAGGTGCAAAAAACCCTGCCCACTGCTGACCACCAGGCCGTTCAAGCGTTCCAACTGGATGCACCGGGTCAGTACACCGGTGTCGTAGGCCGGAAGGAAACGACGATACAACTCCAGGTAGTCGACACTAGCACCTTGCTCGCGCAAACGCTCAGCCAGCAGCTCCCGCCCCCCCTCGCCGCGCAGGATCAACACCCGCGCACCGGGCCGTGCGATAGCCTCGCGCAACGCAGGCAATTGAAGCAAGGCCTCGCTGTCGTCGCCGGTTTGGGGATAGTGAACGGGAAGGCCATGATCAGCCAGGACCTGCGCGGTGGCCGCACCGACGCTGAACCACGGCAGTTGCGGCCAGGCTTGATCCAACTGCTGCACGGCAAGCCGCGCGGCCGGTTTACTCACCACGATCACCGCACAGTAGCGGCCAAGATCATCGAAGACGGCCTGTTGTTCGGGGGTAACGGGTAACGGCTCGATGTCCAGCAAAGGCAAGCTGCTGCTGAAGATACCGGTTTCGGACAACGCCGCCGCCAGGGCCGCCGATTCCTCGGCAGGCCGTGTCAGCAGCACGCGCCAATCGGTCACTGCGGGCCGGCCTCGCCGTAGACCTTTTGCAGGATAGCGCCTGCGCCCTTTTCCAGCAGCTCTTCAGCCACCTGGACACCCAGGGCGATGGCGTCACGTTGCGGGCCACGGACTTCGGCAGTCAGCAGAGTGCCCCCATCCGGATCCCCAACCAGGCCACGCAGCCACAGGTTTTCACCTTCGAGCACGGCGTAGCAGGCGATCGGCACCTGGCAGCCACCGTTGAGGTGCTTGTTCAGGGCGCGTTCGGCCGTGACACGCACTTCGGTCTCATGGTGATCCAGGGGTTTGAGCAGCGCGTGGATTTCACTATCGGCGGTACGGCATTCAATGCCCACGGCGCCTTGCCCGCCAGCAGGCAGGCTGTCTTCGACGCTGATGGCCGAGGTGATGCGGTTTTCGAAGCCCAAACGGATCAGGCCGGCCGCGGCGAGGATGATCGCGTCATACTCACCGGCATCCAGCTTGGCCAGGCGGGTGTTGACGTTGCCGCGCAGGAAACGAATCTGCAGGTCCGGACGACGGGTCAACAGCTGTGCCTGGCGACGCAGGCTGGAGGTGCCGACAATGCTGCCCAGAGGCAAGTCATCCAAAGACGCGAAGGTATTGGAAACGAAGGCGTCACGCGGGTCTTCACGTTCACAGATGCAAAACAGGCCCAGGCCTTCGGGGAAATCCATGGGCACGTCTTTCATGGAGTGCACAGCGATGTCGGCTTCGTTTTCCAGCAGCGCGGTTTCCAGTTCCTTGACGAACAGGCCCTTGCCACCGATCTTCGACAGCGGCGAGTCGAGCAGCTTGTCGCCGCGACTGACCATGGGCACCAGGGTCACCTTGAGGCCGGGATGGGCCTGCTCAAGGCGTGCTTTGACGTATTCGGCCTGCCACAAGGCCAGGGCGCTTTTACGGGTGGCGATGCGGATTTCGCGAGAGGACATGGATCAATCCGTACTGAATAGATACGGCAGATAATAACAGCTCAGGCAAATACGCTTTGATTTGAATCAGCAAGTGCGGGGCCTCCCTGGCCACGTCGCACCGGGATAATGAATGCAGGCTTGCCAAAACCCTCGGGCTAAAGCTGCTGCATCATCTTGCGCACGCCAGCGACATGGCGTCGGCTGACGATCAACGCATCCCCATTAAGCCCTTTGAGGAATAACTGAAAGTGCCCGAGGGGCGTGCGCTGCAGGCGCTCGATTCGCTCACGGGCCACCAGCGCGTTCCGGTGGATTCGCACGAAGCGGTCACCGAATTCATCCTCAAGGGCCTTGAGCGGCTCATCGAGCAACACTTCGCCAGCCTCATGCCGCAGGGTCACGTACTTGTGATCGGCAATGAAGTAGACCACCTGGTCCAAGGGGATCAACTCGATGCCTTTGCGTGTGCGGGCGCTGATATGGCTGCGCGGCCCGTTGCCGCTCTGGGCGGCCGGCTGGGTCAGGGCAGCGAGTTGGGCGCGGTTGGGACGTTCGGCTTTCTTCAAGGCCCTGAGCAAGGCCTCGGCAGTCACTGGCTTGACTACGAAGCTGACACCACTGGCTTCCAGTGCCTGCGCGGCAAACTCTTCTTGAGCGGCGCACAGCACCACGGCGGGTGGCGATTCGCGCTCACTCAGGCGAGCAGCAACTTGCAGGCCATCGAGGCCCGGCATGCGGATATCGAGCAACACCACGTCCGGCTTGAGGCTGTCGATCAACGTCAACGCCTCCTCGCCGCTGGTGGCACTCGGCTCAAGGACTGTATAACCCTCGAGTTCACTGACCAAACGGCTCAGTCGCTCGCGGGCTTGGGGTTCGTCATCAACGATCAGGACATTCATATAGCGCTGGATTCCTGCGTGAGTCTCGCACAAGGATAGCGTAGACAGGTGCGGTGACTTGCGTCACAGCGATCCACGCTAAGACTAGCGCGAGCGGCAAAAAGTGCCCTGACAGCGGCACCCATATTTACCCGGACCTGTTCAATAGCGCCCAAGACCTGCTGCCTTCGGGCATCGTCGTAGGGTTTGCTGATACACAATCCGAATACCCCCCTTTTAAATGGATAGTCAGGCTCTGACCGCATTACCCGACTTTGGTGCATTCACACACTATCAGTCCAACTGTAGACGCTCGCCGAGACGATATTGCTCAATCGTCAAATATCGTATCAATAAGCAGCTGCCTCCAGTCTCGTCCCGGACGCGGTCGGCGGCAAGGCACTTAGCCATCCTTTGCACAAATAAAAATGCCGACGACCCGCAGCACCGCCTCCAAGGGCAACCCTGTTATTATCGCCGCCACACTTTCATGCCTCTTAATAAGCAGACCACGAGCGAACCCATGAGCACCGACAAGACCAACCAGTCCTGGGGCGGCCGCTTCAGTGAACCCGTCGACGCCTTCGTCGCCCGTTTCACCGCCTCCGTCACCTTTGACCAGCGCCTGTACCGCCACGACATCATGGGCTCCATTGCCCACGCGACGATGCTGGCCAAGGTCGGCGTGCTGACCGACGCCGAGCGCGACAGCATCATCGATGGCCTGACCACCATCCGCGGTGAGATCGAAGCCGGTACGTTCGACTGGCGTGTCGACCTGGAAGACGTGCACATGAACATCGAGGCCCGTCTCACCGACCGTATCGGTGTGACCGGCAAGAAACTGCACACCGGTCGTAGCCGTAACGACCAGGTAGCCACCGACATCCGCCTGTGGCTGCGCGATGAAATCGACCTGATCCTGGCCGAAATCACCCGCTTGCAGAAAGGCTTGCTGGAGCAGGCCGAGCATGAGGCGGACACCATCATGCCTGGCTTCACCCACCTGCAAACCGCACAACCCGTGACCTTCGGCCACCACCTGCTGGCCTGGTTCGAGATGCTCAGCCGCGACTACGAGCGCCTGGTGGATTGCCGCAAGCGCGCCAACCGCATGCCGCTCGGCAGCGCAGCCCTGGCCGGCACCACCTACCCGATCGACCGCGAGTACTCCGCACAACTGCTGGGTTTCGACGCCGTCGGCGGCAATTCCCTGGACGGCGTGTCCGACCGCGACTTCGCCATCGAATTCTGCGCCGCCGCCAGCATCGCGATGATGCACCTGTCGCGTTTCTCCGAAGAGCTGGTGCTGTGGACCAGTGCGCAATTCCAGTTCATCGACCTGCCGGACCGTTTCTGCACCGGCAGCTCGATCATGCCGCAAAAGAAAAACCCCGACGTGCCCGAACTGGTGCGTGGCAAGAGCGGCCGTGTATTCGGCGCACTGATGGGCCTGCTGACCCTGATGAAAGGCCAGCCTTTGGCCTACAACAAGGACAACCAGGAAGACAAGGAACCGTTGTTCGACGCCGCCGACACCCTGCGTGACTCGCTGCGCGCGTTTGCCGACATGATCCCGGCGATCAAGCCCAAGCACGCGATCATGCGTGAAGCGGCCCTGCGCGGTTTCTCCACGGCGACTGACCTGGCGGACTACCTGGTGCGCCGTGGCCTGCCGTTCCGCGACTGTCACGAGATCGTTGGCCATGCGGTGAAATACGGCGTCGACACCGGCAAGGACCTGGCGGAAATGAGCCTGGAAGAGCTGCGCCAGTTCAGTGACCAGATCGAACAGGACGTGTTTGCCGTGCTGACCCTGGAAGGTTCGGTGAATGCCCGTAACCACGTGGGCGGTACCGCGCCGGCGCAGGTGAAGGCTGCGGTCGCTCGCGGCCAGGCCCTGCTCGCCAGCCGCTGAAAAAGGTGGGAGGGGGCAACCCCCTCCCACATTTGTTCATTTTTTGGCCGCAACCATCGCCATGAACGCCGGCATCGCGGCCTCCCTGTCCGCCGCCACCTTCTGCGCATTAGGCATGGCATGCAGTCGCTCCAGCAACGCTCTGGCCGCCGGCAATTCAGCCAACAGGTCCAGGCCAAACAGCTTCTCGCCCACCGCACAGGCGAGGTTCACGCTGTACATGAAATACAGATCCGCAATCGTAAAGCCCTCCCCCGCCACATAAGGCGCGAACCTGCCGTGACGGCCTAAAGAGCCGATCCCCAACAGCAACTCAGCCCTGGATTTCGCCTTGATCGCCTCCGGCACCGGCATACCGAAAAACGCCTCGGCAAAACACGCACGGGCGGGTAATTCGATATACAGCTCGATTTCCCTGCACAACGCCAGCACCTGGGCACGCTGGAACGGGTCGGCCGGCAACAGCGACGGGCCTTCCTGGGAGTGCTCGATGTATTCGAGGATCACACTGGTTTCGTTGATAAACCCCTGCTTCACGCCCAGCACCGGCACCTTGCCACGCGGGCTGACCGCCAGGGCCTCAGGGGTTTGCCCGGCATAAAAGGGCACCTCCTCAAAAGCCAGGCCTTTCTCCAGCAGTGCCAGTTTCACCATGTTGTAGTAGTTGCTGACCGAGAATCCGTAAAGCTTGAGCATCGCAAAGCCTCCAGGCCGTGTGCGGGGTTGGCTGCAGGAGTTATAGATCCCCGGGGCCAGCCTGACCAGCAGCATCACCTGCCTGAATGGGGGTAGACTGGCGCCCTTTCCTTGAGGAGCCTGCCATGAGCGAGCCGACCGATATCGACAGCGACGAAGAAGCGTTCACCGAAAACACCTTGATCGAAGCGATCGAAAACCAGATCGAAAGCGACAACCCGCCTGCCGCCAAGGCCACGTTCAATAAACTGACCCTGGTGGGCTATGAACGTGAAGAGATCCTGAATCTCATGGCTCACGTGTTGGCTTTCGAGATCGACGCGATGCTGGATGAGGACCGCGCCTTCAATACCGAATGGTATGAAACAGCGCTGCGGGCACTGCCTGAGCTGCCGCCCGAAAAGGAATAATCCCGGCACACCGCAACACGCTGGACAGTTCGGCAAAGTGCGTTCACCTTATGGCCTGCTAGCCTCTAATAAATTTTAGAAAGTCTGGAGTCCTTATGTCGTATACCCCTGAGTTGGTTGCCGAACTGGAAATCCTTGTACTCTTCCCCTTGGACAGCACCAAGGAAGGTCTGAAAGTCCATCAGACCGCCGCTCCCTCTGCCATCGCCGCTGCCAAGCGTCTCCATGCGAAAGGGCTTATCGACCAACCGGACGGAGGCTACCTGACCAGCCTTGGCCGGGACGCCGCAGAGCAGGCCCAAACCCTGCTGACCATTCTGAGCACCGCCAACACCAAAGAAGCTGCCTGATACCGTATCCCGCCCATGGAGTCCGCCTCTCGCGGATTCCGAGGGCGCTGCTGTGGAATGGCCCGATTTTTGACGCCAAAAACCATTTCCCTCTAAACCTCCTACGCGACTGGCTGTAAACTCCTACATGGCCGCCCGCGTCGGGCCCTGCGAGCCACCGAGTTCGACATGACCCGCACCCATGAAATCCGCCCTGACCTGGACGAAGGCATCGACCGCAAGGTGCTGGCCCAATTGCGTGCGCGCTTCATGGCCCTGAATGAAGGTCGCATGGCTCGTGCCGTCGAAGGGCTGACGCCGCGCCAGCAAAGCGTGCTGACCCTGCTGCCGCTGTTTTTTCACGTCAATCATCCGCTGTTGCCGGGTTATGTATCGGGCAGTACGCCAGCCGGGCTGTCGAATTTCGAGCCCGACGCCCAGGCACTCACGGAAGCCCAGCGTCTGACCCGCTCGTTCTCTTACAAGCCGCGTCCGGTCAATCAACCCAAACCGATCCACGGCCTGTTCCTGATGGGCAGCCTCGGCACCCTCGCCCAGGCCGACCAGAGTGACATGGATGTGTGGGTGTGCCATGCACCCGACCTGGGCGAAAACGAGCTCGCGGAGCTGCGTAAAAAATGCCAACTGCTGGAAGCCTGGGCCCTGGGCATGGGCGCAGAAGCGCACTTCTTCCTGATTGAGCCGACGCGCTTTGTACTCGGCGAGCGCGACACCCAACTCAGCTCCGACGACTGCGGCACGACCCAGCATTACCTGTTGCTGGACGAGTTTTACCGCACAGCCATCTGGCTGGCCGGGCGTACGCCGATCTGGTGGCTGGTGCCGGTGTATGAAGAGGCCCGCTATGCGGAATTCACCCACACGCTGATCTCCAAGCGTTTTATCCGCGCCGATGAAACCCTCGACCTGGGCCACCTGGCGCGCATCCCTCCCGGTGAATTCATCGGTGCCGGGCTGTGGCAACTGTTCAAGGGCATCGAGTCGCCCTACAAGTCGGTGCTCAAGCTGCTATTGACCGAGGTCTACGCCAGCGAGCACCCGAACGTGCACTGCCTGAGCCTGCGCTTCAAGCGCGCGGTGTTCGCCAACCAGATGGACCTGGATGAGCTGGATCCGTACATCGTGGTGTACCGCCGTATCGAGGAATACCTCAAGGCCCGCAACGAACCGGAGCGCCTGGAGCTGGTGCGTCGCGCCCTGTACCTGAAGGTCAATCGCAAGCTCAGCGCCGGTCAGCGCAGCACCAGTTGGCAGCGGCTGTTGCTGGAGCGCCTGGCCCACGAGTGGGGCTGGGACCAACGCCAACTGGCGCTGCTGGACAGCCGCAGCCAGTGGAAAGTGCGTCAGGTGGCCTCCGAGCGCCGTGCCCTGGTCAGCGAGCTGAACTACAGCTATCGCTTCCTGACCCAGTTCGCCCGGACCGAACAGACGGTCAGCCTGATCAACAAGCGCGACCTCAATGTGCTGGGACGGCGCCTGTATGCCGCCTTTGAACGCAAGGCCGGCAAGGTTGAATTCATCAACCCCGGCATCGCCCCGGACCTGGCCGAAGACACCCTGACCCTGGTGCAATCGCCCAACCGCAAGGAGCCCGGCCAGCACCACTGGGGCCTGTACAACGGTAACCTCACGGCCCTGGAATGGGAGCACTTCGCGCCGATCAAGCGCAGTCGCGACCTGTTGGAGATGCTCACCTGGTGCCACCGCAACGGCGTCATCGACAGCAGCACGCGCCTGGCGCTGCACCCCGGCACCAGCGACATGACCGAATTCGAGCTGTTCAACCTGCTGGGCAGCCTGCAGCAGGCTATCGCCCTGCCCCTGGCCAGCGTTGATGAAGCGCGCCTGCTGCGCTCGGCGGTACCCGAGGAAGTGTTGCTGCTGATCAACGTCGGCGTCGACCCGCTCAAGCATCATCGCGACCTGAATATCCTGATGACCACCGAGCGCACCGACTCCCTGAGCTATGCCGGTGTGCGCGACAACCTCGTACTGACCCTGGACCAGGTCACGCTCAACAGCTGGAACGAGGTGATGGTCAGCCGCTACGACGGCCCCCATGCGCTGCTCGACTGCCTGCGCGACTACCTCAACCAATTGCCGTCGGATCATCTGCCTCGGCTGCGGGTGCGCTGCTTCTGTCACAACCGCGCGCAGTTCATTGCCCAGCGAGTGGAAGAAATCTTCGACACCGCACAGAACCTGCTGCTGGGTCAGGGCAATCACCGCTACTTGCTCCAGGTACAGCAGCACTATCACGTGATGGAGTTGATGCCCGGCCAAGCCATCCACGTATCACTGGCGACCCAGGATGCGCTGGTCGCCTACCTCAGCGAAGAATTGGCCAGCTACAGCCCGCTGCACCTGGATGCCATGGCCCTGGAAGACCACGACCTGGCGCTGTTGCTGCCCATGGGCATGGCCGATTGCGTGCAGGTGTTCTACCGGGTCAACGAAGGCTTCGCCGAGCTGTATGTGCTGGATGAATTCAACGCGCTCTGGCAGCAACGCCTGCCGTTTCATGATGAACAGAGCCTGTTGGCGCCGCTGCAGCGCTTTTTGCAGTCGATCATCTACCGCCGGGAAGCGCTATCGCCCCTGGACACGCAACAACCGTTGGGTGAGGTGCAAATCTTGTACTACCAACTGCTGCCGTCGGGCACCACGCGCGCGCGCGGTGTCGAGCCGCGGCCGGCCCCACAGAACCCCGCGAACAAACCGTTTTATGACGTGCAGGCGATTATCGGCAAGGCGGCACCGGGCAAGGTGGGCATTACCCTGTATTGCAATCAGCGGGAGTTTTCCGAGCTGGAGTTTGGCGACCAACTGTTTGCGGTGGTCGCCCAGGAAATCGTCGGGCAACGCCGGGAAACCGAGCGCTACCGCTGCTACATCACCGACCTCGACCTGTCGGGGCTGCTCGGTGATGTGCAAAGCCCAAGCAATTTGTACCTGCGCTACAAGGCCGAGCTGGAGCTCGCGCTGAATGAGGCGCTGAGCCAGGTCTAGAGAGGGAAGGCGCCGCCATCCTCGGGCTGACCATCAACACTGAGCAGCTCAAGCTTGAGGGTCTTGCCGCCCGGTGCCGGCCAATCGATGTGCTGGCCTACCTGCAGGCCAAGCAAGGCACTGCCCACCGGGGCCAGGACCGAAATCTTGCCTTCATCGGCATTCGCATCTTTCGGGTAGACCAGGGTCAGGTGGTAGTCCTTGCCGCTGCCTTGCTCACGGCAATGCACGCTGGAGTTCATGGTCACGACCGTTGCAGGCACTTCATCGTGGCCAACCACTTCTTCGGCGCGGTCGAGTTCGGCTTGCAGTGCAATAACGCCCGGCTGCGTCTCGTCCATACGGTCGATCAATTGCTCAAGACGCTGCACATCAAGACGGGTGAGGATGATGGAAGGTGCGGTCATGATTCAGGCAGACTCCTTTTTTCTGCACAAAAAAGCAAAACCCCGCCAGGAAAAGGCGGGGTTCTCACGGGCCTCGATGAGTTGAGGCGTATCCGGACACTACCACAGCACCGTAAATAAACAAGACGGGCTCAAGGCGCGGCCTTGCGTTGCTCGGCCTGGGCCACGATCACTCGGCGCCGCTGATCATCGGCGGAGCGCCATTCGCGGATGTCTTCCACATGGCGGAAGCAGCCGAGGCAGACTTTTTGCTCGTCCAGGCGACACAAACTGATACAAGGTGACGGCACCGCCGGGCTGACATTACTGAACAGCGGCTTGGGCGGGCGTACGGGCGCAGGCTGGGTCACGGTCAGATCTCGTCGAAATCCAGCTCGGCGCCGGTATATTCGTGGACCAGGCGCGCGAGCATCTCGCCCAGCAACTCTTCACTCTTGTCGCACTGCCATTTGCCGCTTTCTTCGTCGTAGTCGAAGTGGACGCCACCGGAGCGCGCCGCCAGCCACAGCTGACGCAGCGGTTCCTGACGGCTGAAGATCAGTTGCTGGCCGCTCTCGAACTTGACGGTCAACACCCCGGCCGAGTTTTCCAGATCCACGTCCAGGCCGCTGTCGTCGAAAATATCTTCCAGCGCCTGCTGGGTCGCATCCACCAGGTCGTGAAAACGGGCTTCGGTCAAACTCATTGTGGCAACCTCAAAAGTGTCTGGTTTTGCTCAAGCGCCGCACGATACGGGCGAGCCCCGCCGATTGCAAAGGATACCGATTTCAACGCGATTGACGGCGTGAAATATCCTCAACCAGCGTAGTCCGCTTCCCTGCCATCTCGGCAAACCCCCGCCGGACGGGTATTTCAGCGCATAGGCAAGCTGGCGGGTGGTCGGTATACTCGGGCGCAATTAATGCATATTCAAGGATTTCGCCATGAAGCGCCTGATCTCTTCCCTTGCTGCGCTCGTCGCGGTCGCTTGCCTCGTTAGTGCCTGTGGTCAAAAAGGCCCGCTGTACCTGCCCGATGACAGCAAAGACCCGAATGAACAGGCGCAATCGTCGCAAAAGCCCTCCAAAGCGCATAAGCACGACACCTACGAATAAGGGAGCTCCATGGACGCTTTTAACTACCGGGACGGCGAGCTGTTCGCGGAAGGCGTGGCGTTGTCCGCGATTGCCCAGCGCTTTGGGACCCCGACCTACGTGTACTCCCGTGCGCATATCGAAGCCCAATACCGCTCGTTCACCGACCCTCTCGATGGCGTACCGCACCTGGTGTGCTACGCAGTCAAGGCCAACTCCAACCTGGGTGTACTGAATGTCCTGGCGCGCCTGGGCGCCGGTTTCGATATCGTCTCCCGTGGCGAGCTGGAACGGGTCCTGGCCGCCGGCGGCCAGGCTGACAAGATCGTGTTCTCCGGCGTCGGCAAGAGCCGCGAAGACATGCGCCGAGCCCTGGAAGTCGGCGTACATTGCTTCAACGTAGAGTCCACCGACGAGCTGGAACGCCTGCAAGTCGTCGCGGCCGAGATGGGCGTTCGTGCGCCGATCTCACTGCGCGTCAACCCGGACGTCGATGCCGGCACCCACCCATACATTTCCACCGGTCTCAAAGAGAACAAGTTCGGCATCGCCATTGCCGACGCCGAAGACGTGTACATCCGCGCGGCCCAGCTGCCGAACCTGGAAGTGCTGGGTGTCGACTGCCATATCGGCTCGCAACTGACCACACTGCCGCCGTTCCTGGATGCCCTCGACCGCCTGCTGGCATTGATCGACCGCCTGGGCGAATGCGGCATCTACCTGCACCACATCGACCTCGGTGGTGGCGTGGGCGTGCGTTATCGCGATGAAGAGCCACCGGCGATCGCCGACTATATCCAGGCCGTGCGCGAGCGCATCGAAGGCCGCGACCTGACGCTGATGTTCGAGCCGGGCCGTTATATCGTCGCCAATGCCGGCGTGCTGCTGACCCAGGTCGAGTACCTCAAGCACACCGAGCACAAGGATTTCGCCATCGTCGACGCGGCGATGAACGACCTGATCCGCCCGGCGCTGTACCAGGCCTGGATGAATGTCACCGCCGTGACGCCTCGCAACAGCGAAGCACGCGCCTATGACATCGTCGGCCCGATCTGCGAGACCGGCGACTTCCTGGCCAAGGATCGTCAACTGGCCCTGGAAGAAGGCGACCTGCTGGCCGTGCATTCGGCCGGTGCCTACGGGTTTGTCATGAGTTCCAACTACAACACCCGCGGACGTACCGCCGAGGTGCTGGTGGACGGTGATCAAGCGTTTGAAGTGCGTCGCCGCGAGACGGTAGCCGAGTTGTATGCTGGCGAAAGCCTGCTGCCGGAGTAAGCCATGCTGCTGCGTTTTACCAAGATGCACGGGCTGGGCAATGATTTCATGGTCCTCGACCTGGTCAGCCAGCACGCACACATCCTACCCAAGCACGCTAAACAGTGGGGCGACCGGCATACCGGGATCGGCTTCGACCAATTGCTGATCGTCGAGGCGCCAAGCAACCCGGAGGTGGATTTCCGTTATCGGATCTTCAACTCCGACGGCTCCGAAGTGGAACAGTGCGGCAACGGTGCGCGCTGCTTTGCACGCTTTGTGCTGGACAAGCGCCTGACCGCCAAGCGGCAGATTCGCGTCGAGACCAAGAGCGGCGTGATCGAGCTGGATATCCGCAGCGACGGCCAGATCAGCGTCAACATGGGCGCGCCACGCCTGGTGCCGGCGGATATCCCGTTCCAGGCGACCGAGCAGGCCGCCAGCTACCCGCTGGACGTTGACGGCCAGACCGTCGACATCGCTGCCGTGTCCATGGGCAACCCCCATGCGGTGCTACGGGTCAACGACATCAACAATGCCCCCGTGCATGAACTGGGGCCGAAGATCGAACACCACCCGCGTTTTCCGGCGCGGGTCAATGTGGGCTTTTTGCAGGTGATCGACCGTTCCCGTGCGCAATTGCGCGTGTGGGAGCGCGGTGCCGGCGAAACCCAGGCCTGCGGTACCGGTGCTTGCGCCGCTGCCGTGGCCGCGATCAGCCAGGGGTGGATGGATTCGCCCCTGTTGATCGACCTGCCCGGTGGACGCCTGTCCATCGAGTGGGCAGGCCCTGGCCACCCGGTGATGATGACCGGGCCGGCCTCGCGCGTATACGAAGGACAGGTCCGTCTATGAGTGAGCCAAGCCAATGACCGATAAGCCTCAAGTACCCGCACAAGCAACAACCCCGAGCGAAAGTCTGGAGGCCGCTGCCGTCGCGGCGTACCTTGAGGCTAATCCGGACTTCTTCGTCGAACACGAAGAACTGCTCCCGGCCCTGCGCATCCCCCACCAGCGCGGCGACACCGTGTCGTTGGTGGAGCGACAGATGAAGATCCTGCGCGAGCGCAATATCGAAATGCGCCACAAGCTCTCGCACCTGATGGACGTCGCCCGCGACAACGACCGTCTGTTCGAGAAAACCCGCCGCCTGATTCTTACCCTGATGGACGCCACCAGCCTGGAAGAAACGGTCATCGCCGTGGAAGACAGCCTGCGCCAGGACTTCCAGGTGCCGTTTGTCAGCCTGATCCTGTTCAGCGACAACCCGATGCCGGTGGGTCGCTGGGTCAGCGGCGGCGACGCGCAAACCGCGATCGGCGGCCTGCTTTCCGAAGGCAAGACCATCAGCGGCACCCTGCGCGAGCACGAGTTGGACTTCCTGTTCGGCGCCGAACAGCGCAAGCAGATCGGCTCTACCGCCGTCGTCGCCCTCAGCCATCAAGGCCTGCACGGCGTACTGGCCATCGCCAGCCGCGATCCCGCGCACTACAAGAGCTCGGTGGGCACTTTGTTCCTCACCTATATCGCCGAAGTACTGGGCCGCGTCCTACCGCGCCACACCACCGCCCTGCGCGCGGTGCGCTAGCCATGGAACGGCAACTGGACGCTTACTGCGCTCACCTGCGTAACGAGCGCCAGGTGTCACCCCATACCCTGGAGGCTTACCGACGGGACTTGAACAAGGTCCTGGCGTATTGCGAAAAGCAGCAGGTCACCAGCTGGAAGGCCTTGGATATCCAGGGCCTGCGCAGCCTGATCGCACGGCTGCACCAGGCGGGCCAGTCCTCGCGCAGCCTGTCGCGACTGCTGTCGGCGGTGCGTGGCCTGTATCACTACCTCAATCGCGAAGGCCTCTGCGACCACGACCCGGCCAACGGCCTGGCCCCGCCGAAAGGCGAGCGACGCCTGCCCAAGACCCTGGACACCGACCGTGCCCTGCAATTGCTCGATGGCGCCGTGGAGGACGATTTCCTCGCCCATCGCGACCAGGCGATCCTCGAACTGTTCTACTCTTCAGGCCTGCGCCTATCGGAGCTGACAGGCCTGAACCTCGATCAACTGGACCTGGCCGACGGCCTGGTGCAAGTGCTCGGCAAAGGCAGCAAGACCCGGGTGCTGCCGGTGGGCAGGAAAGCCCGCGAAGCCCTGCAACTCTGGCTGCCGCTGCGCGCCCTGGCCAACCCGGTGGACGACGCAGTGTTTATCAGCCAGCAAGGGCGGCGCCTGGGGCCACGCGCCATCCAGATACGGGTCAAGGCTGCCGGCGAGCGCGAGCTCGGGCAGAACCTGCATCCACATATGCTGCGGCACTCATTTGCCAGCCATATGCTGGAATCGTCCCAGGACCTGCGCGCCGTGCAGGAACTGCTTGGCCATTCCGACATCAAGACCACGCAGATCTATACCCATCTGGACTTCCAGCACCTGGCAACGGTCTACGACAGCGCCCATCCACGGGCCAAACGCATCAAGGACGGCGACTCATGAACATCAAGCTGATCACCTTCGACCTGGACGACACGCTCTGGGACAACGTACCCGTCATCATCAGCGCCGAAGCGTCGATGCGCGAATGGCTGGCCACCCATGCCGCCAAGGTGGGCGACCTGCCCCTGGAGCATTTCGCCAGCCTGCGCCAACAAGTGCTGCAACGGCATCCCGAACTCAAACACCGCATCAGTATCCTGCGCCATCGGGTGTTGATACATGCGTTTGAAGAGGCCGGTTATCCACAGCCCGAGGCCACGGAAATGGCCGATGTGTGTTTCGAAGCGTTCATTCACGCCCGCCATCAGCTCACGCCTTTCCCTGAGGCCGAGCCGATGCTGCAAGCGCTGCGCCAGCACTTTCTGCTGGGTGTGATCACCAATGGCAATGCCGATGTACAGCGTGTTGGCCTGGCGGACTACTTTCACTTTGCGCTACGCGCTGAAGACATTGGCATCGCCAAGCCGGATGCCCGGCTGTTCCACGAAGCGCTGCAGCGCGGCGGAGTAGATGCCAGTGCGGCAGTGCATGTTGGCGACCACCCCGGGGACGACATTGCCGGGGCGCAGCAGGCGGGGCTGCGGGCGGTGTGGTTCAACCCGTCGGGCAAGGTGTGGGAAGGGGATAAACTCCCGGATGCACAGATTCGCAGCCTGACGGAGTTGCCGGCGTTACTTCGCAGCTGGCAGTAACACGGGTGAGAAAAATGTGGGAGGGGGCTTGCTCCCGATAGCGGTGTATCAGTCTCCAGATATATTGACTGACCTACTGTAATCGGGAGCAAGCCCCCTCCCACACTTGATTGGGGGTCACTTGTAGCCGGTTATTACAGGCATGAAAAAACCCGCAGCGACGGCGGGCTTTTTCTTACAAGCAGGTGGCTGACCTTAGATAGGTCGGCTGCCGTACTTGTTATCCGGCTTCTTGGGCGGGTCTGCAACCACATTGGGCTCGACTTCGACCACTTTGCCGCCTTTGGCAAGAAACTCTTCCATCGCACGGGCCAGGGCATCGCGCTCTTTGTTCTTGGCCTCAACGCTCGGCAATTCGTCTACCGAAACAGCAGCCTTGGCTTTGCCCTTGGCCGCTGGAACAGGAGCGTCATCACCACCGTCGTCCTCAGCAACGTCTTCCGCCGCCGCTTCAAGACCTTCTTCGGTGTCGTCTTCGTCACCTACTTCGAGTTCGTCGTTTTCCAGATCATCGTCGCTCATGTTCTACCTCATGACTTGCGAAAAGCAGATTAGTTATAGCCCAGCTTCGCCCTCTGTCGAGGTTGCCGGAAAAAAATCAACATCCACCGGATAACCAGTGGCTTATGCCCCATCACCGTGCAGGGTGGCGAGGACTTTACGAGCACCGCCATGATCACGGTGCTCGCCCAGATAAACACCTTGCCAGGTCCCCATCGCCAAGCGGCCGGCCTTGACCGGCAAACTCAGCTGGCAGCCCAGGAGACTGGCCTTGAAGTGCGCCGGCAGATCATCCGGACCTTCGTCGTTGTGTTCGAACCCGGCGCAGCCTTGCGGCACCAGCGAGTTGAAGAAACGCTCGAAGTCACGACGAACCGCCGGATCGGCATTCTCGTTGACCGTCAACGAGGCCGAGGTGTGCTGCAGCCACAGGTGCAACAGGCCCACGCGGCAGGCCTTCAGCTCAGGCAAGCCGGCAAGCAACTCGTCAGTCACCAGGTGAAAGCCCCGGGGCTTGGCCCGCAGGGTAATCAGGGTCTGTTGCCACATACAGTTCTCCGCCCATCGGCGCGCATTCTAGCGCGCTCTGGGAAAAAACAAAGTGCCGAATACGCCTACGTGCCTGTAAGACATTCGCACGCTGGAAAGTGCATGACAAACTCTGCTCAAAAACCGGCACAGCTTGTTATGACTGACAAACGCCAGGCAAAAAAATGCCCGGCAAGCCGGGCATCTTTTTTTCGCGTACTTACAGGTTGTAGCCGCGTTCGTTGTGTTGCGCCAGGTCGAGGCCGACAGCCTCTTCCTCTTCGGTAACCCGCAGGCCCATGACCGCGTCCAGCACCTTGAGGATGATGAAGGTGACGATGGCGGTATAGATCACGGTGAAGCCGACACCTTTGCACTGGATCCAGACTTGAGCTGCGATGTCAGTCACGGTGCCGAAGCCGCCCAATGCAGGGGCTGCAAACACACCGGTGAGGATCGCACCGACGATACCGCCGATACCGTGCACGCCGAATGCGTCCAGAGAGTCGTCGTAGCCCAGCTTGCGCTTGAGGCTGGTGGCGCAGAAGAAGCAGATCACACCGGCCACCAGGCCGATCACCAGGGCGCCCATCGGACCAACAGTGCCGGCGGCCGGTGTAACGGCGACCAGGCCAGCCACTACACCCGAGGCGATGCCCAGTGCGCTTGGCTTACCGTGAGTGATCCACTCGGCGAACATCCAGCCCAGGGCTGCAGCAGCGGTAGCAATCTGAGTCACCAGCATCGCCATGCCGGCGGTGCCGTTGGCCGCAGCCGCAGAGCCGGCGTTGAAGCCGAACCAGCCGACCCACAGCATGGCCGCACCCACCAGGGTGTAACCCAGGTTGTGAGGCGCCATTGGAGTGGTCGGGAAGCCTTTACGCTTGCCGAGCACGATGCACGCCACCAGGCCAGCGACACCGGCATTGATGTGCACCACGGTGCCGCCGGCGAAGTCCAGCACGCCCCAGTCCCACAGCAGGCCACCGTTGCCGCTCCACACCATGTGGGCGATTGGCGCATAGACCAGAGTGAACCAGATAGCCATGAAGATCAGCATGGCGGAGAACTTCATGCGTTCGGCGAACGCACCGACGATCAGCGCCGGGGTGATGATGGCGAAGGTCATCTGGAAGGTGATGAACACGGCTTCCGGGAACAGCGCAGCCGGCCCGGTGATGCTGGCCGGGGTCACACCCGCCAGGAACGCCTTGCCCATGCCGCCGAAGAAGGAGTTGAAGTTGACCACACCCTGTTCCATACCGGTGGTATCGAACGCGATGCTATAGCCGTAGACAACCCACAGGATGCTGATCAGGCCGGTGATGGCGAAGCACTGCATCATCACCGACAGAATATTTTTGGAGCGCACCATGCCGCCGTAGAACAGCGCCAGGCCTGGAATGGTCATGAACAGCACCAGCGCGGTGGATGTGAGCATCCAGGCGGTGTCACCGGAGTTGAGGACTGGAGCAGCCACTTCGTCTGCCGCCATGGCCAGGCTTGGCATTACGATGGACAACAGGGCTCCGAGCCCTGCGAATTTACGCAGAGTCATATTGTTTTCTCCTGGGGCGTTGGGGGTTTGGCGGCTTAGATTGCGTCGGTATCGGTTTCGCCGGTACGGATGCGAATAGCCTGTTCCAGATTGACCACGAAGATCTTGCCATCACCGATCTTGCCGGTGTTGGCGGCCTTGGTTATCGCCTCGATAACCCGGTCAAGATCCTTGTCGTCAATGGCGACATCAATCTTCACCTTCGGCAGGAAATCGACTACATATTCCGCGCCGCGATACAGCTCGGTGTGACCCTTCTGCCGACCGAAGCCCTTGACCTCAGTAACGGTAATGCCCTGCACGCCGATCTCGGACAACGACTCGCGTACATCGTCCAACTTGAACGGCTTGATGATGGCAGTGACTAGCTTCATGAAAACTCTCTCCCGAATTGGTGGACTTGCCCCAGGAAAACAAACCCGTCTCAAGTCTAAGCGCAGTGCCTGGCTTTGTAACGCATCGTCGCAAGGGCAGTTGCCATTGCGACGCCAGCGAACCACTGGTGACGAAACCTGTACCCCTGATCCGTCGGCGCACTGCATTCGTCACAGCGACTGCATCAGTGCATGGGTCATGATCGTCTAAGCAGAAACCTTGCCAGCTCCGTAAAAATCACTGAAATCAGTCCTTTGCTCACCTAGGCCCACCAACGGGGCCATCCGGCGCCTGCAATGCGCACGAAAACGGTGCATCACCGCCCGGCCTGATGCGCGAAAAGCGTGCGACCCAGGCCGTGAAAAAGACTATAGACGCTGCGTGATACACTGCCCGCCAACAGTTTTCCGGAATATTTCCCATGCTCGCGCCCAAAGACCTCCTCGACGCCCTGAGCGGCCACGCCTCTCGCCTGTTCAGCGGCGACACCCCGCTGCCCCGCAATGAAATCGAAAGCCAGTTCAAGGCCTTGCTGCAAAGCGGTTTCAGCAAGCTCGACCTGGTGAGCCGGGAAGAGTTTGATAGCCAGATGGTAGTTCTCGCCCGCACCCGTGCGCGGCTGGAGAGCCTGGAAGCGAAAGTGGCAGAGCTGGAAGCGCGGTTGACCCCTCCTGCCGAATAAATGCGCTCAGTGTGGGAGGGGGCTTGCTCCCGATGGCGGTGTGTCAGCCGGTATCAATGCTGACTGACCCCCCGCTATCGGGAGCAAGCCCCTCCCACATTCGCTCTACCTTTTGCTCTGGATACGTTCTGTAAAACCTCCCCGCCTCGCTCTTCCCTACCTCGTCTACCCTTGAAAAACCGCAGGAAGCGGCCTCCCCTTTCAAGGAACGAGCATGTCCCTCGCCATCGTCCACAGCCGCGCCCAGATCGGCGTCGAAGCCCCTGCCGTCACCGTTGAAGTGCATATGGCCAATGGTCTGCCGTCCCTGACGCTGGTGGGCCTGCCCGAAACCGCGGTCAAGGAAAGCAAGGACCGGGTGCGCAGTGCCATTCTCAACTCTGCGCTGCAATACCCCGCTCGCCGGATCACCCTCAATCTCGCGCCCGCCGACCTGCCCAAGGACGGCGGGCGTTTTGACCTGGCGATTGCCCTGGGGATCCTGGCGGCCAGTGTGCAGGTGCCGGCGTTGACGCTCGATGACGTGGAATGCCTGGGGGAGTTGGCGCTGTCCGGCGAGGTGCGGGCGGTAAAAGGCGTGTTGCCGGCCGCGCTGGCGGCGCGCAAGGCCGGGCGCACCGTGATAGTGCCGCGAGCGAATGCCGAAGAGGCGTGCCTGGCGTCGGGGTTGAAGGTGATTGCGGTGGACCACCTGCTGCAAGTGGTGGCGCACCTGAATGGACATGTGCCGATCGAGCCTTACACGTCCGATGGCCTGCTGTACTTGAACAAGCCCTATCCGGACCTGAGTGAAGTCCAGGGCCAGCTCGCAGCCAAGCGAGCGTTGCTGATCGCGGCAGCGGGGGCGCATAACCTTTTGTTCAGTGGGCCGCCCGGCACCGGCAAGACCCTGCTCGCCAGCCGCCTGCCAGGTTTATTGCCGCCGTTGAGCGAACAGGAGGCGCTGGAGGTTGCCGCGATTCAATCGGTTGTAAGTCTGGCGCCGCTGAGCCATTGGCCCCATCGACCGTTTCGCCAACCGCATCACTCGGCATCCGGCCCGGCACTGGTGGGCGGCGGCTCGAAACCACAGCCGGGAGAAATCACCCTGGCTCATCATGGGGTGCTGTTCCTGGATGAGCTGCCGGAATTTGATCGCAAGGTGTTGGAAGTGCTGCGTGAACCGCTGGAGTCGGGGCATATCGTGATTTCCCGCGCTCGCGACCGAGTGAGTTTCCCGGCGCGCTTCCAACTGGTCGCGGCGATGAACCCCTGCCCTTGCGGTTATATGGGCGAACCCAGCGGGCGCTGTCGTTGTACGCCGGAACAGATTCAGCGGTATCGCAACAAGCTCTCGGGGCCGCTGCTGGACCGGATTGACTTGCACCTGACCGTGGCGAGGGAAACGACGGCACTGAACCCGATCCAACAGGCGGGCGAGGATACCGCCCACGCCTCAGCGCGGGTCGCCCAGGCTCGCGAGCATCAGCAAAAGCGCCAGGGCTGTGCGAATGCCTTTCTTGATCTGCCGGGGCTGCGCGAGCACTGCAAGCTCGCGAAGGTGGATGAAAGCTGGCTGGAAACGGCCTGTGAACGACTGACCCTATCGCTGCGCGCGGCCCATCGACTGCTCAAGGTGGCACGCACGCTGGCGGATCTGGACCAGGTAGAGACCATCACCCGCGACCACCTGAAAGAGGCCCTGCAATACCGCCCGGCGGCGATCACTTAAGCTTGGCGCAAAGCCAAATGTGGGAGCGACAGGCCTCCCACATTGTGTACAGCAGTGGCTCAGCGAAAGCGATCCACCTCATGGCGCAGGCTCGCCGCCAACGTCTCCAGTTCCTTGGCGGTAATCGCCAGGTTGGACACCACTTCGCGTTGCTCACTGTTGGCCAGCGCGATGCTCTGCAGGTTGCTGCTGAGCAGGGTCGCGGTGCTGCTCTGCTCCTGGGTGGCCGTGGTGATGGCCGCGAACTGCTGACCGGCCGAGCGGCTTTGCTCGTCGATACGCGCCAGGGCCGAGGCCACGTCGGCGTTGCGCGACAGGCCTTCCTGCATCAGCGCGTTGCCTTGCTCCATGGTGCTGATGGCGTTGCCGGTTTCCTTCTGGATGCTCTGGATCATGCCGGAAATTTCATCGGTGGCCTCACGGGTACGCGACGCCAGGTTACGTACTTCGTCGGCCACCACGGCAAACCCACGGCCCTGCTCCCCTGCACGGGCGGCTTCAATGGCGGCGTTGAGCGCCAGCAAGTTGGTCTGTTCGGCAATCGAGGTGATCACGCCGACGATCCCGCCGATTTCCTGGGAGCGCTGGCCGAGGGTGTTGATCACCGTGGCCGTGCTGTTCAGGGCGGTGGCAATGTGTTCCAGGGACGACGACGCTTCCTGCATCGAGGTGCGGCCAATGCGGGTCTGCTGGGCGTTTTCCTGGGCCAGGCGTTCGGTATTGCCCATGTTGTCGGCGATATTCAACGACGTCGCGCTGAACTCCTCTACCGCGCCGGCCATGCTGGTGATCTCGCCGGACTGCTGCTCCATGCCCTCATAGGCACCGCCGGACAAACCGGACAAGGCCTGGGCGCGGCTGTTGACCTCTTCGGCTGCGTTACGGATATGGGAGACCATGGTCGACAGCGCTTCGCCCATCTGGTTAAAGCTGCGTGCCAGTTGGCCGATTTCATCATGGCTGGACACGCTCAAGCGTGCGCTCAGATCGCCCGCACCCAGGGCCTCGGCTTGACTCACCAGGTCACTCAGGGGCTGCAACTTGCTGCGCAGCAGCCAGACCGTGGCGCCTACTGCCAGCAACATCGCCAACACACTGCCGATCACCAGGCGGATCCCCACGGCCCAGGTTACCGCGCGGATTTCAGCTTTCGGCATGCTCGCGACCACGGCCCACGGGCCGCCTTCGAACGGTACCGAAACGCTATAGAAGTCTTCGTTCTTGTCGCTCCAGAAGCGGCCTTTGCCGGGGGTCTTGGCCAGGTCCAGCATCACCGGCACCGATTGATCCAACGCCTGCACGCCGGCGGGTGCCACCAGCCAGTGCTTTTGCTCATCCAGCAGTGCAAGGGAGCCGGTCTGGCCAATTCGGAAGCGCTTGAGGTTTTCGAATTGGGCATTCTGCGCATCGGTGTAGTCAAAACCGATGAACAGCACGGCGATAACCTTACCGCCGCTGTCACGCACCGGGCTGTACTGGGTCATGTAGGAACGATCGAACAACACCGCCCTGCCGATGTAGGTCTGCCCACCCACAACGCGCTGGTAGGCCGGGCCCTGACGGTCGAGGACGGTGCCGATGGCGCGGTTGCCATCCTGCTTGGTCAGGGACGTGCTGATACGGATGAAGTCGTCGCCACTGCGCACAAATACGGTGGCCACGCCGCCAGACATTTGCTTGAACTCGTCCACCTCATCAAAGTTGTTGTTCAACACCTCGTTGCCCAGGTACAGGCTGGGCGTCTGAACACCGGCCACGCTCACGGGTTGGTCCACATGCACGCTCAACCCGGCACCGAAACGTTTTTCAAACAGCCCGCTCAAACGCTGGGTGCTCTCGCGCAAGGTGCCGTGGAAGGTATTGAGTTGGTCGGCGAGCAGGCGCGCCTCGCTGGCCAGGTGCTCCTCGCGGGTGTCGAGGTTGGCGGAGTCAAGGGAACGCAAGGCAAACACCGTACTGCCGCTGATAACGACAGCCAGAATCACGGCTAACGCGAGGCCTAACTGGGAGGCAATCCGGGCGCGAGGTTGAGACATGACAGCTCCTGGCCGAGGCCAGGATCATCCTGATCTCATAGCGCTGCTCGGCAAATTATCTGATGGGAAACGTTGGTGCACGATAGTTCCAACACACCTACTTCGGCTGGCAGCAGCAATACTTGAGCGCTTCACAGGGGTATCACGCAAACGGTTGCGAACCAACGCCGCCAAGCATTCAGTCGAGGCGTTCGACCGCAGGCAACACCATCGCCTGCACCTCGCCTTGCAGAAATTCCGCCAGCCGTCGCAAGCGCTCGCCGCCAGGGCGGGTTTTTGGCCAGACCAGGTAGTAATTTTCCCCACTGGCCACCGCCGTCGGCCACGGCAGGCTCAATCGTCCTTGGGCGACGTCCTCGGCCACCATCAGCAAATCGCCCATGGACACGCCATAGCCCCGCGCAGCGGCGATCATGCCCAGCTCCAGGGTGTCGAACACCTGCCCGCCCTTGAGCGACACCTGGGACGACAGCTGCATGCGCGCCAGCCAATTGCGCCAGTCGCGCCGGTCGGGCGTGGGGTGCAGCAATTCGGCGGTGGCCAGGCGCGCGGCGTCCCAAGGCCCATCCTCCAGCAGGTTCGGCGCACCGACAGGAATCAACAGCTCCGGAAACAGGTAACTGGCCTCCCAATCCACTGGAAAACGCCCATCGCTCAGCAGCACCGCACAGTCGAAAGGCTCCTGATTGAAGTCCACCTCGTCCACGCTCATCCAGGCGCTGGTCAGTTGCACCTCATTGCCCGGCTGCAGCGCCCGGAAGCGGCTGAGTCGCGCCAGCAGCCAGCGCATGGTCAATGTGGAGGGGGCCTTCATGCGCAGGATGTCATCTTCGGCATTCAAGGTATGGCAGGCGCGCTCCAGCGCCGCGAACCCTTCGCGCACACCGGGCAACAATAGACGCGCCGCTTCAGTGAGCTGCAAGGTGCGGCCATTGCGCTGGAACAGCCGGCAGGCGAAATGCTCTTCAAGCGTGCGGATATGTCGGCTCACCGCACTTTGGGTGATCGACAACTCCTCGGCCGCGCGGGTGAAAGAACTGTGTCGGGAGGCCGCTTCAAACGCGCGCAAGGCATAAAGAGGAGGAAGACGACGAGACATGAGGAAAGCTCCGACAGCGCAATACTGAAACCCTACCAGAATCAATCAAGCATGAGTTTTAATCATGCAAACGATCGCATTTATCCCTTTGTGCAATGGGCTGAGAGCGCCGAGAATCAACCCTTCCCCAACCCTCTGACTTTTTGAGCGTGATGATCATGCAGCATCCGGCACGTACCGAACTCTGGGCCATTCTGCGGCTGTCAGGGCCGTTGATTGCCTCACAGTTGGCGCACATGCTGATGGTGTTGACCGACACCCTGATGATGGCGCGCCTGAGCCCCGAAGCCCTGGCCGGTGGCGGCCTGGGTGCCGCAAGCTATTCGTTCGTCGCGATTTTCTGCATCGGCGTGATTGCCGCCGTGGGCACCTTGGTTGCGATCCGCCACGGCGCGGGCGATATCGAAGGCGCCACCCGCCTGACCCAGGCCGGGCTGTGGCTGGCCTGGCTGATGGCCCTGGCGGCGGCCCTGCTGCTGTGGAACCTCAAGCCGGTGCTGCTGATGTTCGGCCAGACCGAAACCAACGTGCACTCGGCCGGGCAATTTCTGACCATGCTGCCGTTTGCCCTGCCCGGCTACCTGAGCTTCATGGCCCTGCGCGGTTTTACCAGCGCCATCGGCAAAGCCACTCCGGTGATGGTGATCAGCGTCGGTGGCACGGTGGTCAACTACCTGCTCAACCACGCGCTGATCGAAGGCATGTTCGGCTTGCCCAAGCTCGGCTTGATGGGCATCGGCCTGGTCACGGCGATTGTCGCCAACAGCATGGCGCTGGCGTTGATGTGGTACATCCGCAGCAACCGGGCCTACGCCGCCTACCCGCTGAGTACCGGGCTGCTGCGCCTCAACACCCAATATCTGCGCGAGTTGTGGCGCCTGGGCCTGCCGATCGGCGGCACCTATGCGGTGGAGGTCGGGCTGTTTGCCTTTGCAGCCCTGTGCATGGGCACCATGGGCAGCACGCAGTTGGCAGCGCACCAGATCGCCCTGCAAATCGTATCGGTGGCCTTTATGGTGCCGGCGGGGATGTCCTACGCGGTGACCATGCGCATCGGCCAGCATTATGGCGCCGGGCAGTTGCTGCAGGCACGCATGGCCGGGCGTGTCGGCATAGGCTTTGGCGCGGCGATAATGCTGGGATTCGCGGCGGTGCTGTGGCTGTTTTCCGAGCCGCTCATAGGACTGCTGATCGACCACGACAACCCGGCGTTCCACGACGTGATCGTCCTGGCCGTGAGCCTGCTGGCCGTCGCCGCGTGGTTCGAGCTGTTCGACGGCGTGCAGACCATCGCCATGGGTTGCATTCGCGGGCTCAAGGACGCCAAGACCACGTTCCTGATCGGTGCGGGCTGCTACTGGTTGATTGGCGCACCCTCGGCCTGGCTGATGGCCTTCACGTTGGGCTGGGGGCCAACCGGCGTGTGGTGGGGCCTGGCACTGGGACTGGCCTGCGCCGCGATAAGCCTGACCTGGGCGTTTGAAGCGAAGATGAAGCGGATGATTCGCCGGGAAGGCCCGGCGCCCGAAGCCGACATCGGCTTTCAGGCGGTACAGGCCGACTAGAGCCCCTCGCTCACTCGGGTGTGCTTGCCGTCGCCGAAGGTCAGGTATTCCACCAGCTCCGGCAACGGCAGCGGCTTGCTGATCAGGTAACCCTGGGCCTGGTCGCAGCCGAACAGCCGCAACAGCGCCAGTTGCTCGGGGGTTTCCACACCTTCGGCCACCACTTCCAGATTGAGGTTGTGCGCCAGATTGATCATGGCGTGCACCAGCTTGCGGTTTTCCTCACGCTCTTCCATGCCGCCGACAAAGCTCTTATCGATTTTCAACAACGCAATCGGCAGGCTGTTGAGGTGCACGAACGAAGAAAAACCGGTGCCGAAGTCATCCAGGGAAAACCGCACACCCAGGCGACCAAGGGCGTCCATGGTCTGCTTGACCAGGTCACTGCGGCGCATCACCGCGGTTTCGGTCAGTTCGAACTCCAACCATTGCGCTTCCACGCCGCGCTCGCTGATCAGCCGGCTCAGTGTAGAAAGCAACTGGCTGTCCTGGAACTGGCGAAACGACAGGTTGACCGCCATGTGCAGCGGCGGCAGGCCGCGTTCACGCAGGTCTTGCATGTCACGCAGGGCTCGGGAAATCACCCAGTAACCCAACGGTACAATCAGGCCGCTCTGTTCGGCCAGGGGCACGAATTCACTCGGCGGCAACAGGCCGCGCTCGCCGTGGCGCCAGCGCACCAGGGCTTCCAGGCCGACGATATGCCCGTCGTCGAGGTCGAGGCGCGGCTGGTAGTGCAGCTCCAGCTCATCACGGCGCAAGGCACGGCGCAGCTCGCTTTCCAGGTCGGCCAGGCTGCGCGCGTTGCGGTTGATACGTTCGTTAAAGATATGAAAGGTACAGCCCTGGGTGCTCTTGGCTTGCTGCATGGCGATATGGGCATGCCACATCAGCGGGTCGGCGCCGGCACGGGCGCGGGCATGGGCCACGCCCAGGCTGCAGCCGATCAGCAGGCTTTCGCCATCCACCCAATACGGCTCGGCCATGGCTTCGGTGATGCGCTCGGCCATCCACTCCGCACGCTGGGGCGCGCGGCGCGTATCGATCAGCAGGGCGAATTCGTCGCTGCCCAGGCGCGCCAGTTGATCGCCGGCTTCCAGCTGGCTCTTGAGCCGCGAGACCACTTGCAGGATCAGGCGGTCGCCGGCCTGGTGGCCGAGGGCATCGTTGGCATGGCGGAAATTATCGAGGTCCAGGTGACCGAGGGCCAGGCCGCGACCTTCGTTCTCGGCCAACCGTGCGGCCAGCAGGGTCTGGAAGCCCTGGCGGTTGGCGATGCCGGTGAGCGGGTCCTGCTCGGCCAGGCGTTGCAGGGTGTTTTCCAGCACCCCCCGCTCCCGCACATGGCGCAGGCAACGACGCAACGTGTCGGCGTCCAGCGCATTGCGGATCAGCCAGTCACTGACGCCCAGTGGCGAAACCAGCGGCTCCTGTTCCAACAACAACACGCACGGCAAGCTGCAACGGCCAGGGCCGGGTTGCAGGCTGGGCATGGTCAACAGCACTGCGCTGTCGTCGTCATCGAACAGACGACTCACCGAGTCCCAGTTTGGCGCGCTGATCAGCACAGCCCCATCGCCCATCGGCGCCAGGCACTCGCGCAACAACGCTGCCCACTCAGGCGTATCGGCCAGCAGCAGCAAACGCAAGGGTTCGACAGGCGTAGACAAGCTAGCTCCCTAGACTCTGCAAAAATTCGTTGGCGGTGGGCATTATGACGTGCGGCCTGATAATCACCAATGATAGGGGTTATCAAATACGCAGGCTGTAAGCAATTGTCTAAAAACCCCGACATCCTGCGGCAAAGTAGCAAAACCGGCAAATTTAGATCGAGTGGTACGTCACACCGTCGATCCAGGGCAGCAGAATCTTGCCAGCCTGTTAAAATGCCCGCCCTTTTGAACAACGACTCCCTGAATTCCGTATGTCCCGACTCAATCCCCGGCAGCAAGAAGCCGTGAACTACGTCGGCGGCCCTCTATTGGTGCTCGCCGGTGCAGGTTCCGGCAAGACCAGCGTGATCACCCGCAAGATCGCGCACCTGATCCAGAACTGTGGCATCCGCGCCCAGTACATCGTCGCCATGACTTTTACCAACAAGGCCGCGCGGGAAATGAAGGAGCGTGTCGGCACCCTGCTCAAGGGTGGCGAAGGCCGTGGCCTCACGGTATGTACCTTCCACAACCTGGGCCTGAACATCATCCGCAAGGAGCATGTGCGGCTGGGCTACAAGCCGGGCTTCTCGATCTTCGACGAGACCGACGTCAAGGCCCTGATGACCGACATCATGCAGAAGGAATACGCGGGCGACGACGGCGTCGACGAGATCAAGAACATGATCGGCGCCTGGAAAAACGACCTGATCCTGCCGCCAGAAGCCCTGGAAAACGCGCGCAACCCCAAGGAACAGACCGCTGCCATTGTCTACACCCACTACCAGCGCACGCTCAAGGCGTTCAACGCGGTGGACTTCGACGACCTGATCCTGCTGCCGGTAAAGCTGTTCCAGGAACACGCCGACATCCTCGAAAAGTGGCAGAACAAGGTGCGTTACCTGCTGGTGGACGAATACCAGGACACCAACGCCAGCCAATACCTGCTGGTGAAGTTGCTGATCGGTACGCGCAACCAGTTCACCGTGGTGGGCGACGACGACCAGTCGATCTACGCCTGGCGCGGCGCCCGCCCGGAAAACCTGATGCTGCTCAAGGACGACTACCCGTCCCTGAAAGTGGTGATGCTGGAGCAGAACTACCGCTCCACCAGCCGCATCCTGCGTTGCGCCAACGTGCTGATCTCAAACAACCCCCACGAGTTTGAAAAACAACTGTGGAGTGAGATGGGCCACGGCGATGAGATCCGCGTGATCCGCTGCCGCAACGAAGACGCCGAAGCCGAGCGCGTGGCGGTGGAAATCCTCAGTCTGCACCTGCGCACCGACCGCCCCTACAGCGACTTCGCGATCCTGTATCGCGGCAACTACCAGGCCAAGCTGATCGAGCTGAAATTGCAGCACCACCAGGTCCCGTATCGGCTGTCAGGTGGCAACAGCTTTTTCGGACGCCAGGAAGTGAAGGACCTGATGGCCTACTTCCGCCTGATCGTGAACCCGGACGACGACAACGCCTTCCTGCGCGTGATCAACGTGCCGCGCCGCGAGATTGGTTCCACCACCTTGGAAAAGCTCGGCAACTACGCCACCGAACGCAAGATCTCGATGTACGCCGCCACCGACGAAATCGGCCTGGGCGAACACCTGGATACGCGTTTCACCGATCGCCTGTCACGCTTCAAGCGCTTCATGGACAAGGTACGTGAACAGTGCGCCGGCGAAGACCCGATCAGCGCCCTGCGCAGCATGGTCATGGACATCGACTATGAAAACTGGCTGCGCACCAACAGTTCCAGCGACAAGGCCGCGGATTACCGCATGGGTAACGTCTGGTTCCTGATCGAAGCGTTGAAGAACACCCTGGAAAAAGACGAAGACGGCGAAATGACCGTCGAAGACGCCATCGGCAAGCTGGTGCTGCGCGACATGCTCGAGCGCCAGCAGGAAGAGGAAGACGGCGCCGAAGGTGTACAGATGATGACCTTGCATGCGTCCAAGGGCCTGGAATTTCCCTACGTGTTCATCATGGGCATGGAAGAGGAAATCCTCCCGCACCGCTCCAGCATCGAGGCCGACACCATTGAGGAAGAACGGCGCCTGGCCTACGTGGGCATTACCCGCGCACGTCAGACACTGGCCTTCACCTTTGCCGCCAAGCGCAAGCAATACGGCGAAATCATCGATTGTGCCCCCAGCCGTTTCCTGGACGAGCTGCCGCCGGATGACCTGGCCTGGGAAGGCAATGACGACACCCCGACCGAGGTGAAGGCCGTTCGCGGCAACACCGCCCTGGCGGATATACGCGCGATGTTAAAGCGCTAGAATCGACTACTTTTTAATCTACTTTCGGCGCACAACCCGCCATTAGAGGAAGCTTTCCGTGGAAGCACTGCACAAGAAAATTCGCGAAGAAGGCATCGTGCTTTCCGATCAGGTACTCAAGGTCGACGCCTTTCTGAATCACCAGATCGACCCGGCCCTGATGAAACTGATCGGCGACGAATTCGCCGCGCTGTTCAAGGATTCGGGCATCACCAAGATCGTCACCATTGAAGCGTCGGGCATCGCACCGGCGATCATGACGGGCCTGAACCTGGGCGTGCCGGTAATTTTCGCCCGCAAGCAGCAGTCCCTGACCCTGACCGAAAACCTGCTGTCGGCGACGGTGTATTCCTTCACCAAGAAAGTCGAAAGCACCGTGGCGATCTCGCCGCGCCACCTGACCAGCAGCGACCGCGTACTGGTGATCGATGACTTCCTGGCCAACGGCAAGGCATCCCAGGCGCTGATTTCGATCATCAAGCAGGCCGGTGCGACCGTTGCCGGCTTGGGGATTGTGATCGAGAAGTCGTTCCAGGGTGGCCGTGCGGAGTTGGATGCGCAGGGCTATCGGGTTGAGTCGCTGGCGCGGGTGAAGTCGCTTGAAGGTGGCGTCGTCACCTTCATCGAGTAATCGTTGCCTGCACGCGGTTAAACATGTGGGAGGGGGTTTGTCCCCTCCCACATGTTGACCTGTGTTGATTTTAGTGTGCGGTTGCTTGTAAGCCAGCGAGCAATAGGCGCTGATAGAGATCCTCCTTCAACCCCTCCGGCGAATCCAACCCCATCCGCTTCAGATGCTCGGGAAACGCCTGGGGCTCCGGTGCATCCAGCGCTGCCTTGCCCAGCTCCAGAATCTCCGTCAGCTTGAATTTGCTCTTGAGCCAGTTCAAGGCGCGCAACAGATCCCGCTCTTCGTCGGTGAAGTCGCTGCCCAGCGGATATTCCGGGAACAAACGCCGATGCCGCGCCTGGATACCTTGGAGCCGCTCCGGCGTGTTGTCGCCAAAGCGCGGATCCAGCTGGAAATCCTTGGGCAACTTGCCGGCCTTTTGCGCCTGCTCGATCAAGTCGGCCTGGAAGCGTGAGTCGGTGATGTTGAGCAACGCCTCGATCACCTTGGCATCCGTCTGCCCACGCAGGTCGGCAATACCGTATTCCGTGATGACGATGTCCCTCAGGTGGCGGGGAATGGTGCAATGCCCATACTCCCAGACGATATTGGAACTGACCTCACCCGCCGACTCACGCCAGCTGCGCAGGATCAGGATCGAGCGCGCGCCCTCCAGCGCATGCCCCTGAGCCACAAAGTTGTATTGCCCGCCCACGCCGCTGAGCACGCGACCGTCCTCCAACTGGTCGGCCACGCCTGCGCCCAGCAACGTTACCGTGATCGCACTGTTGATAAACCGTGCATCCTGGCGCTGCAGGCGCTTGAGCTCTTCCTGGCCGTACAGCTCGTTGATATAGCTGATGCGGGTCATGTTGAATTCCAGGCGCTTGGCGTGGGTCATCTCCTGCAAACGCTGGTAAAAACTGCGCGGCCCGAGGAAGAACCCGCCATGGATCGAAACGCCATCGGGTTGTGCCGCATCATCCAGCAAACCGGCGTTGGCTTGTTCCTGGGTGGCCACATCCGGGTAGACCTTGCGCCGGATAATCCCCGCATCCGCCAGCACCAGCAGGCCGTTGACGAACATTTCGCTGCAACCGTAGAGGCCACGGGCGAAGGGCTCGACACCGCCTTCACGGCTGATCAGCGGGGCCCACTGGTATACATCGATGTCCGTCAGCAGCAGTCGATAGGCTTCGTTGTCCGCCTGGCGCGCCAGCAACGCGGCGGTCAGCGCATCGCCCATGGAGCCGATGCCGATCTGCAAGGTGCCCCCGTCGCGCACCAGGGTGCTGGCATGCAAGCCGATGAAATGGTCCTGGAACCCCACCGGCATGTTCGGTGTGGAGAACAGTGTGGTGCTGTCCTTTGCATCGATCAGGTAGTCGAACGCGTCCATGCCCAACTCCGAGTCGCCCGGCATGTAGGGCAACTCGGTGTGAACCTGGCCAACAATCAAGACGGTTTCGCCCGCTTCACGGCGCTTGGCGATCATGGGCAGCAGGTCGAGGGTGATGTCGGGGTTGCAGCTCAGGCTCAGGCGATCCGGGTGTTCGGCGCTGCTCGCGACCAACTGCGCCACCAGGTTCAGGCCGGCGGCGTTGATGTCGCGGGCGGCGTGGCTGTAGTTGCTGCTGACGTAGTCCTGCTGGGCCGACGTGCTGTGGAGCAGACTACCGGGCTGCATGAAGAACTGCTGCACATGGATATTCTTCGGCAGGCTGTCTGAGTGCAGCGCGGCGAGAAACTCCAACTCTGGGTAATCACCAAACACCCGCTCGATAAAGGGTTCGAGGAAACGCTTCTGCAACCCATCGCCCAAGGTGGGGCGGCCCAGGCTCAGCGCGGTGTAGATCGTCAGCGCCCGCTCCGGCAGCTTGGCGATACGCCGGTACAGTGCATTGGCAAACAGGTTGGGCTTGCCCAGCCCCAGGGGCATGCCCATGTGGATATGCGCCGGTAGCCGCGCGAGTACCTCGTCAACTGCTTGCTCGATTGAACACAACTGCACCATCCGACCCTCCTGAACATTCCATGATTAGGGGTTGGACAGAGAATGGCGGGTCTTTGCTGCAAAGAACAGCCTCGAAACACACATCACACCCACAAAAAAGCCGCTCGTAAGCGGCATTTTTGACGAAGATCGGCGGTTACAGGCCGGACATCTTCTTGATCGCGCCCTTCAGGTCATCATCCGAGCAATCCGCACAGGTGCCTTTTGGCGGCATGGCGTTGATACCGGTGATGGCCTTGGCCAGGATGCCATCAAGGCCGCCCTGGTGGTCGGCGCGTTCTTTCCAGGCAGCGGTGTCGCCGATTTTCGGCGCGCCCAGCAGCCCGGTACCGTGGCATGCGTTGCAGTGCTTGGCGATGATGTCGTCGGGCGTCTTCGCAGCGCCCCCGCCCGCAGCTACCGCCACTTCCATGCCCTTGCACTCCTGGCCCTGGACGCACACCTGGCCAACCGGCTCCAGGCGCTTGGCAATGTCATCGTTGGTCGCAGCTTGAGCGCTGACAGCCCATAGGGCCAGTACGGTTGCTGGTGCAGCCAGCATTTTCATAATTAGATTCACGCGTTCACCCTCAATGGTGGCTATTCACGCCTGCGGCCACGGTTTCGCAGGCGGCGAAAGTATAACGGTTAGCCCGTCCGGCCGAAACAACCCTATTAAATAAAGGGAGATTCAGTCTCGCGGAATGCTGCTCGGGAGCCTCTGCAACGCTGGCAGGACGCCTCTTTTGTTAGAAGTTCGCGGGTGTGGCTGCGCTGATTAGTCGCGCCGGCACATCGAACGGATTACGGAAACGATGGGGCTTGGTGCTTTCAAAGTAGTAGCTATCGCCGGCTTCGAGCACAAAAGTTTCAAGACCGACCACCAACTCCAAACGGCCCTCCACCAGAATCCCGGTTTCCTCGCCCTCATGGGTGAGCATTTCTTCGCCTGTATCGGCGCCAGGCGGGTAGATTTCATTGAGAAATGCAATTGCCCGGCTCGGGTGCGCACGGCCCACCAGCTTCATGGTGACGGCGCCGTCAGAGATGTCGATCAGCTCATTGGCTTTATAGACGATCTGCGTCGGTATTTCCTGGAGGATCTCCTCGGAAAAGAACTCGACCATGGACATGGGGATGCCGCCCAGCACCTTGCGCAAGGAACTGATCGAGGGGCTGACGCTGTTTTTTTCGATCATCGAAATGGTGCTGTTGGTGACACCCGCGCGCTTGGCGAGCTCACGCTGGGAAAGACCCTTCAGCTTACGGATGGATTGCAGTCGTTCGCCGACGTCCAATGCGGGAGCCTCCTAGGATTCAGGCGTTGTTGTAATTGAGCGTTATCATGGCGACAGCGTTCAGTATTTACAACACTTGGGCCTAAATCCCAGGGCGCTGTGTTCGTCCCTGACGGTCAAGCGCCGGAATAGAGCCTTGGCACACGACGCAGGTTGCAGAATATCTGGTACGGGATGGTCTCGGCGGCGGCGGCGACGTCACTGGCGAGGATATTTTTGCCCCACAACTCCACCGTAGAACCAAGACCCGCATCCGGGACGTCTGTCAGGTCGATGCACAGCATGTCCATGGACACGCGACCCAGCAATTGGCTGCGCTGCCCCGCCACCAGCACCGGCGTGCCGGTGGGCGCATGGCGCGGGTAGCCGTCGGCATAGCCCATGGCAACCACGCCGATACGCATCGGTTTGGGCGTGATGAACCGGGCGCCGTAGCCCACCGGCTCGCCGGCTGGCAGTTCACGCACACAGATCACTTTCGATTCCAGGGTCATCACCGGCTGCAAACGCGCGGCCAAGGCCTGGTCCTCACCAAACGGTGTGGCGCCATACAGCATGATGCCCGGGCGTACCCAGTCGCTGGATACGCTCGGCCAACCCAGCACCGACGGCGAGTTGCGCAGGCTGACCTCAGCCACCAGGCCCTGGCGCGCCGCATCGAATACCGCCACTTGCTCGTTGCTGCTGACGCAATCGAGTTCATCGGCGCGGGCAAAATGGCTCATCAACACAATCTTTGCGACTTTGCCGCTGGCCAGCAGGCGCTGGTAAGCCTCGTGGTAATCCTTGGGGTGCAGGCCAACGCGGTGCATCCCCGAATCGAGCTTGAGCCAGATGGTCAGCGGCGCGCTCAACCGGGCCTGTTCGATGGCCTCCAGTTGCCACAGCGAATGCACCACGCACCAGAAATCATGCTCGACGATCAGCGGCAACTCGTCGGCTTCGAAAAAACCTTCGAGCAGCAGCACCGGTGCGCGAATACCCGCGGCGCGCAGCTCCAGCGCCTCCTCGATGCACGCCACGGCAAACCCGTCGGCCTCGGCTTCCAGCGCCTGGGCAACGCGTACGGCACCATGGCCGTAGGCGTCGGCCTTGACTATGGCGAGGGCCTTGGCCCCCGTGACTTCACGGGCCAATTGGTAGTTGTGGCGCAGGGCTTGGAGGTCGATCAGGGCACGGGCAGGACGCATGGCGGCAGGCTTCTAGGCGGCAAAGTGAAGAAAAACCGGCGCCGACCAACAGCGTCAGCACCGGGAGAGGGATCGTTGTTTAAGGCAGCGCGGCCACAACGGACAGCTCTACCAGGATTTCCGGTTCGCACAGCTTGGCCTCAACCGTGGCGCGGGCCGGGGCGACGCCTTTGGGCAGCCACTTGTCCCACACCGCGTTCATGCCGGCGAAATCGGCGTCGATGTCTTTCAGGTAGATCGTCACCGACAACAGCTTGGTTTTGTCGGTGCCGGCCAAGTCCAGCAAACGCTCGATATTGGCCAGGGTTTCACGGGTCTGCTGTTCAATCCCGGCGCTCATGTCGTCACCGACTTGCCCGGCCAGATACACGGTACCGCTGTGAACGACGACCTGGCTCATGCGCTCATTGGTGAGCTGGCGCTGGATTGACATGTTTTGCGGACTCCTGGTGGTTGCCATAACGGGAAATATCGAGACCTTCGGCGCTGATCTGCGGCGTTTTCTTCGCCATCAGGTCGGCCAACAGGCGACCGGAGCCGCACGCCATGGTCCAACCGAGGGTGCCATGGCCGGTGTTGAGGAACAGGTTCTTGAACGGCGTGGCACCGACAATCGGCGTGCCGTCGGGTGTGGTCGGGCGCAGGCCGGTCCAGAACGTGGCTTCGGCCAGATCGCCGCCTTGAGGATAAAGGTCGTTGACGATCATCTCCAGGGTTTCACGCCGACGCGGGTTAAGCGACAGGTCAAAACCGGCTATTTCAGCCATGCCGCCGACGCGGATGCGGTTGTCGAAACGGGTGATGGCGACCTTGTAGGTCTCGTCGAGAATGGTCGACGTCGGCGCCATCGCCGAGTTGGTAATCGGCACCGTCAGCGAGTAGCCCTTGAGCGGGTACACCGGCGCCTTGATCCCCAGCGGCTTGAGCAGCTTCGGCGAGTAGCTGCCGAGGGCCAGCACGTAGCGGTCGGCGGTCTCCAGCTTGCCGTCGATCCATACGCCGTTGATGCGGTCGCCGGCGTAGTCGAGGCGCTGGATGTCCTGTTCGAAGCGAAAATCCACACCCAACTGCTTGCACATGTCGGCCAGGCGGGTAGTGAACATCTGGCAGTCGCCGGTCTGGTCGTTGGGCAGGCGCAGGGCACCGGCGAGGATATCGGTGACGCTGGCCAGGGCCGGCTCAACACGGGCGATACCGGCGCGGTCGAGCAGTTCGAACGGCACGCCGGACTCTTTCAACACGGCGATGTCCTTGGCGGCGCCATCCAACTGGGCCTGGGTACGGAACAACTGGGTAGTCCCGAGGCTGCGGCCTTCGTAGGCGATGCCGGTTTCAGCACGCAGCTCATCAAGGCAGTCACGGCTGTACTCGGACAGGCGCACCATGCGCTCCTTGTTCACCGCATAACGGCTGGCGGTGCAGTTGCGCAGCATCTGCGCCATCCACAGGTATTGGTCAATATCCGCCGTGGCCTTGATCGCCAACGGCGCGTGGCGTTGCAGCAACCACTTGATGGCCTTGAGGGGCACGCCCGGCGCGGCCCATGGCGAAGCGTAGCCTGGGGACACCTGGCCGGCGTTGGCGAAACTGGTTTCCATGGCAGCAGCGGGCTGACGGTCGACCACAACCACTTCAAAGCCGGCCCGCGCCAAATAGTAGGCACTGGTCACCCCAATGACACCGCTACCCAAGACCAGAACGCGCATTTTTATACCCTCATCGCGGGCTTGGCCGCTGACGTGTGTTATTCGAGCAATGATGGGCGCAGTATAAAAAGCAATCGCCAGTGCATTTCACTATATAAATGCCTATATTTGGCGACAATTCTCGGCAAAAACCCTTTTGACAGAGGCGTATCCCCTATGCGTACCAACACCCAGACCAAGCGGGAGCTGGACAAGATCGACCGCAACATCCTGCGCATCCTGCAAACCGACGGGCGAATTTCGTTCACCGAGCTGGGGGAAAAGGTCGGGCTGTCCACCACGCCGTGTACAGAGCGGGTGCGGCGGCTGGAGCGCGAGGGGATCATCATGGGTTACAACGCGCGGCTCAATCCCCAGCATTTGAAGGGAAGTTTGCTGGTATTTGTCGAGATCAGCCTCGATTACAAATCCGGCGACACCTTTGAGGAGTTCCGCCGCGCCGTGCTGAAACTGCCCCATGTGCTGGAATGCCACCTGGTCTCGGGGGACTTCGACTATCTGGTGAAAGCGCGGATTTCCGAGATGGCCTCGTACCGCAAATTGCTCGGCGACATCCTGCTCAAGTTGCCCCATGTGCGGGAATCGAAGAGCTATATCGTGATGGAAGAGGTCAAGGAGAGCCTCAACCTGCCTATTCCCGATTAAACCAGCACCTGCCGAGTGCTCGCCATGTATTCATGGATCTGCTTTTCCACCCGTGGATGAATCAGCTCTACGGGCCCCCGCCCATTGGGGCATGGCAAGGTCTTCGTGGTGCCGAACAGCCGACAGATCAGCGGCCGTTCGTCATACACGGTGCAGCCGTTGGGCCCCAGGTGCACACAGTTCAGCTCGTCCATCGCCGCGTCCTGCTCGGCAGCGGTCTTGCGTGGCAGGCGCGACATTTCCTCGGGCGAAGTGGTGACCGGCCCACAGCAGTCGTGGCAGCCGGGGACGCACTCGAACGAAGGAATCTGACGGCGAAGCGCACTGATTTTCTGACTGTTGCAACTCATCGAAACAGGTACCGAACGGCGAATAGAGGTGGATTCTGAAGCAAAACGCCCCGCGCAGACAGCTTCGTCCGACCGCTGTATCCTGCGTCAAATTTTCCAAACAGGGATGCTCCCCATGACCGCCAGCGCCCGGCACACCGCTTCCTACTACGCCGCCAGCAGCGTGCCGCAACCCGATTACCCGGCGTTGACGGGCGAAGTAGGCGCGGACGTGTGCGTGATCGGCGGCGGTTTCTCCGGCCTCAATACGGCCCTGGAGCTGGCTGAGCGCGGCTTCAGCGTGGTGCTGCTGGAGGCGCGCAAGATCGCCTGGGGCGCCAGCGGGCGCAATGGCGGCCAGTTGATTCGCGGCGTCGGTCATGGCCTGGAGCAGTTCACCAACGTGATCGGCACCGATGGCGTGCGCCAGATGAAGCTGATGGGCCTGGAAGCCGTGGAGATCGTGCGTGAACGTGTCGAACGCTACCAGATCCCCTGCGACCTGACCTGGGGCTACTGCGACCTGGCCAACAAGCCTCGCGACCTGCAAGGCCTTGCCGAAGACGCCGAAGAACTGCGCAGCCTGGGCTATCCCCACGAAGTGCGCCTGCTGCAGGCGAGCGACATGGGCAGCGTCATCGGCTCCGACCGCTATGTGGGCGGCATGATCGACATGGGGTCCGGCCACCTGCATCCATTGAACCTGGCTCTCGGCGAAGCCGCCGCCGCGCAGCAATGGGGTGTGCAGTTGTTCGAACAGTCGCAAGTTACGCGCATCGACTACGGCCCCGAGGTCAAGGTGCACACCGCCCACGGCACTGTGCGCGCCAAGACCCTGGTCCTGGCTTGCAATGCCTACCTCAATGGACTGAATCCGCAGTTGAGCGGCAAGGTGCTGCCCGCCGGCAGCTACATCATCGCCACCGAACCGTTGAGCCAGGCCCAAGCCGCCAACCTGCTACCGCAGAACATGGCCGTGTGTGACCAGCGCGTGACGGTGGATTACTTCCGGCTGTCCGCCGACCGTCGCCTGTTATTCGGCGGCGCCTGCCACTACTCCGGACGCGACCCCAAGGACATCGGCGCCTACATGCGGCCAAAGATGCTGCAGGTGTTCCCACAGCTGGCCGACGTGAAGATCGATTACCAATGGGGCGGCATGATCGGCATCGGCGCCAACCGCCTGCCGCAGATCGGCCGCCTGGCGGACCAGCCCAACGTGTATTACGCCCAGGCCTACGCAGGCCACGGCCTCAACGCCACGCACCTGGCGGGCAAGCTGCTGGCCGAAGCCATCAGTGGCCAGCAGCAGGGACGTTTCGACCTGTTCGCCCAGGTGCCGCACATCACCTTCCCCGGCGGCAAGCACCTGCGCTCGCCGCTACTGGCCTTGGGAATGCTCTGGCACCGCCTCAAAGAGCTGGTCTGATCAATCGCGCCAGAAGGGTTTCAAGCCTTCCTGGCGGGCCTGCTCTGCGCTCAACCCCACGTCGCGCAATTGCTCGCCGGTCAAGTGCAGCAAGGCCTTGCGTGTATGGCGGCGGTGCCAGAACAGGCTCCAGCGGCTGATCTCGCGCGGCGACGTCGCCCGCTCTTGCCCAGCCTGCAATTCCTGACTGTGTAACGTCAGCCGCACATCGCTCATGCCGTTCATTTTGCTGCCCCTCATTTGCCTGTTGCCATGAGTGGCTAGAATGAGCGAGTAGGCAAAACCATTACAGATTCAACTCACCTTTATTAAATCCATACAGATACTGCCCGTGTGCGGCTGAATCCTGTATTTTCCCTCTATCTGTACTGGTCACCTGGAGCGACCGCCATGACGCTTTACGTCAACCTCGCCGAATTGCTGGGCACGCGTATCGAACAGGGGTTCTATCGCCCTGGCGATCGACTGCCGTCCGTACGCGCCTTGAGCGTGGAGCACGGGGTCAGCCTGAGCACCGTGCAGCAGGCGTATCGACTGCTGGAAGACAATGGCCTGGCGATGCCCAAGCCCAAGTCCGGCTACTTTGTACCGGTAGGTCGGGAGTTGCCGGCACTGCCGGAGGTCGGCCGCCCGGCTCAGCGCCCGGTGGAAATATCGCAGTGGGACCAGGTACTGGAATTGATTCGCGCAGTCCCGCGCAAAGACGTCATACAGATGGGTCGCGGCATGCCGGATGTATTGTCGCCCACCCTCAAGCCCCTGCTGCGCAGCCTGGCGCGTGTCAGCCGGCGCCAGGATCTGCCGGGGCTGTATTACGACAATATCCTCGGCTGTATGGAACTGCGCGAGCAAATCGCCCGACTGTCATTGGATTCCGGCTGCCAACTGACGGCCGAGGACATCGTGATTACCACCGGCTGCCATGAGGCGCTGTCCGCCAGCATCCACGCCATCTGCGAGCCGGGCGATATCGTCGCGGTGGACTCGCCCAGCTTCCACGGGGCCATGCAGACCCTCAAGGGCCTGGGCATGAAAGCCCTGGAAATCCCCACCGACCCGATCACCGGCATCAGCCTCGAAGCCCTGGAACTGGCGCTGGAACAGTGGCCGATCAAGGTCATCCAGCTGACCCCCAACTGCAATAACCCCCTGGGCTATATCATGCCGGAGGCACGCAAACGCGCATTGCTGACCCTGGCCCAGCGCTTTGACGTCGCGATCATCGAAGACGATGTGTATGGCGAACTGGCCTACAGCTACCCACGCCCGCGTACCATCAAATCCTTCGACGAAGACGGTCGTGTGCTGCTGTGCAGTTCGTTCTCCAAGACCCTGGCGCCAGGCCTGCGCATTGGCTGGGTGGCTCCGGGCCGGTACCTGGAGCGGGTACTGCACATGAAGTACATCAGCACCGGCTCCACCGCCACGCAGCCGCAGATCGCAATTGCCGAGTTTCTCAAAGGGGGGCATTTCGAACCGCATTTGCGACGAATGCGCACGCAATACCAGCGTAATCGCGACCTGATGCTCGACTGGGTCAGCCGCTACTTCCCGGCCGGCACCCGCGCCAGCCGCCCCCAAGGCAGTTTCATGCTGTGGGTAGAGCTGCCGGAAGGTTTCGACACCCTCAAGCTCAACCGCGCGCTGGTGGAACAAGGCGTACAGGTGGCTGTGGGAAGCATCTTTTCCGCGTCGGGCAAGTACCGTAACTGCCTGCGCATGAACTACGCTGCCAAGCCCACCGCCCAGATTGAAGAGGCCGTGCGCAAAGTCGGCGCTGCCGCGATGAAGATGCTGGCCGAAACGGTGGACTGACCTTTCGCGAGAAATCGCCGTCATATGTCGACAACCGCCCTGACCTGGACACGACTCCCTTGATGATTCGACGGCTTTTACCGTTTTTCCTGCTGGGAGCCCTGGCCCTGAGCGGCTGCGCCACGGTGAGTACCCCGCGCATACCCAGCGACGCCCTGCCGGCCGCCCAGTCGTCGTTCGGCCGCTCGATCCAGGCCCAGGCCGCGCCTTACCAGGGCCGTTCAGGTTTTCGCCTGCTGCCCAACAGCAGCGAAGCCTTCATGGCCCGCGCCGAGCTGATCCGCAATGCCCAGACCAGCCTTGACCTGCAGTACTACATCGTCCACGACGGCATCAGCACGCGCATGCTGGTGGATGAACTGCTCAAGGCCGCCGACCGTGGCGTGCGCGTGCGCATCCTGCTGGATGACACCACCAGCGACGGCCTCGACCAGATCATCGCCACCCTCGCCGCCCACCCCAAGATCGAGATTCGCCTGTTCAACCCCCTGCACCTGGGGCGCAGCACCGGTGTGACGCGCGCCATGGGCCGCCTGTTCAACCTGTCGCTGCAACACCGGCGCATGCACAACAAGCTGTGGCTGGCGGACAACAGCGTGGCCATCGTCGGTGGGCGCAACCTGGGGGATGAGTATTTCGACGCCGAGCCCAACCTGAACTTCACCGACATCGACATGCTCAGCGTCGGGCCGGTGGCCGAGCAACTCGGGCACAGTTTCGATCAGTACTGGAACAGCGCCCTGAGCAAACCCATTGATGATTTTGTCTCCAATACGCCTTCCAAAGGTGACCTGGCCGCCGCGCGCCTGGGCCTGGAGGCGTCGCTGGCCGAATCGCGCCAGCAGAAGCACGCGCTGTACGCGCGCCTGCGCACCTACCAGACCCAGCCGCGCATGGACATCTGGCGCCGCGAACTGATCTGGGCCTGGAACCAGGCGTTGTGGGACGCACCCAGCAAGGTGCTGTCCAAGGCCGACCCGGACCCGCACCTGCTGCTGACCACGCAACTGGCCCCGGAACTGGAAGGCGTCAACCATGAACTGATGATGATCTCGGCGTACTTCGTGCCGGGACAGCCCGGCCTGGTGTACCTGACGGGGCGCGCCGACGCGGGCGTATCGGTGAGCTTGTTGACCAACTCCCTCGAAGCCACCGACGTGCCTGCCGTACATGGCGGCTACGCACCGTACCGCAAGGCGCTGCTGGAGCATGGGGTAAAACTCTACGAGCTGCGCCGCCAACCGGGTGACGGCGGCAGCGGCCCGCACCTGTTTCGTCGAGGCACGTTCCGCGGCTCGGACTCGAGCCTGCACAGCAAGGCGATGATCTTTGATCGGCAAAAATCGTTTGTCGGCTCTTTCAATTTCGACCCGCGCTCCGTGCTGTGGAACACCGAGGTCGGCGTGCTGGTGGACAGCCCCGAGCTGGCGGAACACGTGCGCAATCTCGCCCTGCAAGGCATGGCGCCGGCCCTGAGCTACGAGGCGAAACTGCAGGACGGCAACGTGGTATGGGTGACCGAGGACAACGGCCAACTGCACACCCTGACCCGTGAGCCGGGCAGTTGGTGGCGACGGTTCAATGCCTGGTTCGCCACCTCGGTCGGCCTGGAGCGCATGCTCTAGGAACAGCGAGGATCAAGCGGGCTGAGCAGCACCAAACGCGCCTTGGCGCAGCAACAGCACCACCAAACCCAAGGCCCCGGCCGCCATCAGCCACGGCAGCGCGTGCCCGCTGATCCATTGGCTGCCGGCGCCGGCCACTAGCGGGCCGATCAGGCAACCGATGCCCCACAACTGCGCGATGTGGGCATTGGCACGCACCAGCGCATCGTCACGATAACGCTCGCCGATCAGAATCAGCGACAACGTGAACAACCCGCCGGCACTGGCGCCGAACAGCACCCATATTGGCCAGATCAGCAGCGTGTGCATCAGCAACGGAACCGCCAGGCTCGATGCCAGCAACAGCAGTGCGCAACTCAAAAACAGCGTGCGTCGTGGCAGGTAATCCGCCAGCGCACCGATGGGCAGTTGCAGCATCGCGTCACCGACCACCACCGTGCTGACCATCGCCAGGGCAATTTCGGCAGTGAAGCCCTGTTGCAGGCAATACACCGGCAGCAGCGTCAGGATCATCGCCTCAAACGCGGCGAACAGCGCCACCGCCCAGGCAATCGCCGGCAGGCTCAGGCAGAAGCGCCACAGGTCCGCGAAGGTCACGCTGAACGATTCGGCACTGGGCGCACCAGAGCGACCCAGCAATGCCAACGGAGCCACCACCAGCAGGCCAACGCCGACCCAGAAACCATAGTCATGGTCGGTACCGATCAGGCCCAGCAGCAACGGGCCCGAGAGCTGGCTCAAGGCATAACTGCAGCCATACAGCGCCACCAGCCGGCCACGCCACTGCTCCACCACCAACTGGTTGATCCAGCTTTCACCGAGGATAAACACGATGGTCAGGATCACCCCGATCATCAGGCGCAACGCCAGCCATATCGGGTAGCTGGGCAGAATGGCCAGCAAACCGATGGACACCGCGCCAGCCCACAGGCACAGACGCATGAGATTCGCGGTGCCGAGCCAGGCGGCCAGACGGCTGGAGACCTTGGCGCCGAGCAATACGCCAAAGGCCGGCATGGCGGCCATTACGCCAATCGCGAAACTGCCGTAGCCCCAGCCCTCCAGGCGCAGGGAGACCAGCGGCATGCTGACGCCCAGGGCCAGGCCGACACTGAGTACCGAGGCCAGGACGGCGAAATAGGTCGCCCAACGCATTGCCACGCTCCTGTGGATAATCATGGGTTCACACAAAACAGTGTGGGAGGGGGCTTGCTCCCGATTGCGGTGGATCAGTGAGCACTGTTAGTGCCTGACACACTGCTATCGGGGGCAAGCCCCCTCCCACATTTGCCTGCGGTGTTGCTTAGAGCTTGATCCAGGTCGCCTTCAGCTCGGTGTACTTGTCGAACGCATGCAGCGACTTGTCGCGACCATTACCCGACTGCTTGAAGCCGCCAAACGGTGCGGTCATGTCGCCGCCGTCGTATTGGTTGACCCACACGCTGCCGGCACGCAGGGCCTTGGCGGTGAGGTGCGCCTTGGAAATGTCCGACGTCCACACCGCAGCGGCGAGGCCGTATTGGGTGTCGTTGGCGATCTTGATCGCTTCCTCGGCGCCGTCAAAGGTGATCACCGACAGCACTGGGCCGAAGATTTCTTCCTGGGCGATTCTCATGGCGTTGGTTACACCGTCGAAAATCGTCGGCTCGACGTAGGTGCCGCCCGTCTCTTCCAGGATGCGCTTGCCACCCGCCACCAACTTGGCGCCGTCAGTGTGGCCGGCTTCGATGTACGACAGCACGGTGTTCATCTGCTGGGTGTCCACCAGGGCACCGACGTTGGTCGCGGGGTCCAGCGGGTTGCCGGGTTTCCAGCCCTTGAGGGCCTCTATCACCAGCGGCAGGAAGGTGTCCTTGATCGAACGTTCCACCAGCAGGCGCGAACCGGCAGTGCAGACTTCACCCTGGTTGAAGGCGATGGCGCTGGCAGCGGATTCGGCGGCGGCTTGCAGGTTCGGAGCATCGGCAAAAACGATGTTCGGGCTCTTGCCGCCGGCCTCCAGCCAGACGCGCTTCATGTTCGACTCACCGGAGCGAATCAACAGTTGCTTGGCGATCTTGGTCGAACCGGTGAACACCAGTGTGTCGACGTCCATGTGCAGCGCCAGCGCATTGCCGACGGTGTGGCCGTAGCCCGGCAGCACGTTGAACACGCCTTTCGGAATACCGGCTTCAACGGCCAGGGCCGCGATGCGGATGGCGGTGAGCGGGGATTTTTCGGACGGTTTGAGGATCACCGAGTTACCGGTGGACAGCGCCGGGCCGAGTTTCCAGCAGGCCATCATCAGCGGGAAGTTCCACGGCACGATGGCACCCACCACGCCGACCGGCTCGCGGGTCACCAGACCCAACTGATCGTGCGGGGTGGCTGCGACTTCGTCGTAGATCTTGTCGATTGCCTCGCCGCTCCAGCTCAGGGCATTTGCCGCGCCGGGTACGTCAATGTTCAGGGAGTCACTGATCGGCTTGCCCATGTCCAGGGTTTCGAGCAGCGCCAGTTCTTCGGCATTGGCCTTGAGCAGCGCGGCGAAACGGATCATGGTGGCTTTGCGTTTGGCCGGCGCCAGGCGCGACCAGACACCGGAATTGAAGGTGGCGCGGGCGTTTTCTACGGCGCGCTGGGCATCGGCGGCGTCACAACTGGCAACACTGGTCAGCAGGCGGCCATCGACCGGGCTGATGCATTCGAAGGTGTCACCGGAAACAGCGGCGGTGTATTCGCCATTGATGTAGGCGCGGCCTTCGATCTTCAGATCCTTGGCGCGTTGTTCCCAGTCGGCACGGGTCAGGGTGGTCATGCGAGTGTCCTCCTCTTATTGAATACAAGGGCCAGGCGATGTCCCCCGGCAGCCTCAAAGAATGCTTGCCCGCCAGCCAGCTGTTCGGCTCAAAGGCAGCTGCCACCCTAAACCAGCGGCCAGGGATGTTTCAATATATTTGACATAACCGCGGTAAACGCCCTTGCGATGTTCATTTTAATAAACATAGACTTTGGGCTCTCCAACCGCAGGCCAGACGGGACACGCACATGAGCATCCAGGACATCGTCGATTTCAGCCAGGCCAACACCGCCCCAGACCGCTACCGCCCTGCCGCGGAAAAAATCCTCAAGGGCGATCCCGAACAAACGGTGTACAACCATTACAACAGCCCGTGCGGCCAGATGAACGCCGGGGTCTGGGAAGGAGAGGTCGGGCAGTGGCAGGTCAACTACAGCGAGCATGAGTATTGCGAGATCGTGCAGGGCGTCTCTGTATTGCGCGACGCCGAGGGCAATGCGAAGACCTTGCGTGCCGGCGACCGCTTCGTGATCCCCGCCGGCTTCAGCGGCACCTGGGAAGTGCTGGAGCCGTGCCGCAAGATCTATGTGGTGTTCGAGCAGAAGGCCTGATCAACAAACGCCAGGCAAAAAAAAGCCCGTATCGTGAGATACGGGCTTTTTCACAAGGAGGAAAATCAATTACTTGATTTTGCCTTCTTTGTAGATCACGTGCTTGCGAACGCGCGGGTCGAACATTTTCTTTTCGAGCTTGTCCGGGGTAGTACGCTTGTTCTTGTCGGTAGTGTAGAAGTGACCAGTACCGGCGCTAGAGATCATTCGAATCAATTCACGCATGATAGAGCTCCTTAGATCTTGCCAGCGGCGCGGATTTCGGCCAGCACGACAGTGATGCCACGCTTGTCGATAATACGCATGCCTTTGGCAGATACACGCAGGCGAACAAAACGTTTCTCTTCTTCAACCCAGAAGCGGTGATGCTGCAGGTTCGGCAGGAAACGACGACGGGTTTTGTTATTTGCGTGGGAAATGTTATTCCCAGTCACCGGACCCTTACCGGTAACTTGACAGACTCTCGACATGCCTCAGCCCTCTAAAACCACATGCCCAACCCGGCATGGGTTGGCCGCTTAATCTCTCAGTCATTTGGCGCCAGGCGCCGCGTTTCTTTAGGGTCTTACCGGCTACACCTACAAGCGAAGGAACCGGGCCCCTAGAAAAGAGCGCTGCTTTATACCAGAAAGACCCATGTGCAACAACAGCCCGTGTATTTTTACCGGCGTAAATCTCGGCGACAGACGCCCGAACCGTTGCCAGGAGGGGCCGCTGTAACAGCCGACCGCTCGTCGCACAGAATGATTTACAGCGCTCGCGCGCGCAGCAAAGCGCACAGCGAAACGCGCTGGGGTGCCATCAAAACAGCATTTGAGGCAAAAGCACAGGCAAAAATGGGCTAGTCATTTTTCAACCAGACCACTACGGTAGGGCTTTTCCAGACTGCACTCGCAGATGGGCCTTCGATCTGCAAAGGAAACCGAACATGCGCCTCGCTGCCCTACCGCTATTGCTAGCCCCTCTATTTATCGCGCCGCTGGCCTCTGCCGCCAGCAACTTGAGCGTCTGCACCGAGGCCAGCCCCGAAGGGTTCGATGTGGTGCAATACAACTCGCTGACCACCACCAACGCCTCGGCCGATGTGCTGATGAACCGCCTGGTGGACTACGACGCAGCCAGCGGCAAACTGGTACCCAGCCTGGCGGACAGCTGGGACGTCTCGCCGGATGGCCTGACCTATACCTTCAAGCTGCACCCGGACGTGAAATTCCATCGCACCGAGTATTTCACCCCAAGCCGCACCCTGACCGCCGAAGACGTGCGCTTCAGCTTCGAACGCATGCTCGACCCGGCCAACCCGTGGCACAAGATCGCCCAGAGCGGCTTCCCCCACGCCCAGTCCCTGCAATTGCCAACGCTGGTCAAGAAGATCGATGCCCTCGACCCACTGACCGTACGCTTTACCCTCGATCACGCCGACTCCACCTTCCTCGCGGCCCTGAGCATGGGCTTTGCCTCGATCTACCCGGCGGAATACGCCGACAAACTGCTCAAGGCCGGCACGCCGGAGAAGCTCAACAGCCAGCCGATCGGCACCGGGCCGTTCATCTTCAGCCGTTTCCAGAAAGATGCCGTAGTGCGCTACAAGGCCAACCCGGACTATTTCGCCGGCAAACCGGCTGTGGATAACTTGATCTTCGCCATTACCCCGGACGCCAACGTGCGCCTGCAGAAACTGCACCGCAACGAATGCCAGATCGCCCTGTCGCCCAAGCCCCTGGATGTGGGCGAGGCCGAAAAGGACCCCGCACTCAAGGTAGAAAAAACCGCAGCGTTCATGACCGCGTTCGTGGCCATCAACAGCCAGCACCCGCCCCTGGACAAGCCCGAGGTGCGCCAGGCCATCAACCTGGCCTTCGACAAGGGCAGCTACCTCAAGGCGGTGTTTGAAGGCACCGCCGAAGCCGCCAACGGCCCGTACCCGCCTAATACCTGGAGCTACGCCAAAGACTTGCCGGGTTATCCACAGGACCTCGCCAAGGCCAAGGCCTTGCTGGACCGTGCCGGCCTCAAGGACGGCTTCAAGACCACCCTCTGGACGCGCCCCACCGGCAGCCTGCTGAACCCTAACCCGAACCTCGGCGCGCAACTGCTGCAGGCGGACCTGGCCAAGGTGGGCATCCAGGCCGAGATCCGCGTGATCGAATGGGGCGAGCTGATTCGCCGCGCTAAAGCGGGGGAACACGACCTGCTGTTCATGGGCTGGGCCGGTGACAACGGCGACCCGGATAACTTCCTGACCCCACAGTTTTCCTGCGCGGCGGTTAAATCCGGCACCAACTTCGCCCGCTATTGCGATCCGGCGCTGGACAAGCTGATCAGCGCCGGCAAGACCACCAGCGAACAAGGTGTACGCAGCAAGCTGTACCAGCAGGCCCAGGCGCAGATCCAGCAACAGGCGCTGTGGTTGCCGCTGGCGCACCCGACGGCGTTCGCCCTGGCGCGCAAGAACGTCGAGGGCTACCAGGTGAGCCCCTTCGGGCGCCAGGATTTCTCGAAGGTCAGCGTCAAGCCCTGAGAACCAGGCCCGCCCCCAGGGGGGGGCTTACATCCACCCATATTCCGCCATCGACAACGGATCACCGTCCCCCACGATGACGTGATCCAGTACCCGCACATCCACCACTTCCAAGGCCTTTTGCAGCAGCTTGGTCAATTTTCGATCAGCCGCGCTGGGCTCCACGCTCCCGGAAGGATGGTTGTGACACAGAATCAACGCCGCTGCGTTATAGGCCAGGGCGCGCTTGACCACTTGCCGCGGGTAGACCACGGCAGCGTCGATGGTCCCCTCGGACAACACTTCGAACCCCAGCACCCGATGCTTTGAATCGAGAAACAGACAGCCGAAAACTTCATGGGGCTCATGGCGCAACAGCGACTTGAGGTAATTGCGCACGGCCACCGGGCTTTCCAGCACCGAATCGCTGCGCAGGCGCTCGGCCATATGGCGCCGGGACATTTCCAGTACCGCCTGCAACTGCGCAAACTTCGCAGGCCCCAAGCCCAACTGCTGGCTGAACACCGCCTGGCTGGCTTCCAGCAGCGGGCGCAAACCGCCAAATTGCGCCAGCAGATGGCGCGCCAGGTCCACCGCGCTCCTGCCGGTTACGCCGGTGCGCAGGAAGATCGCCAGCAATTCAGCATCGGACAGACTCGCAGCACCCCACTCCAAAAGCTTCTCTCGCGGCCGCTCTGCCGCCGGCCAATCACGAATACTCATTCCACCTCCCTGTGCATGTGCGCCGCTGTTGCGGGGCGGGCGCTGTGTTATCGTAGGCCCTCTTTTTTGCGTGCGATTTCACCTGGGGAGGGGGCATCGCAGGCGTCACTGAACCGGCTTCACTGAACTGGAAAGGCAAACCAATGCAGCGTCTGTATCGGAAACGCATCGTTCTCGGCGTCGGCGGCGGCATTGCCGCCTACAAGAGCGCAGAGCTGGTCCGCAGGCTTCTCGACCAGGGCGCCGAAGTGCGCGTGGTCATGACCCGCGGCGGCAGTGAGTTCATTACTCCGCTGACCATGCAGGCCCTGTCCGGACACCCGGTTCACCTGGACCTGCTGGACCCGGCAGCCGAAGCCGCCATGGGTCATATCGAACTGGCCAAATGGGCCGACCTGGTACTGATCGCCCCTGCCACCGCCGACCTGATCGCGCGCCTGGCGCAAGGCATCGCCGATGACCTGCTGACCACCCTGGTACTGGCCACCGACGCCACCGTCGCCATCGCCCCGGCCATGAACCAGGCCATGTGGCGTGACCCGGCGACCCAGGCCAACACCCAGCTCCTGCAAAGCCGTGGCCTCAAGGTGTTCGGCCCGGCCTCCGGCAGCCAGGCCTGCGGCGATGTCGGCATGGGCCGCATGCTCGAGGCCACCGACCTGGCATTGTGCGCCGCCGAATGCTTCCAGCACCTGGCCCTGACCGGCCGGCACGTGCTGATTACGGCAGGCCCGACCCAGGAAAACATCGACCCGGTACGCTACATCACCAACCATAGCTCAGGAAAAATGGGCTTTGCCTTGGCGGAAGCCGCGGTCGAGGCAGGCGCACGCGTTACCCTGATCACCGGTCCGGTGCACTTGCCGACTCCCGATCGCGTCACGCGAATCGACGTAGTCAGCGCCCGGGACATGCTGGCCGCCTGTGAGGCCGCCATTCCCTGTGACCTGTTTATCGCTTCGGCAGCGGTTGCAGACTACCGCCCGGAAGTCGTCGCCCCGCAAAAGCTCAAGAAAGACCCTACGAGCGGCGACGGCCTGCTCCTGCAAATGGTGCGCAACCCGGACATCCTGGCCACCATTGCCACGCGTCCGGACCGCCCGTTCAGTGTCGGCTTTGCCGCCGAGACCGAGCACCTGCTCGACTACGCCGCACGCAAACTGAAAGACAAAAACCTCGACCTGATCGTTGCCAATGATGTCGCCAACCCGAGCATCGGCTTCAACAGCGAGGAAAACGCCTGCAGCGTGATCGACCGCGAGCTGCACGCCACTCTTTTCGCCCAGACCAGCAAAGGCAAGATTGCCCGCCAACTGATCTCTTTTATCGCCCAACGGCTGAACCAGGTTTAATTTCCATGCACGCTTTGCAAGCCAAGATCCTCGACCCCCGCATCGGCACCGAATTCCCGCTGCCGGCCTACGCCACCCCAGGTTCCGCCGGCCTGGACCTGCGCGCCATGCTCAAGCAAGACACCGTCCTTGAGCCGGGCCAGACCGTCCTGATTCCCACCGGCCTGTCGATCTACGTCGGCGACCCGGGCCTGGCTGCGCTGATCCTGCCGCGCTCCGGCCTGGGCCACAAACACGGTATCGTGCTGGGTAACCTGGTAGGCCTGATCGACTCGGACTACCAAGGCGAGTTGATGGTGTCGTGCTGGAATCGTGGCCAGACGGCGTTCAACATCGCTGTCGGCGAGCGCATTGCCCAGCTTGTACTGGTGCCGGTGGTGCAGGCGCACTTCGAACTGGTGCAGGATTTTGACGAAACCCAACGCGGCGCAGGTGGCTTTGGGCATTCCGGCAGTCACTGACTACGCTGAACCTGGCCGGGCACCTTTGCCCGGCTCGATGCCCCCGCAAGGCTTTTCAGGATGAAGAATGCGCGGACTTTATCAGCGAGATTTCCCATTTGAAATCAATGCATTACGCAGAAATAAAGACAGGGGCCAAGCTCCGATGGCACTTTTGCACCACGAACTCTCTGCCGAAAACACCGTCATACCCTTCAGTTTGAGCCTGCCGGTCAGCCACATTAAGGCCAGCCTTGCCCCCTTGAGATGGAGTTTCCCCCCGCGATGAGTACCGCAGCCCGAGTAGCCCCGACATTCCCCGACAGCATCTTTCGCGCCTATGACATTCGTGGCGTAGTCCCCAAGACCCTGACCGCCGAAACCGCCTACTGGATTGGCCGCGCCATTGGTTCCCAGAGCCTGGCCCAGGACGAGCCGAACGTCTCGGTCGGTCGTGACGGTCGCCTGTCCGGTCCGGAACTGGTGGAACAACTGATCCAGGGCCTGGCCGACAGCGGCTGCCATGTCAGCGATGTGGGCCTGGTGCCCACTCCCGCGCTGTACTACGCCGCCAATGTACTGGCCGGCAAATCCGGGGTAATGCTGACCGGCAGCCATAACCCGTCGGACTACAACGGCTTCAAGATCGTCATCGCCGGCGACACCCTGGCCAACGAACAGATCCAGGCCCTGCACACCCGCCTGAAGACCAACGACCTGACCAGCGGCAAAGGCAGCATCACCAAAGTTGACATCCTGCAGCGCTACTCTGATGAAATCACCGGCGACGTCAAACTCGCACGCCGCCTCAAAGTGGTGGTGGACTGCGGCAACGGCGCGGCCGGCGTAATCGCCCCGCAGCTGCTCGAAGCCCTGAACTGCGAAGTGATCCCGCTGTTCTGCGAGGTCGATGGCAACTTCCCCAACCACCACCCGGACCCAGGCAAACCGGAAAACCTGGTGGACCTGATCGCCAAGGTCAAGGAAACCGGTGCTGACGTCGGGCTGGCCTTTGACGGCGACGGCGACCGCGTAGGCGTGGTGACCGAAACCGGCGAGATCGTATTCCCGGACCGCCTGCTGATGCTGTTCGCCCGCGATGTGGTGGCGCGCAACCCGGGTGCCGAGATCATTTTCGACGTGAAGTGCACCCGCCGCCTCACCCCGTTGATCAAGGAATATGGCGGCCGTCCGCTAATGTGGAAGACCGGTCACTCGTTGATCAAAAAGAAAATGAAGGAAACCGGCGCACTGTTGGCCGGCGAAATGAGCGGCCACGTGTTCTTCAAGGAGCGCTGGTTCGGGTTTGACGACGGCATTTACAGCGCCGCCCGTCTGCTGGAGATCCTCAGCAAGGAAAAATCCACCGCCGAAGAGCTGTTTCAGACCTTCCCGAATGATATTTCTACGCCAGAGATCAATATCCATGTGACCGAGGAGAGCAAATTCAGCATCATTGACGCACTGCACGATGCGCAATGGGGCGAAGGCGCCCACCTGACCACCATTGATGGTGTGCGAGTCGATTACGCCAAGGGCTGGGGCCTGGTTCGCGCATCCAACACCACACCGGTGCTGGTGCTGCGTTTCGAGGCGGATACCGAGGCTGAGTTGCAGCGCATCAAGGACGTGTTCCACGCCCAGTTGAAACGTGTTGCCCCTGATCTCCAATTACCGTTCTGATTTTTACCGGAGCCCTGAATGACCCTCGAACGCGAAGCCGCTGCCAACACCGCCAAGGTCCTGTCCGAAGCGTTGCCTTACATTCGACGCTACGTCGGCAAGACGCTGGTGATCAAGTACGGCGGCAATGCCATGGAAAGCGACGAGCTGAAAACCGGCTTTGCCCGCGACATCGTGTTGATGAAAGCCGTGGGGATCAACCCCGTGGTGGTCCACGGCGGCGGCCCGCAGATCGGCGACCTGCTCAAGCGCTTGTCGATCGAGAGTCACTTCATCGATGGCATGCGCGTCACTGACGCGCAGACCATGGACGTGGTGGAGATGGTCCTCGGCGGCCAGGTGAACAAAGACATCGTCAACCTGATCAACCGCCACGGCGGCAGCGCCATTGGCCTGACCGGCAAGGACGCCGAGCTGATCCGCGCGAAAAAACTGACCGTTACCCGTCAGACGCCGGAAATGACCCAGCCGGAAATCATCGATATCGGCCAGGTAGGCGAAGTGATCGGCATCAACACCGACCTGCTGAACCTGCTGGTCAAGGGCGACTTCATCCCGGTGATCGCGCCGATCGGCGTGGGTGCCAACGGTGAGTCCTACAACATCAACGCCGACCTGGTGGCGGGTAAGGTGGCCGAAGCATTGAAGGCTGAAAAGCTGATGCTGCTGACCAACATTGCCGGCCTGATGGACAAGGAAGGCAAGGTGCTGACCGGTTTGACCACTCAACAAGTGGACGAACTGATCGCCGACGGCACAATCTACGGCGGCATGCTGCCGAAGATCCGTTGCGCGCTGGAAGCGGTGCAAGGCGGCGTCGGCAGCTCGCTGATCCTGGATGGCCGGGTGCCGAATGCAATCCTGCTGGAAATCTTCACCGATACGGGTGTGGGCACGCTGATCAGTAATCGCAAGCGCCCTTAAAACGCTGAAAACAAAAAGCCCCGCTCAACCTGGTTGAGCGGGGCTTTTTTATGGTTCGGCGATTACTGAACGCCGAACTGCTCGCGATACGCCTTAACTGCCGGCAAGTGCTGCTTGAGCTGCGGATCGTCTTCCAGGAACTGCAACACCTGGTTCAGCGACACGATGCTGAGCACTGGAATACCGAAATCACGCTCCACTTCCTGGATCGCCGACAACTCACCGTTGCCACGCTCCTGGCGGTTCAGCGCGATCAGCACACCGGCGGCCTTGGCGCCGTCCTGGGACGCGATGATCTGCATCACCTCACGGATAGCCGTACCGGCCGTGATCACGTCATCGATGATCAATACATCGCCGGTAAGCGGCGCGCCCACCAGGCTGCCGCCTTCGCCATGGGCCTTGGCTTCCTTGCGGTTGAAGCACCATGGCAGATCGCGCCCATGATGTTCCGCCAGGGCCACGGCCGTTGCAGCCGCCAGGGGGATGCCCTTGTAGGCCGGGCCAAACAGCACGTCGAAGGAAATACCGCTTTCAACGATGGCTGCCGCGTAGAAACGCCCCAGCTGAGCCAGGGCCGAACCCGAGTTGAACAAGCCGGCATTGAAGAAATACGGGCTGGTGCGCCCGGACTTGAGGGTGAACTCACCGAAGCGCAAAACCCCGCGATCGATGGCAAAACGAATGAAATCGCGTTGATACGCCTGCATGAAAAAAGCCTCAGATACCACGGATTTAGCTAATTAGGTAGACGGCGTGTATCATACACGCACGCGATTTTTGGGGCCATTTATGCGGATCATCAGTGTGAACGTTAATGGTATTCAGGCTGCAGTCGAGCGTGGTTTGCTCAGTTGGCTGCAAGCTCAGAATGCCGACGTCATCTGCCTGCAGGACACCCGCGCCTCCGCCTTTGAACTGGACGACCCAGCCTTCCAACTGGATGGCTACTTCCTTTATGCCTGCGATGCCGAAGTGCCCACCCAAGGTGGCGTGGCTTTGTACTCGCGGTTGCAACCCAAGGCGGTCATCAGCGGCCTCGGCTTCGAGACAGCCGACCGCTACGGGCGCTACCTGCAAGCCGATTTCGACAAGGTCAGCATCGCGACCTTGCTGCTTCCTTCGGGGCAGAACGGCGATGAAGACTTGAACCAGAAGTTCAAGCTAATGGACGATTTCGCCCGTTACCTGGATAAACAGCGACGCAAACGTCGCGAGTACATTTACTGTGGCTCGCTGTACGTGGCGCAACAGAAGCTGGATATCAAGAACTGGCGTGACAGCCAGCAATCCCCGGGCTTCCTGGCGCCGGAACGGGCCTGGATGGACGAGATTGTCGGCAACATGGGCTATGTGGATGCGCTGCGCGAAGTCAGCCGCGAAGGCGACCAGTACAGCTGGTGGCCAGACAATGAACAGGCTGAGATGCTCAACCTGGGCTGGCGCTTCGACTACCAGTTGCTGACCCCGGGTCTGCGCCGGTTCGTGCGCAGTGCACGCCTGCCGCGCCAGCCGCGCTTCTCGCAGCACGCGCCGCTGATCGTGGACTACGACTGGACACTGACCATCTAGGGTCTTTATCCAGGCACAAAAAAACCGACATCGCTGTCGGTTTTTTTGTGGGTGTTGATTATTTGACCAGGCGCCAGGTCAAGGGATAGCGATAGGCGATCCCTTTGTTGGCTTTGATTGCGCCGATGATCGTCAGCACCACGCTTGCGATGACCAGGGCCGTCATCAGGAAAAACCCAATGACCGCGAAGGCCAGCACGATGCAAATGATCCAGGCGATGGCTACGGTGATCTGGAAATTCAGTGCCTCCTTGCCCTGGTCGTCAATGAACGGATCCACTTCTTTTTTCATCTGCCACAGGATCAGCGGCCCCACGACGCTGCCGAAGGGGAATACAAACCCCAGGAACGCAGCAAGATGGCACAACATTGCCCCCTGACGCACCTCGTAGGAAGGCGTAGGCACCGGCATTTGGCTGTCATTCATGGCGCTTCTCCTTGAGGCGTACTCAGTCAGCCAGTGCGGCGTTCTGCAGTTCGAAGATCTCAGTCATGCCTTTCTGGGCCAGGGCCAGCATGGCGTTCAGCTCGGCCGGCTGGAATGGCGCACCTTCGGCGGTGCCCTGCACTTCGATGAAACCACCGGTGCTGGTCATCACTACGTTCAGATCGGTCTCGGCAGCCGAGTCTTCCAGGTAATCCAGGTCCAGCACCGGCTCGCCCTGGTACATGCCCACCGATACGGCGGCGATCATCTGCTTCAGTGGGTCGCCGCCTTTCAGGCCGCCGCGCTTCTTGATGACTTTAAGCGCATCGACCAGCGCCACCATGGCGCCGGTGATGGACGCGGTGCGCGTACCGCCATCGGCCTGGATCACGTCGCAGTCGACGTAGAGGGTCACGTCGCCCAGCTTGGTCATATCCAGGGCCGCGCGCAGGGAGCGCCCGATCAGGCGCTGGATTTCCAGGGTACGGCCGCCTTGCTTGCCACGGCTGGCTTCACGCTGGTTACGCTCGCCGGTGGCGCGTGGCAGCATGCCATATTCGGCGGTCAGCCAACCCTGGCCCTGGCCCTTGAGGAAGCGCGGCACGCCATTTTCAACGCTGACGGTGCAGATAACCTTGGTATCGCCAAACTCGACCAGTACGGATCCCTCGGCGTGTTTGGTGTAGTTGCGGGTGATGCGGATCGAGCGGAGCTGATCGGCAACGCGACCACTTGGACGTTTCATAGGGGGTACCTGTACTGAGGACGAAAAACTGCCGAGCATTATAGAGCCGCGAGCCGATTCGGGGCACTGCTAAAAATCTGCTTACGAATGCCCAGGGTTTGGGCGCGCCCGCCCCACTGCGCTACAATCCCGCGCCTTCGCAGCCTGTCGGCTTCAATTTACCCATCAGCCCGCTTTCGCGGGACTGCATCGCGAGGTACCTCCATGGTGCACAGCATGACCGCCTTTGCCCGCGTCGAAAAAGCCGGCGCCCAAGGCACCCTGAGCTGGGAACTGCGCTCGGTCAACAGCCGCTACCTGGAGCCGCACCTGCGCCTGCCGGAATCCTTCCGCGACCTCGAAGGCGCCGTGCGTGAGGCACTGCGCCAGGGCATCTCCCGCGGCAAGCTGGAATGCACCCTGCGTTTTACCGAAGAAACCACCGGCAAGCCGCTGCAGGTAGACCGCGAGCGCGCTGCGCAACTGGTCGCCGCGGCCGAAACCGTCGCCGGCCTGATCAAGCAGCCCGCCGCACTGAACCCTCTGGAAGTGCTGGCCTGGCCCGGCGTGCTGGTGGCCGACGCCTCCGATCCGCAAGCCCTCAATGCCGAAGCCCTCGCCCTGTTCACCCAGGGATTGAAGGAACTCAAGGCTGGCCGCGAGCGTGAAGGCGCCGAACTGGCCCGACTGATCAACGAGCGCCTGACGTCGATCGAAGCAGACGTGGTCACCTTGCGCGAGCTGGTACCGCAGATGCTCGCCACCCAACGCCAGAAGGTCCTCGACCGCTTCACCGACATGAAGGCCGACCTCGACCCCGTGCGCCTGGAGCAGGAAATGGTGCTGCTCGCGCAGAAGAGCGATGTCGCCGAAGAACTGGATCGCCTGAGCACCCACATCCTCGAAGTGCGCCGGGTGCTCAAGTCCGGCGGCGCCGCTGGTCGGCGCCTGGACTTCCTGATGCAGGAACTCAACCGCGAAGCCAATACACTGGGCTCCAAGGCTTTCGATCCGCGCAGCACCACGGCGGCGGTCAACCTCAAGGTGTTGATCGAGCAGATGCGCGAACAAGTACAGAATATTGAGTAAGGCAACCTCCATGACCCATAGCACCGGCACCCTGTACATCATTTCCGCCCCTTCGGGCGCGGGCAAGAGCAGCCTGGTCAAGGCCCTGACCGACGCTGACGAGCAGATTCGCATCTCGATCTCCCACACCACCCGCGCCATGCGTCCGGGCGAGGTGAACGGCGTGCACTATCACTTCGTCGAGCGCACCGAGTTCGTCAAGATGATCGAGCATGGCGACTTCCTCGAGCGCGCCGAGGTGTTCGGCAACCTCTACGGCACCTCGCAGAGCCACCTGCAGCAGACCCTGGACGAAGGCCACGACCTGATCCTGGAAATCGACTGGCAGGGTGCCGAGCAAGTGCGCCAGCTGATGCCCAAGGCACGCTCGATCTTTATCCTGCCGCCGTCGCTCGAAGCCTTGCACCAGCGCCTGACCAACCGTGGCCAGGACAGCGACGAGATCATCGAAGGCCGCATGCGGGAAGCTGTCAGCGAAATGAGCCACTATGTCGACTACGACTACCTGATCATTAACGACGATTTTTCCCACGCGCTGGATGACCTGAAGGCGATTTTCCGCGCCAATCAGCTCCAGCAAAAGCGTCAACAGCAGCGTTTCGGCAAATTACTCGCCGAACTGCTCGGCTGATTGGCCCTTCCCAAAACCGCTGCAAGGGCTTTACATTGGCGCTTGCAGCGGTTTTGCGAGGGTCTGCGAAAAATCAGCGCTTCCCTAAACGCTGGTGATTTTTTAAACTGCTCAGTCCGCTCGCCCAACCGGGCAGCGCGCATCTTGCATTCGCTCCGAGGAATATCATGGCCCGCGTAACCGTTGAAGACTGCCTAGACCACGTGGCAAACCGCTTTGAGCTGGTCATGCTCTCTACCAAGCGTGCCCGTCAACTGGCCACTGGCGGCAAAGAGCCCCTGGTCCAGTGGGAAAACGACAAGCCTACCGTTGTAGCCCTGCGTGAAATCGCTGAAGGCCTGATGAGCTACGAGTTCATCGCCAACGCTGAAATCGTTGAAGACGAACCGTTGTTTGCAGCGTTCGAGGACGAGTCCAACGAGGCCGTCTAAGCCTATGCCTGGTCGACGTAGCACGGCGCGGGGTCACAGCCTTCGGCAGGAGTTCACACTTTGCCGAGCATAGACGCCCTCGCCGATCGCTTATCGGCCTACCTCGGCCCCGACCAGGTCAACCTGGTCCGCCGAGCGTATTTCTACGCCGAACAAGCCCACGACGGCCAACGCCGCCGAAGCGGTGAGGCGTACGTCACCCATCCCCTTGCGGTGGCGAATATCCTGGCCGACATGCACATGGACCATCAGAGCCTGATGGCCGCGATGCTGCATGACGTGATCGAAGACACCGGCATTGCCAAGGAAGCGCTCAGTGCGCAATTTGGCGAAACCGTGGCCGAACTGGTCGACGGGGTCAGCAAACTGACCCAGATGAACTTCGAGACCAAGGCCGAAGCCCAGGCGGAAAACTTCCAGAAAATGGCCATGGCCATGGCCCGGGACATCCGGGTGATCCTGGTCAAGCTGGCCGACCGGCTGCACAACATGCGCACGCTGGAAGTGCTGTCCGGCGAAAAACGCCGGCGCATCGCCAAGGAAACCCTGGAAATCTACGCGCCCATCGCCAACCGGCTGGGCATGCACGCCATTCGTATCGAGTTCGAAGACCTCGGCTTCAAGGCCATGCACCCGATGCGTTCGGCGCGCATCTACCAGGCCGTCAAGCGCGCCCGGGGCAATCGCAAGGAAATCGTCAACAAGATCGAAGAATCCCTGAGCCATTGCCTGGCGATCGACGAGATCGAGGGCGAGGTCAGCGGCCGGCAGAAGCATATCTACGGCATCTACAAGAAGATGCGCGGCAAGCGCCGGGCCTTCAACGAGATCATGGACGTGTACGCGTTCCGCATCATCGTGGACAAGGTCGATACCTGCTATCGCGTCCTCGGTGCGGTACATAATTTGTACAAACCCCTGCCGGGGCGCTTCAAGGACTACATCGCCATTCCCAAGGCCAACGGCTATCAATCGCTGCATACCACGCTGTTCGGTATGCACGGGGTGCCGATCGAGATCCAGATCCGCACCCGGGAAATGGAAGAGATGGCCAACAACGGCATCGCCGCCCATTGGCTGTACAAATCCAGCGGCGACGAGCAGCCCAAAGGCACCCATGCCCGCGCCCGCCAATGGGTCAAGGGCGTGCTGGAAATGCAGCAACGTGCCGGCAACTCCCTGGAATTCATCGAAAGCGTGAAGATCGACCTGTTCCCGGACGAGGTCTACGTGTTCACGCCCAAAGGCCGGATCATGGAGCTGCCCAAAGGCTCCACTGCGGTCGACTTTGCCTACGCGGTACACACCGACGTCGGCAACAGCTGCATTGCCTGCCGGATCAACCGGCGCCTGGCCCCGCTGTCGGAACCGCTGCAAAGCGGCTCCACTGTGGAGATCGTCAGCGCACCGGGTGCGCGCCCGAACCCGGCGTGGCTGAACTTCGTGGTTACCGGCAAGGCGCGCACACACATCCGCCACGCACTGAAACTGCAGCGCCGCTCCGAGTCCATCAGCCTGGGCGAGCGCCTGCTGAACAAAGTGCTCAACGGTTTCGACAGCGCCTTGGACAAGATTGCGCAAGAGCGCGTGCAAGCGATGCTCCATGAGTATCGCCAGGAAACCATCGAGGACCTGCTGGAAGATATCGGCCTGGGCAACCGCATGGCCTACGTGGTCGCCCGCCGCCTGCTGGGTGAAGGCGAACAACTGCCAAGCCCGGAAGGCCCGCTGGCGATTCGCGGCACCGAGGGCCTGGTGCTCAGCTATGCCAAATGCTGCACGCCGATCCCTGGCGACCCGATTGTCGGCCACCTGTCGGCCGGCAAGGGCATGGTCGTTCACCTCGACAACTGCCGCAACATCACCGAGATCCGCCACAACCCGGAAAAATGCATCCAACTCTCGTGGGCCAAGGATGTCACCGGCGAATTCAACGTCGAACTGCGCGTGGAGCTGGAACACCAGCGCGGCCTGATCGCCCTGCTGGCCAGCAGCGTCAACGCGGCCGACGGCAATATCGAGAAAATCAGCATGGACGAGCGCGATGGTCGCATCAGCGTGGTCCAGCTGGTGGTCAGCGTGCATGACCGCGTGCATCTGGCCCGCGTGATCAAGAAACTGCGCGCCTTGACCGGTGTGATCCGCATCACCCGCATGCGTGCGTAGCCCATCCATTACAAGGAGTCATTCATGACCAAGACCGTTATCACCAGCGACAAGGCCCCAGCCGCCATCGGTACTTACTCCCAGGCCATCAAGGCGGGCAACACCGTCTACATGTCCGGCCAGATTCCGCTGGACCCAAAGACCATGGAACTGGTGGAAGGCTTCGAAGCCCAGACCGTACAGGTCTTCGAAAACCTCAAGTCCGTGGCCGAAGCTGCCGGCGGCTCGTTCAAGGACATCGTCAAGCTGAACATCTTCCTCACCGACCTAAGCCACTTCGCCAAGGTCAACGAGATCATGGGCAAGTACTTCGAACAACCGTACCCAGCCCGTGCCGCCATTGGTGTGGCCGCCCTGCCAAAGGGCGCGCAGGTTGAGATGGACGCAATTCTGGTCATCGAGTAAAACACCCGGCGCAGCCTCCACAGGCTGCGCCGACTTCGTTTTAAAAGGATTTCATGATGCGCAAAGCGCTTGTAGCCTCTTCGTTGCTCGCCCTGTTGCTCGGCGGCTGCGCCAGCAACCCTGCCAACCAGGATGTGAGCGGCACCTGGATCAACCAGGTCGCCATCGATGCGGCAGCCAAGGGCGGCCCTTTGCGTGAAGCGCTGCAAAGCTATGGCCCGAACCTCGAGTGGGAGGTCAACCCCAAGGCTTCGCAGGCACGTTACTACAACGGTTTTGAAGTCGCCGAAGGCAAGTTGCTCGGCGAACAGTCCGGTGCCTGGAGCGTCGACTTCTACGGCAGCTCCGCCACTGAACTCAAGCGCAAAGGCAGGCAACTGCTGCAAGTGGCCAACGATAACGAGCCCGAGCAGCTCTTCGCCCGCGCCAAGGAACCTGCACCGGAAGGCGCGCCGCTGGGTGCCAACTTCGAACGTGCCCTGTACGCAGCCTATATGGGCGGCGACTGGAAGATCACCGACGGCTTCGGCAACGGTGCCACTGTCCAGTTCCAGCCTGACGGCAAGGTCGCCGGTCTGCCCAATGTTGATCGGTACTCTCTGTGCCTGGCCGGTGACTGTGCCTCCATGAGCGGCGGCTACGACAGCATGTGGCTGCAGCTCAACGGCGTGGGCAACCCGTGGATCTTCATGCGCAAAGGCAAGCAGCTGGAGATCTTCCAGGCGATCAACACCGCACAGGCGGACGAAGTGCCTCAGTTCACTCCCGGGCCGCGTCAATGGCTGCTTGAAAAGCAATAGCAGTCATCACCCACATTTTTAACCGCATTTCAGCCTTTAAGAATGGCTGCGTACCCTTCGCGGTAGCTCGCATACGTGGGCGTCCACCCCAGCGCCTTTATCCGGGCATTGCTGCATTGCTTGCTGCCCGCACGCCGCACACTCGCGTCCTCGGACCACTCAGTGACGCCCAGGTAGTCACGCAGCCAGGCCACCACCTCGGCCAAGGGCGCCGGTGCGTCATCGACGCCGATATAGACCTTATCCAGCGAACCGCCCTGCTCCACGTGGCGTAGCAAAAATGCCAGCAAGCCCGCCGCATCATCGGCGTGTATACGGTTGCCATATAAAGGTGGATCAAGCGCTACACGGTACCCCTGGCGCACCTGGGTCAGCAGCCATTCGCGACCAGGACCGTAAATGCCGGTCAACCGCACGACGCTCGCAGGAATGCCACTGTTAAGTGCCACCTGCTCGGCCTCCAGCATGACTTGCCCGGAATAACCCTTGGCCTGGGTTTCGGAGGTTTCGTCGACCCACTCGCCATTCTGCTGCCCGTATACGCTGCTGCTGGATACAAACAGCAGATGCTTGGGCTCCTGGCCATAATCCTTCAGCCACTCCAGCACGTGCTGCAGACCTTGCACGTAAGCGGCGCGATAACCGGCCTCATCGTGGTCGGTGGCGGCGGCGCAGTACACCAGGTAATCCACCCCGCCGATCGGCCAGGTGTCAGGGCAATCCTTGTTGAACAGGTCGCCGGCAATGCCGATCACCCCCTCGGGCAGGCGCGAAATATCGCGCCGCAGGCCATGAACCTCCCATTCCGAGGCCAGCAATTGGCTAGCCAGCCGACTACCCACATCGCCACATCCGGCAATCACAACAGAAGGCACAGACATCATAAAACTCCGTTCTTAAAGGTCTAGATTAGCCCTCGCAGCAGACCGGCGGCCAGAAAAAGGGCAAATAAAGTTACTGTATTACTTCTGTTAACAAGAATTACTTGCAATAATAACCGCCCATTTGTCCTCGACCCCTTTTGGGTCTGGAAGGACGATCACTCATTTTCTTCTCTCAGGTCCGGCCAGCATGACACGTAATACAACCCCCGCTTCGCCAACCACGCTTCACAGCCCATCCCGCGCCTGGCGTGCGATTGCTGCGATGCTGTTCAGCGTACTGCTGGCGCCGACCGCCGCATTCGCTGATGCCACCGCCCCGGCTACCCCGGCCGCCGCCGAGCACAATGCTGCGGCTCCAACCGCACCCGCTGCTGCCCCCGCGGCCACCGACCCGGCCCAGGCTGCATCCCCAGCCGCCGCCGACGAAACCGGTGTCGTGCTGGAAGAAGACAACACCCTGGGCATGGCCCACGACCTGTCGCCATGGGGTATGTACCAGAATGCTGACGTGGTGGTGAAAGCCGTGATGATCGGCCTGGCCATCGCGTCGATCATTACCTGGACCATCTGGATCGCCAAAGGCTTCGAGCTGCTGGGTGCCAAGCGCCGTCTGCGCGCTGAAATCGTCCACCTGAAGAAAGCCACCACCCTCAAGGAAGCCAGCGAAAGCGCGACCAAGAAAGGCACCCTGGCAAACACCCTGGTGCACGACGCACTGGAAGAAATGCGCCTGTCGGCCAACACCCGTGAAAAAGAAGGCATCAAGGAGCGCGTGGCGTTCCGCCTGGAACGCCTGGTTGCAGCCTGCGGCCGTAACATGAGCAGCGGCACCGGCGTGCTGGCGACCATCGGCTCCACCGCGCCGTTCGTCGGCCTGTTCGGTACCGTCTGGGGCATCATGAACAGCTTCATCGGCATCGCCAAAACCCAGACCACCAACCTCGCCGTCGTCGCCCCCGGCATCGCCGAAGCCCTGCTGGCAACCGCCCTGGGCCTGGTCGCCGCGATTCCTGCGGTAGTGATCTACAACGTCTTCGCCCGTTCGATTGCCGGCTACAAGGCCCAGGTATCGGATGCGTCGGCAGAAGTCCTGCTGCTGGTCAGCCGCGACCTCGATCACCTGCCTACCGAGCGCAGCTCGCAACCGCACATGGTGAAAGTGGGGTAATCGGCCATGGGCCTGCATTTGAATCAAGGCGACGACGAACTCGTCGAGAACCACGAAATCAACGTCACGCCGTTTATCGACGTGATGCTCGTGCTGCTGATCATCTTCATGGTGGCCGCTCCATTGGCCACCGTGGACATCAAGGTTGACCTGCCCGCCTCCAGCGCCAAGCCTGCGCCGCGGCCGGAGAAACCGATCTTCCTCAGCGTCAAGGCGGACCAACGCCTGTTCCTGGGCGAAGAAGAAGTCAAGGCCGAAACCCTGGGGCCGGTGCTCGATGCCAAGACCCAAGGCAAGAAGGACACGACGATCTTCTTCCAGGCCGACAAAGGCGTGGACTACGGCGACCTGATGAGCGTGATGGATGCCCTGCGGGCAGCCGGCTACCTCAAGGTAGGCCTGGTCGGACTTGAGACGGCAGCCAAGAAATGATCACGACGCGCCACAAACTGACGCGTTATGGCACCAGCCTCGCCGTCGTGCTGGGCGTGCATGCCGTCGCGATTGCCATCGCGCTCCACTGGTCAGCGCCGCGCACGGTGCAGTTGCCGCCGGCGGCCATGGTCATCGACCTGGCCCCGATGCCTGCACCGCCGCCGCCGGCGCCGCCGAAAGTGGTAACGCCGCCGCAACCGCCTGCACCGGTGGAAGAGCTGCCCCTGCCGAAACTGGCCGAGGCGCCCAAGCCAACGATCCAGGTGCCCAAGCCGGTCAAGCCCAAGCCTAAACCGCAGCCGCCCAAGCCGGTGGAGAAAAAGATCGAGCCGCCCAAGGAGAAACCCTCCGAGGACCCGCCGAGCGACGCTCCGCCCACCAAGGCACCGGCTGAAAAATCGGCCCAGCCCGTACCTGGCCCGTCGCCGCAACAGATCGCCGCCAAAGCGTCCTGGGAAGGCACCCTGCTGGCACACTTGCAGAAGTACAAGAAGTACCCGCCAGGTGCCCAGGCCCGTGGCAAGGAAGGCCTGAACCGCCTGAAGTTCGTGGTGGATGGCGACGGTAACGTGCTGTCCTACGAGTTGGTGGGGCGTTCCGGCAACGCCGACCTGGACCGCGCCACCCTGGACATGATCCGTCGCGCCCAGCCGCTGCCCAAGCCGCCGGCCGACATGCTCAAGGGCGGCAGCATCGAGATCGTTGCACCGTTCGTGTACAACATCGAAAAACGTCGTCGCTGAAAATGATGGTGGCGAGGGACACCCCTCGCCACTCTCAGCAAAATCCCGCGCATTCCCCGCTCAATCCCCAGCAAAGTTCTGATAACGTGCGTCTATCGATTGCAGCCGGTATGCTTGGCCCGCAACCTCATGGACGCCCGCTATGACTCTTACAGAATTACGCTACATCGTTACCCTCGCCCAAGAGCAGCACTTTGGCCACGCGGCCGAACGCTGCCACGTCAGCCAGCCGACGCTGTCGGTGGGCGTGAAAAAGCTTGAAGACGAACTCGGTGTGCTGATTTTCGAGCGCAGCAAAAGCGCCGTGCGCCTCACCCCAGTGGGCGAAGGCATCGTTGCCCAGGCCCAGAAGGTGCTGGAACAGGCGCAAAGCATTCGTGAAATGGCCCAGGCCGGTAAGAACCAGCTGACTGCACCGCTGAAAGTCGGCGCCATCTATACCGTCGGCCCGTACCTGTTCCCGCACCTGATCCCGCAACTGCACCGCGTCGCGCCGCAGATGCCGCTGTATATCGAAGAAAACTTCACCCACGTGCTGCGCGACAAACTGCGCAACGGCGAGCTGGACGCGATCATCATCGCCCTGCCGTTCAACGAAGCGGATGTGTTGACCCTGCCGCTCTACGACGAGCCGTTCTACGTGCTGATGCCCGCCTCCCATCCGTGGACGCAAAAAGACACCATCGACGCCGGCCTGCTCAACGACAAGAGCCTGCTGTTGCTCGGCGAAGGCCACTGCTTCCGCGACCAGGTGCTGGAAGCCTGCCCGACCCTGACCAAAGGCAACGACGGCGCCAAGCACACCACCGTGGAATCCAGCTCCCTGGAAACCATCCGGCATATGGTCGCTTCCGGCCTGGGTATCTCGATCCTGCCGCTGTCGGCAGTGGACAGCCATCACTACGCCCCCGGCGTGATCGAAGTGCGTCCACTGACGCCGCCGGTGCCGTTCCGTACCGTGGCGATTGCCTGGCGCGCCAGCTTCCCACGGCCCAAAGCCATTGAGATCCTCGCCGACTCGATCCGCCTGTGTTCGGTGGCCAAGCCGCCTGCTGCGAGCTAAGTAAACGTATGACTGAGCTGTCGCAGGTGTCGGTGACGGCACTCAAGGGTGTCGGCGAGGCCATGGCCGAGAAGCTGGCCAAGGTCGGCCTGGAAAACCTCCAGGACGTGCTGTTCCACCTGCCCCTGCGCTATCAGGACCGCACTCGCGTGGTGCCCATCGGCCAACTGCGTCCCGGGCAGGATGCCGTGGTCGAAGGCACCGTCAGCGGCGCCGATGTGGTGATGGGCAAGCGCCGCAGTCTGGTGGTGCGCCTGCAGGATGGCACCGGCGGCCTGAGCCTGCGTTTCTACCATTTCAGTAACGCACAGAAGGAAGGCCTCAAGCGCGGCACCCGCGTGCGCTGCTACGGCGAAGCGCGCCCCGGCGCCTCGGGCCTGGAGATCTACCACCCGGAATACCGTGCCATTACCGGTGACGAACCGCCGCCGGTGGACACCACCCTCACGCCGATCTACCCGCTCACCGAAGGCCTGACCCAACAGCGCCTGCGCCAATTGTGCATGCAGACCCTGGGCATGCTTGGCCCGCAGAGCCTGCCCGACTGGCTGCCCCTGGAACTGGCCCGCGACTACCAACTGGCGCCACTGGCCGATGCGATCCGCTACCTGCATCACCCCCCTGCGGACGCCGATGTCGACGAACTGGCCCTGGGTCATCACTGGGCCCAGCACCGCCTGGCCTTCGAGGAGCTGCTGACTCACCAACTGTCCCAGCAACGCCTGCGCGAAAGCATGCGCTCCCTGCGTGCGCCGGCCATGCCCAAGGCCACGCGCCTGCCTGCGCAATACCTGGCCAACCTCGGCTTTGCGCCGACCGGTGCCCAGCAGCGCGTGGGCAATGAAATCGCCTACGACCTCAGCCAGCACGAGCCGATGCTGCGCCTGATCCAGGGCGACGTGGGCGCGGGCAAGACCGTGGTCGCCGCCCTCGCCGCCCTGCAAGCCCTGGAAGCCGGTTACCAGGTGGCGCTGATGGCGCCCACCGAGATCCTCGCCGAGCAGCACTTCATCACGTTCAAGCGCTGGCTCGAGCCCCTGGGCCTGGAAGTCGCGTGGCTGGCCGGCAAGCTCAAGGGCAAGACGCGCGCGGCCGCGCTGGAACAGATCGCCGCCGGTGCACCGATGGTGGTGGGCACCCATGCGCTGTTCCAGGACGAAGTGCAGTTCAAGAACCTGGCCCTGGTGATTATCGACGAACAGCACCGCTTCGGCGTGCAACAGCGCCTGGCCCTGCGCCAGAAAGGCGTGGGCGGGCGCATGAACCCGCACCAGTTGATCATGACCGCCACCCCGATCCCGCGCACCCTGGCCATGAGCGCCTACGCCGACCTCGACACTTCGATCCTCGACGAACTGCCCCCCGGCCGCACACCGGTCAACACCGTGCTGGTCACCGACACCCGGCGCGTCGAAGTGATCGAGCGTGTGCGCGGCGCCTGCGCCGAAGGCCGCCAGGCGTACTGGGTGTGCACACTGATCGAAGAGTCCGAGGAGCTGACCTGCCAGGCCGCCGAGACCACCTATGAAGACCTCACCAGCGCCCTGGGGGAACTCAAGGTCGGGCTGATCCACGGGCGCATGAAGCCTGCGGAAAAGGCCGCGGTGATGGCTGAATTCAAGGCCGGTAACCTGCAGCTGCTGGTCGCTACCACCGTGATTGAAGTGGGCGTGGACGTGCCCAACGCCAGCCTGATGATCATCGAAAACCCCGAGCGCCTGGGCCTGGCGCAATTGCACCAATTGCGCGGCCGTGTTGGCCGAGGCAGTGCCGCCAGCCACTGCGTGCTGCTCTACCACCCGCCGTTGTCGCAGATCGGCCGCCAACGCCTGGGCATCATGCGCGAGACCAACGACGGTTTTGTCATCGCCGAAAAAGACCTTGAACTGCGCGGCCCCGGCGAAATGCTCGGCACCCGCCAGACCGGCCTGCTGCAGTTCAAGGTCGCCGACCTGATGCGCGACGCCGACCTGCTGCCCGCCGTGCGCGACGCAGCGCAGGCATTGCTGGAGCGCTGGCCGGATCACGTCAGCCCGCTGCTGGATCGCTGGCTGCGCCATGGGCAGCAATACGGCCAAGTGTGACGCCTGCCTCACTTATCCGACCTACAGGTGTATCAAGCTGGTTATACTTCGGTGACTGTAAGAAATTGGATCAGGCCATGTCAGAAGTTGCCCACGCCACAGCCCCATTGACCGCCCCGCCGGTCATTCGGGCTTTGCTCGCAAAACTCGCCATCAGCTACACGGAAGTCACCGAACATCCGGGCCTGAATCCTGCGCAAAAAGTCCAGGCCGTCTTGCTGGAAGACGCGGTGGGCGCCCTGATGGTGCTGTTCCCGCAGAACCAGTTGCTGGACCTCAACCGCCTCACCGAACTCACGGGTCGCCGCCTTACAGCCGTGTCGCCTGACCGCGTCGCGCGCATGCTGGGCAAGCACGACCTGAGCCTGCTGCCGGGCCTGCCGGCACTCACCAGTTCGCCGTGCCTGTACGAAGGCAGCCTGCTCGACGAACCGAGCCTGCTGGTGCATTCAGGTGAAGCCGGGCTGCTGCTGGAAATCGCCAGCGACGCGTTCAAGACCATGCTCACCAAGGCCAGCGCCGCCCAGTTCGGTGAACCGCTGAGCAACATCCGCCCGAACCTCGACCGCCCCAATGATGACCGTGAGGAAATCACCCAGGCGATGCAGGCGTTTACCGCCCGCCGCATCCAGCAACGCCTGGAAGCGACCATCGAGATTCCACCGCTGGCCGACACCGCCCAGAAGATCATCAAGCTGCGCGTCGACCCCAATGCCACCATCGACGACATCACCGGCGTGGTTGAAACCGACCCGGCCCTGGCCGCCCAAGTGGTGAGCTGGGCTGCGTCGCCGTACTACGCATCGCCGGGCAAGATCCGCTCGGTGGAAGACGCCATCGTGCGCGTGCTGGGTTTTGACCTGGTGATCAACCTCGCCTTGGGCCTGGCCCTGGGCAAGACCTTGAGCCTGCCCAAGGACCACCCGCACCAGGCCACACCGTACTGGCACCAGTCCATCTACACCGCCGCCGTGATCGAAGGCCTGACCCGCGCCATGCCCCGCGCCCAGCGCCCGGAAGCCGGCCTGACCTACCTCGCCGGCCTGCTGCACAACTTCGGCTACCTGTTGCTGGCCCATGTGTTCCCGCCGCACTTCTCGCTGATCTGCCGCCACCTGGAGGTCAACCCGCACCTGTGCCACAGCTATGTGGAGCAACACTTGCTGGGCATCAGCCGCGAGCAGATCGGCGCCTGGCTGATGCGCTACTGGGACATGCCGGACGAGCTGTCCACTGCCCTGCGTTTCCAGCACGACCCGACCTACGATGGGCAATACGCCGAATACCCGAACCTGGTGTGCCTGGCCGTGCGCCTGCTGCGCAGCCGGGGGATTGGGTCCGGGCCGGACGAGACCATCCCGGACGAACTGCTTGAGCGTCTGGGCTTGAGCCGCGACAAGGCTGATGAAGTCGTGGGCAAGGTGCTGGATGCCGAGGTGCTGCTGCGCGAATTGGCCTCGCAGTTCAGCCAGGGCTGAATCTGGCGCCTGTCAGATAGCTATCCAACTCGGTCGACCTGAAAGCCTACTTCTTTTTCTTCGGCTTCAAATACTTGGTCAACCCCTGGAACCAGATCACCAGCGCCGGGTTGCCCTTGATCTGGATCGACTTGTCCTGAATCCCCGTCATGAACGCCAGTTGCTTGTTCTTCGCCTGCATTGTGGCGAAGCCGTAGGCCGCATCCTTGAACGCAATGGCAAACGCCGGCGCCGGGTGGACACCCGAGCGACTGGTGATGCGCTGGTCCTTGACGATGAAGTGACGGGCAACCTTGCCGTCGAGGGTCTGCAACTGGAACGCGAGGTCTTTGTCACCCAGCTGTTGCTGGAAGGCAGGATTGGTGCGGCTGGCTTTGCCCATCATCAGGCCCAGCACCCACAGGAGAAGACGAAATTTCATGCACACGGCCTCGGTGTAATTATTGAGTGGCCGCAGCAGTTTAACCAATTGCAAAAAGAACGCTACCGATCTTGCGCATTAGCGGAAGATCGGCTGGCGTTTGACGCTTATAGCAGCATGTTACTTAAACGTTAGGGCAAGGCACCGGAGCCCAGTCGACCAGGTTAGGATCGCGGCAAGTGCCTTCGATCTGCGCTTTACCAGCGCTGGCGACCTTCTTGCTTTCATCCTGCTTGGTCTGGGCGGTCTGGAAGGTTTTCTCGGTGCTCACGGCTTCTGTTGGTACGGTTGGAAGCGGTGGCTTTTTCGGTGGCTTGGTGCCGGTACCTTTCTTCTTGCCCGGCGTCACAACGGGCGTTACATCGGCCTTGGCCACGGTGACCACGTCGGCACGCTGTACGCCAACCTGCTGCAGGTCTTTCTCGTAGGCCTGGGTGTAGTTGTTCAGGTCTTCGGCGGCTTTGCCGTTGACCGCCACGATCAGGTCATTGGATTCCTTCAGGCCCGAGACGATTTCCGCCAGGCGCTTGCGGCCTTCGGTGTCGTTGACGGTCTTGGCTTTGCGATCCGCCACCAACTTGGTGAATGCGCTCTGGTAGCACTGCTGGGACGCCCTGGCGTACGCGGTGCTGCGGTCGATGTCGGAGGCGCTTTTGTTCACGTCAGCCGCATACGAGGCAATGCGCTGGTTGTCATCGGCGATCTGCTTCTGACGCTCGGTGTAGTAACCCGCTGCGCCGCCGGCCAGGGCCCCGCCCGCTGCACCGATGGCGGCGTTACGGCCACGTTTTTCCTTGTCGCCGGTCAGGGCGCCGAGCAGGGCACCGCCGGCCGCGCCGATGGCCGCACCGGTCACCACCGACTTGGTCATGTTCGAATCGGTGGCGCGCAAGTGCTGCACCGGCTCGTAGCAGTTGGGGTAGTACTCGACCTTGGTGCTCGACGCGACCTTGGAGGCCGGCGACGTGGCGCAGCCGGTCAGCACAGTGCTGAAACCGGCCGCGATCAGCAGCAAGTGACGCTTGGAAACCGCCTTACGGGAAAAAAGCATAGGTTGTGTTCTCTTCTAAGTTTGACTTGCCCAGCACGGCCACTGCCGCCTGAGTCCCTTCCAAGCTCGCCATACAGCCAGCGATCAGCGCTGACCGCTCGCTGCGAGCAATTCCTTCAAGATCGTCGCCGGGTCGGCCCGCTGTTGCTTGCGGTAGTTGCCGACATGGCGAACGAACAGTGTTGCGCGCGTCACCAGGCTCTTGCCGAGCACGGGCTTGCGATCCAACTCTTCCTTGATCCGTTGAAACTGCGCCTGGATCACCGCATCGGTGTAACGCGTGCCGGTGGCCAGGTTGTCGATATAGATCGCCACCGCGCCATCGAGGGCGCTGCGTCCGTTTTCGATGGCCGTGGCAAACAGTGCCGCGCTAGCCTCTTCCTTGTTGTCCAGGGCCTGCTGGCGACTCTTCTGCAGGTTGGCCAGGCGGATGTTGTAGTTGCTGATAGTCTCGGCCACCAGCGCGGCCGACTGAATCAGGTTGCCCGCCGCTTCTTCGCGTTGCTGGGCGATCAGCGAGACATTGCGCTTGAGCTCTTCATTGACCAGCCCGAGTTCGGCCTGCAGCTTGGGGTCGACGCTGGCGGCGATGATGCTGTCCAGGCGCTTGGTCGGGTCCTGGGCGTCATCGATGGCGTCGGTCAGCGAGGCCAGGCGGCCCTCTTTCTGCCACTGCGCAAACAACTCCTTGTAACGCGAGCGCGGCGCCGACAACGCACCGATTGCCACGCGAAAACCCGTGGTCTCGTTGCTCTGCTCGGTGCCGTCGGCGGCGAACAGCGGGTATTCGCGGCGCATGCCGGTAAACAGCGTGCCCTCGCCTTCGAGGTAGTTGCCGCCCTTGACCACAAAGCCGCCGTAGGTGCCCTGGCGACGACCGGCGTGCACCAGCTGGAAGGACTCCTGGACCATTTCCGCGGCGTTGCCGATCACGTCGAACATGCCGATGGGGTTGGGCAGCTTGGTACCGATAGGCATCAAGCGTGCGGCCTGGCCAGTACCGCCGGCGACCTGGTTGAACACCGCGTAATCACCCAGCGGGCCATCGCTTTCACTGCCTTCAACGCGGCGTGGAAACAGGCGCCCTTCCAAGTCCTGGCGACTCACCGCCTGGCCACCGCGTGCGGCGAACTCCCACTCCACTTCAGTGGGCAGGCGCACGAAACCCAGGCCGCCGTCTTCCGCCGACGACCCACGACCGCTCACCGGCAGCAAATCGCGGTGGTATTTCATCAGCCAGGCGCTGTACACCGCCGAAAAGCGCTCGGCCTCAAAGCGCGACAGCTTCACCTTGGGCAAACGCCCGGCCATGCCGGTGGGCGCATCGCACGCCGGTGCCGGTTCGCCACTGGCCAGGGATTGCGCCTGGGCCATCACCTGGGCGTACTGGCGGGCGGTCACTTCGTACTTGCCGATGAAGTACAGCATGGGCTTGAGCGGGGTCTTGGCGTCGGTCTTCGGCATCAACGGCGCAATGACTTTGCTCCAGTCTTTCGGCAAGTCCTTGAGGGTGAACTGGCCGTTGATAAAGTCGCGGCGGTAGCCGGAGATAAATGACTGCTGGTAACCCGCCTCGCCTTCGGCGAAGGGGTAGCCGAGGCTGATCTCGCGGTCATCCAAGGTCCCTTGGGCCAGCACATAGGCGTAGCGGAACACCATAGTGCCTTCGCACGGCAGCGGCAGGCTGACGTCGTCGGGCAACGGCTTGGGGTTGTCGAGCTTGTCGCTCGCTTCATCGGCCATGGCCAGCGAGGCCAGGCTCAGCGCCACAACGGCGCCCAGTAACTTATACATCTCTGATTCCTTCAGAAGCCTGGATACGCGCCACTCGCCAACCACCACAGGCTGCCGCCACGGCGCTGACGCCAAGGACTGCAACCAGGGCCAGGCCATAGTGACGCGCCAGCAGGTGGCTGGCGTGTTCGCCCGGCACCTGCACGAATAACTTGTTCAACGCCGCCTCGGCCAGGCCATACAGCCCAACGCTGAGTAAAGCGGCAAACCCTGCGCTGTACAGCGCCTGCAGCACCACAAACAACAACAGCGCGCCGGTGGAAAACCCCAACAGGCGCAACACCGACAATTCCCGGCGCTTGCGCGCCACAGCGGCCAACGCCCCGGCGAAGATCGCCGCAAACGCGCCCGCCAAGGCCAACCCGGCGATGATCCAGAAGACGATCGACAGGTTGCGGCTCAGCGACTGCACCTGGGCGATCGTCTGTGCCTGGGTCGATACCAACAGATTCTGCCCGGCGAAAAATACCCGCAGCGGCTCCACATCGGCCAGGCTGCGCGCATACAAGCGAAACGCCGGATACACCCGCTGCTCGCTCACACCCACCTCATCACCGGCCCAGCCCAACGCCGGTACCGCACGGCCATCGCGGTAATCTTCCGCCGCTTCCAGCAATCTCAAATCGGCAAACAACCCATCCCGGGCGAAGGCTTCCAGCGGCAGCACCGCCAGTACCTGCAAGCGCGTGCGCTGGGCTTCTACACGCCCCGCCACTTGCCGCGCAAAGCTGGTCTCCAGCCAATCCCCAGGCCGCGCCGCAAGCTTCTCGGCAGCGGTGTGGCTCAGCACGATCCGGTCCAGGCCCCTGGGCATCGGCAGGCCGCTGAGCAGCGGATCACCCGCAGCGGTCGGCAGCATTTCCAGGGTCAGCGTGCCCACCTGCGCCGTCGCCGCAATCTGCCGCGTGCGCGGTAAGGCGAACGCCACATCGCTGCGCTGGCCAAGCTGTTCGACAAATGCGCTGCTGAATCGACCACCGCCCAGCGGAATAATTTCACGGGTGGCCGGATCGGTCTCCAAACGTTCGGTCAAACTGCTAACCAGTCCAAATTTCAGGCCGAACAACACCAGCAACGGCGCGATCACCGCCACCAGCGCCAACACCGAACAGGCCGACAGCCAGGCATCGTTGCGGTAATCCTGCCAGGCCAGGGACGCCACCAGAGGGATGCGCATCAGCACGCCTCCCCAAGGGTCGCGGTGACGCCGCCATCGGTATCGCGACGGCAACTGATGCGCCGCACCTGCAAGCCACTGGCACGGGCCAAGGGTTCGTCATGGGTGGCGATCACACAGGCGGCGCGGTGCTCGCGGGCCTGGGCCAGCAGGGCCTGCATCACGCGCTCGGCGTTCAGCGGATCAAGGGACGCCGTCGGCTCATCGGCCAGCACCAGTTGCGGTGCATGGGCCAGGGCGCGGGCGCAGCTCACACGTTGGCGCTGGCCCACCGACAACGCGGCCGGCTTCTTGGCCAACTGGTCGCTGATCTCCAGCTGTTCCGCCAGGCGCGTCACGCTGCCGTCGTCTTTCAACCCCAGCAGTTGCCGGGACAGCGCGATATTGCTGCGCACATCCAGAAAGCCCAGCAGCCCGCCGGTTTGCAGCACATAGCCCAAGTGCTGGCTGCGCAGCGCGGCCAGGGTGGATTGCTGATCGGCGCGCCACAGTCCACCAATGTCCTGCCGGTTGAATTCGAACCGGCCCACCTGATCCGGCGCCAGTACCAGCGCCAACAGATCCAGCAAGGTGCTCTTGCCGCACCCGCTCGGCCCGACAATCGCCAATTGCTCGCCGGCACGCAGGTGCAGCGCCGGGATCACCAGGCTGTAACGCTGGCTGCCGACACCCCGGCTCTTGTGCACCGCGCTCAGGTTCAGCATTACGGCAGCGTCGACAACGGCACGCGGTACAACGCATCGCCCGGCTCGGCATCGCCGAAACGGACCCAGTTGGCCACGTCATTGTGGAAGGTTTCGTAGAGGCGGATTTTCGAATCCAGCTCGTCGATAAAGTCTTCCTGCTCGGCCACGCTCAACGACAACCACAGGTCCTGGGTCATGTTCAGCGACTTGCTGCGGTACGGCAGGCCTTCAAGGTATTCGCCGAGAATGCCGCCGTCGGCCAGGTTGCCGCCCTTGCGCAGGGCTTGGGGGTCGCGGCTCATATAGGCCGAGGCGCTGGCGATTTCCTGGAAGAAATCCTTGGGCGAGGTCTGGGTCTTGCGCGCCGCATCGACGATCAGTTTCAGCGACTGTTGCAGGTCATTGAGCTGCAGCTTGGTCAGCATCACGCACACCTGGAACGCCGGCAGCGCGGGGTTGGTCAGGTCGCGGTCGGCGGTCCAGGCACTGACCAGCTGCGGCGCCTGGCTGGCGTTCCGGCGCCCGAGGAAGTCCATGTGCATGGCATAGCCGACCGCTGCGGATTTGTCCGCCAGGCTCGGCGCGGCACTCAGCAGCGGCACCGCTTGCGGCGTATTGCTGCGCACCTGGTGCACGAGGTTGGCGAACACACTGCCGATCTCGTCGACACGCTCGCCCAGCTTGCGCACATCGCCACCCGGCACGGGCGTGTACAGGTCGCCGATCTGCGGGTTGGCGTCGGCGGTGAGGATGCGATATTGGCTCTCGGCGCCGGCGTGGGTTTTCTTGCCCGCGTCGGTGCGCAGGTGCAGCGCGTAGATCTTGATCTGCTTGCCCAGTGCGGCCTGGCGCACTTCGGCTTCGTTCATCTGGGTGGCGGCAAACGGGTCGTTCTTGCGCAGCGCGCCCGCATCGGTGACCAGCAGGATGATACGACCGCCGTAGCCGGACCAGTCCATGCCGTCCACGGCCTGCATCACCCCGGCAAACGCGTCCTCGTTGAAGGAGTGGCTGGACACGGTAGACGCCTTGACCTGGCGCGCCATGTCGAGGAAGCGTTGCGGGTCACGACCCTGGTCGAGGCTGATCAGGGTCTTGGCCACGTATTCCAGGCCTGGGGTTTTCTTGATGCTGCTCCGGAAACCGACCATGCCGAAGCTGACACTGTCCAGCTCGCCACGCTCGGCGATACGGGTTTGCAACTCGTGCACCACGTCGCGGATCTGGTCGATGTAGGGCTGCATGGAGACCGTGGTGTCCACCACCAGCACCACGGCAGTGCGGAAGGCGTCGGCATTGGCGTTGATCACCGGGGTCGATGGTTTGGCCGCAGCGTTGCTGCCCGGGTCGATGGAGGCGACGTTAAGCAACTGCACCGGCTGGCCGTTTTCGTCGAAGCTCTCCTTGGCGTCGAAGATCGGCAACAGGTAGAACTGGTTCTGCGGCACCGCGCTGGCGGCCGGCTCCAGGGCCAGGACCTGGCCGTTGTCGTCGCTGTTCTTCTGCGCCTTGGCCAGCACGCCTTTGGCGGCGGCTGGATCGGCGAGCAACTTTTCCACTTCGCCGGATTGGCGCAGGAACATCACCGGCGCCCGGCCGGAGCGTTCGGTGAACTTGAGCACGAGGCTTTGCTTCCAGTCGCTGACCTGGGCGGCCGGCAACCAGCCGTCGCTGCGGCCATCGGTGGCGGCACCGACGCGCACCCACGGGCTGCCGTCGACGTCTTTGCGCTGGTACACATACAGCACGGAGAACGCCGGCAGGGCCTTGCCCGGCGCGCCGCCGGCGTCATCCGACAGCTTGGCGCCGGGCTTGCTGAGGACGCGCTGGAACAAAGTCTTCTTACCGGCCATCAACAACGGCCGTTGGCCGCCGTCCACTTCGGCGGCCGCAGTGGGCGTTGCCGGGGGCACGTCGGCGACCGCCGCCGGGGGCTTGGCCTGAGGCACGACGGCAGCCGGCGGCTTGGCCGGTTCATCACTGCCGCTCAACCACCAGTAACTGCCGCCACCAACGGCCAATGCGACGGCCACCGCCACGGCGGCCAGTGCCAGCACCGGCCCACGGCGTTGCTCGGACACGGCCTTGTGCTGGGTCGGCGTTACCACCGGCTGGCGTACCGGTTGCGCCTGGGGCCTGTCGGTCGGGATGTCGATGGTGACCGGGGTCATGCCCGCCAGATCAAAACTCAGCGGGATCGGCAACGGCCGCACCAGCGTGGCCTCCGGCGACTCCGCAGGCAGGTTATCCAGCGCCTGCAGCAGCGCCGCCGCATCCGGGAAACGCTCCGCCGGGTCCTTGGCCAACAGCTTGCGCAGCACGCCCTGATAGCGGCCGTGGTGCACCGGCAATTCCGGCAAGGGTTCGGTCAGGTGCGCCAGCGCGGTGGACAGCGCATCGTTGCCGTTGTACGGCAGCTTGCCGACGAGGATTTCATACAGCACCACGCCCAGCGCGTAGAGGTCGGCACGGCCATCGATCTCCTGGCCCCGCGCCTGCTCCGGGCTCATGTAGCTCGGCGTGCCCACGGCAAAGCCGGCCTGGGTGAATTGGGTGCGGTCGTCCAGGGACTTGGCGATACCGAAGTCCGACAACACCGCCGTGCCATCGGCGCGGAACAGGATGTTTGCCGGCTTGACGTCGCGGTGCACCAGCCCCTGGGCATGGGCATAGCCCAGCGCCGAGGCGATCTGGCGGATCAGCGTAATGCCCTGCTCCGGCGTCAGGCCGGCGGCGATGCGCTCCTTGAGCGTGCCGTTGGGCAGGTATTCCATGGCCATGTAGTACAGCTCACCGACATTGCCGATGTCATGGATGGTCACCGTGTGCGGGTGGGACAGCCGCGCCAGGGTCTTGCCCTCGCGCAGGAAACGTTCGCAGAAGCTCGGGTCGGCCGCCAGCGCCGCCGCCATCACCTTCAACGCCACCTTGCGCTCCAGGGAGCGCTGGGTCGCCAGGTACACGCTGGCCATGGCGCCTTCGCCGATCTCGCCGTCGATGTCATAGCCCGGAATCACAATGTTCATGCCGATACCTTCACGACGATGGCGGTGATGTTGTCCGGCGCGCCACGGTTGAGGCCCAGGTGCACCAGGCTGCGCACGATTTCATCCGGCGCGTCGTGGCTGAGCACTTCGCGGATCTCATGGTCTTCGACGGTCTTGTTCAGGCCATCGCTGCACAGCAGGTAGCTGTCGCCGGGGGCGATCAGCAGGTCGACCACCGCCAGTTCCAGCTGGGCTTCCACGCCAATGGCGCGGGTGACGATGTTGGCGCGCGGGTGCACGCGGGCATCGGCTTCGCTGAGCAGGCCGCTGTCCTGCAGGTCCTGGACGTAGCTGTGATCGCGAGAGATGCCTTCGAGCACGCCGTCGCGCAGGCGGTACAGGCGACTGTCGCCGGCCCACAGGCACACACCGCGCAGACCGCGCGCGGCGAGCACCACCACCGTGCTGCCCATCATGGTCACGCCACGGTTGGCGGTTTCTTCACGCACGGCGGCGTTGATGCGGGTCAGGTCATTGCGCAGGGCTGCCGAGTACTCGTCGAGGGAACGGCCCATCGGCACGCTGCGCAGGCTGTCGACGATCAGGCTGCTGACATAATCCCCCGCCGCGTGCCCGCCCATGCCGTCGGCCACCACCCACAGGCGGTTTTCCGGCAGGTCCAGGCATGCGTCTTCGTTGACCTGGCGAACCATGCCCACATGGCTTTTGCTCGCGGATTTGTACGTCGACCCCATCTACACCACACCTTCTTGTCCGAGCAGAAACTGCGCAAAATCGCCGGCGGCAGGCAGGCCCTGACACCGCAATAAACCAGGGGAAATCGTCTGCGAACCACGCCCCCACCACAGGCTCGCACCGTCGCAGGCCTGTTCGGCGAGCGCGGTCATGCGCTGGTGCGGCACGCTGGCCGCCACGCGCTGCAGGCCGGCGAAACGGCTGTCCACCGCACGCGGCTCGGTCGCCGGTAAGCCCAGGTCGTCGAGGCCAGCGTTGAAGCGTTCAAACGTCGCGCCGGCATCCAGGGTGCTGAGCAACAGCTCTTCGGCCTGCTCGAACCAGCTGTCCGGCCCGCCCACCAGGGACGCCGGGTTGATGTCGTGATCGAGCAAGGCGACCACCGCCAGCGGGAAATAGCGCCCGACCCGGTCAATGCTCGGCATCACCACGCCCGCCGCCGCGTCCGGCCCGCACACGCCGGGCGCCAGCACAAAGCGCCACAGAGGGCTGACCAGGTACGCATTGAGCCAGTCGGCGCCGAGGCTGTTCTGGCTGGCGAGCAACCCCGCCGCCAGCCAGCTGTCCCACGGGCCGATAAAGCTCTGGGGCAAGGCACGGCTGACGAAATCTCCGCGGCTGGCCAGCTTGCCGTAGAAACCCAGCGTCGTCATAACCGCTCCGGCAGGCTGAAGCCACTGAGCACGCGGCTCTTGAACGGGTTGAAGGCGCTGTTGGCGCGCAACTCGTAGGCGATGCTCGCACCGTCGACGCGCAGGCGCAGGTTGAAGCGGTCCGGCGAGTTGCCGGCGGTGAGGTCCGACTGTTCCAGCAGGCGGAACCAGGCCCACGGCCCGTCCAGGGTCACGCCCGAGCGGCCACTGGCCGACGGCGGCATGATCGAGATACGCACCACGCCAATGCTGCCGGGGTTCGGCCATTGCATCGCCACCGGGCGGCTCGGGCCGTGGTCGTAGCTCAATTGCTGGCCGTCGAGGTCAAGCAGGAACTGGGTGATGGTCGGGTCCATCGACACCGGCTTGAGTTCGAAACGTACGATCGGTTGGGTGCCACCGGAGCGGAAAAATGCATCGCGGATCGTCGCCGCGCGCTGGAAGGTTTGCAGCACGCCCGGCGCAATCCCGAGTTTCTGTGCCGCGCCCGGCTGCCAGCGCCAGGTCTGTGCCGAGGTGTCCACGTACGGCTGCAGGTATTTGCGGAAGTAGTTGTCCATCACCCCGCCCACACCGAAGAACTGGCCGAAGTCATCCAGGGTCGCATCCCGCGCACTGCCCGGCGACATCGGATAGCGGCCGGCCAGGGACTGACGGTACACATTGACCACTTCGCTGACCCACGCCGCGTTCAGTTGGTTACGCACCCCGCCCATCATGCTGTTGGTGGTGGAGTTGACCACCGACTTGACCATGCCCTGCACCAGCGGCGGTTGGCGCTCGGCGTTCAGGCTGACCCGTGTGGCCGCAGCCGCCGCCTGGTTCTTCGCCTCGCCAAGCAAGGCATCGCCGCTGGCCCCGACCATGGCGCTGACCTGCACATACAGGGCGTTCATGTCCGACAACAGACCGTCGATGGCCGCCGGTTCACCTTCGTTCTTGCTGACGATGCTGTTGAGTTCGGCAAAGTGCGCGGTCACCGGATCATCCGCTGCAGCCGGCGCATTGGCCGTCGGTTGCTCCTGGCCGAGCAGGCTGCCGAGGCGCTCCTTGAGCTTGTCGACGCCACCTTCCACCGGCACGCCTTTGGCGGCCAATTGGCGCTCTTCGGCTTGCAGATCGGTTTCCTTGGCCACGGCCACCAGCAGTTTTTTCAGCGGCGAACTCGGCCCGGAAATCACCCGCAGCACATCGGCCGCCTGGGCCACGCTGGTGATCGGCACAAAGTCGATATCGGCGAGCAGCGCATCCCACTGGCGCTGATAGTCCTGGAAATACAGGCGACGTACATCGGCGGCCAGGCTGACCACGTTCTGCTGATCGGCCTGCTCATGGCCCAGCACCCATTGCTCTTCGGCCAGGGTGCCGGTCTGGTTCAGGCTGCTGAGCAAAAACGCCTGGCGATAACCCTTGGCGGTGAAAAAGCCACTCAACGGCTCGCCCAGCGGCTTGCCGCTTTTACGGCTGAACACCAGCGCAGCGTCACGGCCAGCGGCTTCGTTGATACGGAAGTCCGGGATGCCTTCGGGCAGTTTCTGGCGCTTGACCCGGTCGTAGACACGCTGGGCCACCGGCAGTTGTTGCAACTGGCGACGCAGATCGTCGATCAAGCGCGGGTCAAGGCGCGCATTCGGCGGATGGCGCTCGAACAGCGCCTGCAAGTGCCCGCTCAACGCCTGGCGCTGATCGGCCGGCAGGTCGCGCGGCAGGTTGCGGTCCCAGTCGAGGGCGATCCAGGCCTTGATGAAGTCCGGGTCGTAATGCTCGCTGTCGGCGAGCATCAGGTAGGCCTTGAGGCCTTCGTAGAGGAAGTCGGAGTTGCCGCCGCCGTGCAGTTGCTCCTCGATGCGCGTCACCAGGCGCGGCGCAAACACGGCGATCAACAGCTTGCGATAGACGCTGGCGGACTCGGCTTCAAGCATATCGCCCTGATACAGCCCCAGGCCTTCGGACCAGCTCGGCGAATCCCCCGCGAGGTTCTTCACCGCATTGAGCAGCGGCAGCACCGCGAGCACTTCACGCTGTGCCGGGCTGAGGTTCTGGACGGTCTGGCCCAGTGGCGCGACCTTCTGGTCGACCTGGGCGATATACGCCTGGTTGGCGCGATAACTCACCCACCACAGGCTGCTGACCACGATCACCAAGGCCACGGTGGCCGCGAGTACACCGCGTGCGATCCACGTGCGCCGACGCTCGACTTTCGGATTAACGCCTACCAGGCCACGTTCGGCAAAGGCTACGGCGGTGAAGAGTTTTTCGATGAAGTAACTGCGCCCGGTGCCGCTCTGGCGCGCCAGGTGCTGGCGGTCCAGGTTCATGCTCTGGGCCATGGCGCCGATCAGGCGATCGATCGGGCTGCCTTCCTGGGTGCCGCTGGTGAAGTACACGCCGCGCAGCAATACGCGTTCTTCAAAGGCATTGGGCTTGAACACGCCTTCGAGGAAGCTTTGCAGGCAGTCCTTCAATGCGCCGAACTGCTGCGGGAAACCGTAGATCAGGTCGCGCCGCGCCGGGTCGCGCTCCTGTTGCAGGCGCTCCACCAGGCGTTCGTTGAGGCGCTGCTCGAGGCCGGCGAATTCGCTTTGCAGGTGCGCCAGGGGGCTGTCGCTGTTCTTGCCGTCGTCCAGGGCAAAGGTCATGCCCCAGACCTGGGCGCGTTCTTCCTTGCTCAGGTTGTCGAAGAACTCCATGAAGCCCGGCACCAGGTCGAGCTTGGTCAGCATCAGGTAGATCGGGAAACGCACGCCCAATTGGGTGTACAGCTCCTGGATACGCAGGCGGATCGCCGCCGCATGGGCCGCGCGCTCGGCATCGGTGCCCAGCAGCAGGTCCGACAGGCTGATGGCGATAAAGGCGCCATCGATGGGCCGGCGCGAGCGCTGCTTTTTCAGCAGGTCGAGAAAGCCCAGCCAGGCGGCTTTGTCCACCGTCGAATTGCTGTCCTGGGTGGTGTAGCGGCCGGCGGTGTCGAGCAATACCGCCTGGTCGGTAAACCACCAGTCGCAGTTGCGCGTACCGCCGACACCGCGCACCGCCCCGGCACCCAACTGGGCCGCCAGCGGAAAGTGCAGCCCGGAGTTGACCAGCGCCGTGGTCTTGCCCGAACCCGGCGGGCCGATGATCACGTACCACGGCAGCTCATAAAGGTTGCGACGTTCGTCGCCACCGAGCTTGGCCTTTTTCAGCAGCGCCAGGGCTTCGTCCATGCGCTGGCGCAGGGTGGTGAGCTCTTCGGCGGTGGCCACGCTGTTGGGGTCGGCCGGGGTTTCGGCCGCCAGGCTGCGCATCACTTCGGCCGCCTGGCGCCGCGCCTGGATGATGCGGAACACGCGGTAGGCGATCCACACCGCAAACACCAGGATGATCAGCGCCCAACGGCGCCCTTCCGGCACCAGCACGTCGAGCAACGGCCCCACAAACCAGATGATCAGGCTCAGGGCGATCAGGCCCAGCACGGGGATCACCCAGCGAATCATGAAACTGAAAAACGCCTTCACTCGACGCCCTCCGCCAATACGGTGATTTCAACCCGACGATTGCGGGCACGGCCTTCGGCAGTTGCGTTGGTCGCCAACGGCTCGGTGTCGCTGCGGCCCTCGGCACTGAAGCGATCAGCCTGGCCGGTCTTGGCCGCGAGGATTTCCAATACCGACTTGGCCCGCGCTTCGGACAATGCCCAGTTGGACGGGAAACGCAGCGTAGCAATCGGGCGGTTGTCGCTGTGCCCGGTGACGCGCACCTGGCCCTTGACCTTGCGGATGGCGTCGGCGATGCGCAGCATCAGCGGCTGGTAGTCATCGACGATGCTGGAACTGGCGGACGCAAACAGCTCATCGCCACGAATGGTGACCACGGAGCGGTCGACCTTGTCTTCCACCGCGACGCGACCGGCCTTGATGTCTTCCGCCAGGAAGCCGGCCAGACGCGGACGCTCGATCACTTTGGGCTGTGCCACCGGACGGTCGATGGCCTGCACCGGGATCTCGCCCAGGGCATGGATGTTCTTGAACACCGGCTCGGCCTGCGCCGCCAGCAGCAGGCGCAAGGTGAACAGCAAGGCCAGCAACAACGCCAGGCCGATCGCCACGGCGATCCAGGGCGGCATGAACTGCGCCAGCCGATCACGCGCGACGGTGACGCCACGCCAATGGGGCGACAGTTCGCGCTCGTGGTCACCGCGAGCACTGCGAATCGCCGCCGCCGTGCGCTCACGCAAGGCTTCCAACTGGCTGCGACCGTCGTTCATCACGCGGTAACGGCCTTCGAACCCCAGGCACATGCACAGGTACAACAGCTCCAGCAGGTACAGGCGCTCCCGTGGACTTTGCAGGCAGTGGTCGAGTAACTGGAAGACTTTTTCGCCCCCCCAGGCCTCGTTGTGCACGGTGATCAACAGGCTCTGCTTGCCCCAATCGCTGGTGCTGCCCCACGGCGTGCTCAACACCGCCTCATCGAGGGCGGTGCACAGCGCGTAGCGCGCCAGCAGCACCTCGTTGCGGGCCACGCCAGCGGCTTCGGCGCGTTCTTCGAACTGGCGCAGGTACGCCAGCAACTGCGCGCGCAGGCTGGCCGGCGCCGGGTGCGCGATGGTGTTGCGCAGGCGCGTCAACAGCGCCAACAGCGGGCCGGCGGCGCTTTCCAGCGGGTTCAGGCCCTGGCTTTTGCCGGTGAGAATCGGCGCGGCCGGCATCGACAGCGGGGCCGGCTCGGCACGCGCGGGTTCCGGCGCGCGGCCACCCGGGCGCGGCATGAACTGGGTGCGGTCGTCATCATTGGGATGCATCGCGGATTATCCTCGGATCGCCCAGAAGGCCAGGTTCAAGCCCGGGAACTGCCCGGCGATATGGAAGGCAAAACCACCGGAATTGCCCAGTTGCTGCCAATGCTCGCTGCCACGGTCCAGCTCGTAGTAGGTCGAGCCTGCGTGGTACGGCAGTTGGCGCGGCGCCACTGGCAACGGCAGCAAGGTGATACCCGGCAGTTGCAGGTTGACCAGGTCGCGGATGTGCTCCACCGAACCGACCTTGCTCTGCTGGCCGAAGCGCGCACGCAGGGTTTCTCCGGGCACATCGGCACGGACCACGAGGATGAAGCTGGCGCTGTCGAGCAGGGTCTTGTCGGCCAGCATGGCCACGTGGACGCCGTAGGCTTTCTCGACAATCGGGATCGGCGTGGCCTTGCTGTCGATCAGCATCGACAGGGCTTCGCGCAGGACCGCCATGACCGGGGCGAAGCTCAGGGCCAGGTCGTCGTGCTGGTATTGCGGGTATTCCTGGGGACGACGGCCTGAAGTGGAAAAGGTCGAGAACTCACCGGCCAGGCTGACCAGTGCGCTGAAAAAGCGCTCCGGGTGCAGCGGGCTCAACTGGCTGAAATGCTGGATCAGCGGCTGGGCGCGGTTGACCAGTTGCAGCAGCATGAAGTCGGCGATCTCCGACGCACCGCCGGCCCCAGAGGCAACCACGCGGCCCGCCAGGGCTTCGCCGCGCTGGTGCAGCAGGCCCAGCAGTTCGCTGCGAAACGCGCTCAACGGCTTGCTCGCGGCCACGTCCAGCACGGGCGGGATGTAGCTGTCGTCGAGGACCAGCGCACGGTCGGCGCGTTTTTCCTTGATGCGCACCAGGCCCACGGCGGCGTAGTCACTGATGCCATCCTGGGCGGTCAGCAAGCGCAGGGCCCGGGAACCCACGGCCACCGGCGCGCGGTTTTCGAACGGTGCGTTGTCATCGCGCACTTCGCGCACCTGGCTCACGTAGCGCGCGGCTTCCAGGGGTTCGCCTTCATCCACGGTGTCGCGGGCCCCCGCACGCTTGAGTGGCAAGGCCAGGTAGACCAGGCCATCGCGCAGGTTGTCGTCGATGTTCAGCGGGCTGGGCGCCAGGTCATCCTGGGGAATGTTGAACGGCGTGCCGTCGGGCAACAGGCCGCGCGCCGAGACGATGGCCAGCTTGCCCTGGGCCAGCAGGCCCTGGTCGATCAGCAATTCGGAAAACCCCCAGGCGCCGGCGGACAACGGGCGGCTACGGGCGTCGATCAGGTTTTCCAGGTAACGGTCATGCTGCTGGAAGTGCTGCGTTCCGATGAACATGCCTTCCGACCAGACCACGCGATTGTTCCAGGACATGGGGAGCTCCGATTGCTTCTTATTGGGCAGGGCTGGATGGGGTGACCACGACGTCGGCGCGCACGGCACGCACATCGAGGCTGATCTGGTATTCGGTGTATTGGCGCGCCGGCACGTTGATCACCGTGCGCCATTGCGCGCGGTCCAACTCGCGATAACCCACCAGCAAGCCGATCTGGCGCGTGGAGGGGTCGAGGTCGCGCTGGATGCTCAGTTGCTGGCCGGGTTGCACCATGACTTCGTCCTGGTCCAGCAGGTCCAGGCCGAGGGTCGATTGCGCACGGTCGGCCAGGGCGAAGTAATCGGAGCGGGCGAAGGTGGCGGCGTTCTTCAGTTCGAAAATGCGCACCCGCACCGGCGCGGCCTGGCCGTTGGCGCCGGGGTTAAGCCCGGCAATGGCGTGGAAGTGCAGCTCGACGGCGGCGGTGTCCACTTCAGCCTCAGCAGCCGTTTCGGGTTTGACCGCATCCTTGCTACACGCGGTCAGCAGCAGCACGGTGGCGACTGCGAGTAAAAACCTGGGAATCATCCTGCGTCCTCAATGACGTACTTAGCTATCCGTTAATCCATAGGTTGCGGCGCGGTTTTACCGACGCTGTCGCGCGCTGTGTTCTTCGTAGGCCCGGCTGAATTCACGGCCGAACAGGTCCTGGAAATCTTCCTGGGCCTCGCGGGAAATATTGCTGTAGAGCTCGGTGAACTGCTGCCAGTACTGGGCCTGGCGCGAGCCGGCGAACAGGTTCGACAGCCCGCCGGGCTTGCCCATGCGCTCTTCCAGTTGCGCCGGTTCAAAGCGCGTGAGCAGGTGCTTGATCGCTGCTTCCACCCCGGCCATCACCGCCAGTTGGTGGGCGCGCAGGTCATCAAAACTGTCGCGCACGGCAATGTCCGGCGCCATAAACGCCTGGTTGCCGTGGCGAAGCAAAAGCAGTAACGCTTCGTCGGCATTCGGTGCGAATTTCAACGGATTGTTTTCGGCAGGCTGGATCATGGTCTGCTGCATGCGGAACTCACCCTTGAGGCTGGCGCGGGCACGCAATACGTCGATCAGGCCTTCGACCATCAGGCGGTAGCTGCGGCCGATGTTTTCCATCTGCGCCTCCGCCTGGGCCTTGTCCAGGCGCAACTGGTCCAGGCCGGCACCGCGCAGGAAGGCTTGCAAGAGATCGGGCTGCCGGGTGTCGGCTACAGGGGGCGCTGGCTCGACCACGGGTGGCGGCTGGATGATCGGTGCGGGTGGCGGTGGCGGAGGCGCACTGGCCAACGGTGCCGGCGTGTCGCCAAACAGGTCCCAGTCTTCGGGAATCACCGAGCCCGAGACCACAGGCGTCTCGACCACGGGTACCGCCACCGGGGTCGGCGGGCGGAAGTCGTGTTGTTCGCTGGGAACATGGTCGGCCACGGTGGGCGGTGGCACGGTGGTGGGGCTGAGGAAGTCGAACAGGTCCGGCAGCGTGTCCATCGACGAAGCGCCCTGGAATTGCGGGGCAATCACCGGCGTCGGCGCGGGCTTGTTCGCCACGGCGCCCATCAGGGCCTCAAAGCTGTTCGGCGAATCACCGGCGAACGGCTGGCTGTCGATGGCCTGCATGTTGAAGTCGATCCGCGCCTGGATCTCGTAATCGCCGATGCGGATCAGCTCGCCATCCTGCAACAGCTCGCTGTTACCCCTGCGCAAACGGATGCCGGCGTTAACCAACTCCACACCGTTTGTACTGTTATCGGTTAAATAATAACGACCATCTTTGTATTGAATAACGCAGTGCTGCGAAGACACCAGGCGCTCGGGATCAGGCAATACCCAGTCATTATCCGAGCTGCGGCCGATAGCCATCGAGCCCTGGTTCATGGACTTTTCCGAGCATTGCCCGGGGGTAATCTTGTGATAACTAGTGATAGTCAAACACAGCGACATCTTGCCTCCTTGCTGATACTTCGCGCGCAGTCGACCCCAGGGACAGCGACGCCCGGGAGATCCCCATCAGGTCGTGCAATCGACCGTTCAAAACCTGCTGATGCCAGCATGATCGCTGATCTTAACTGGGCTCCATGACAAAAATCCTATGCCGGTGCGTCGTTCGACCCACCAGTCGCACAGGTTGTTAAGCACCGCACATCTGTCACAGAGGGCGAATAGCTTACCTTGACAAGGCATAAGTACTACACCAAAAATGCACAACTTCTTGAATACCAGTGATGGCACATTAGTGGCATCTTGCTTATATGACCAAGAAAACATGCAAAGTTCCTTGTGCAACTAATGCATGCATTGCCCGCCATCTAACAACGGGCCGATAGGGAGATCAATTTCAGTGGATGTGCCGTTGCTGCTCACCGCCGTTTCCGCCAGTTCGCCCTGTGGCGAAGACATGGAATATGACGCGGATTTTCTCCAGCTGGAGCGTGATGCCAAGGGCCAACCCGAGCGCAGCATGGGCGATTCGATCCTGCCCGCCGAGCCGCCGGAATGGCGCAGCATCCAGCAGCAGAGCCTCGACTTGCTGCAGCGCAGCAAAGACCTGCGCATCACCCATTTCCTGTTGCAAAGCTCCCTCGCCCTCCAGGGTGCGGCCGGGCTGGCTGAAGTCCTCACGTTGATCAATGCGCTGCTGCGCGAATACTGGGCCGACCTGCACCCGCGCCTGGATGCCGACGACGATAACGACCCCACCGTACGCATCAACGCCCTCTCCGGCCTGACCAGCGATGCGACCATTCGTCTGCTGCGCGAAAGCATCCTCACGCGCTCGCGCACCTTCGGCCCTGTGAGCCTGCGCGCCGCGCTGAATGCCAGCGGCCTGATGAGTTTCCCCGACGAACAGCTCGGCGCCCAGCAGCTCAACGCCGCGTTCCTCGACAGCGACCCCGAACACCTGCAAGCCACCCGCGACGCCTTGAGCACCGCACGCGCCGCCTGCGAAGCCATCGAGCAGCAGGTCAGCGACCAGGTGGGTTCCGCCCAAGGCGTGGACCTCAGCCTGTTGAAGCAACCGCTCAAGCAGGCGCTGCAGGTGCTTAACCAGTTTGTTCCGAACAGCGCTGCCAGCAGCGAACCCGAGGCCGTCAGTGACGACAATGCCCCCTCGGTGGACTTCGCCGCTGCCCCCGCCGCACCTCGCCCCAGCGGCGACATCAGCAACCGTGATGACGTGCTGCGCAGCCTCGACAAGATCCTTGCGTATTACACCCGGCACGAGCCTTCGAGCCCGTTGCCGGTGTTGCTGAACCGGGCCAAGCATCTTGTGCACGCCGACTTCGCGGCCATCGTGCGCAATCTGATTCCCGATGGGATGTCCCAATTTGAAAACCTGCGCGGCCCGGACGGCGAGTAAGCCGCTCGACTGCGCAGTAACAACACCGTCGCTCAAGCGACCAGGAGCAGCAACGTGGCGAAGCAAAGTTCTCAGAAATTCATCGCGCGCAACCGCGCGCCTCGAGTGCAGATCGAGTACGACGTCGAGCTCTACGGCGCCGAGAAAAAGGTCCAGCTGCCCTTCGTGATGGGTGTGATGGCCGACCTCGCCGGCAAGCCTGCCGAGCCTCTGGCGCCGGTGGCCGACCGCAAGTTCCTTGAAGTGGACGTCGACAACTTCGACTCGCGCCTCAAGGCCATGCAGCCGCGCGTGGCATTCCACGTACCCAACGAGCTGACCGGCGAAGGCAACCTGAGCCTGGACATCACCTTCGAAAGCATGGACGACTTCAGCCCGGCCGCCGTGGCCCGCAAGGTCGACTCGCTCAAGCAACTGCTCGAAGCCCGCACCCAGCTGGCCAACCTGCTGACCTACATGGACGGCAAGACTGGCGCTGAAGAAATCATCATGAAGGCGATCAAGGACCCGGCACTGCTCCAGGCACTTGCCAGTGCGCCTAAGCCTGCAGGGGACCAGTAATCATGACTGACAATACCGCCCGCGAAGGCACCCAGAGCCTGGGTGCAACCGAGGAAACCAGCGAGTTCGCATCCTTGTTGATGCAGGAATTCAAGCCCAAGACCGAGCGTGCCCGCGAAGCCGTGGAAACCGCCGTGCGCACCCTGGCCGAACAGGCCCTGGCGCAAACCGACCTGGTGTCCAACGACGCGATCAAATCGATCGAATCGATCATCGCCGCCATCGACGCCAAGCTCACCGCCCAGGTCAACCAGATCATCCACCACCAGGATTTCCAGCAGCTGGAAAGCGCCTGGCGTGGCCTGCACTACCTGGTCAATAACACCGAGAGCGATGAGCAGCTGAAGATTCGCGTGCTCAACATCTCCAAGCCGGACCTGCACAAGACCCTGAAGAAATTCAAGGGCACCGCGTGGGACCAGAGCCCGCTCTTCAAGAAGATGTACGAAGAAGAATACGGCCAGTTCGGCGGCGAACCCTATGGTTGCCTGGTGGGCGACTACTACTTCGACCAGTCGCCACCGGACGTGGAACTGCTGGGCGAGCTGTCGAAAGTCTGCGCCGCCATGCACGCCCCGTTCATTGCTGCGGCATCGCCGACCGTGATGGGCATGGGCTCGTGGCAGGAACTGTCGAACCCGCGCGACCTGACCAAGATCTTCACCACCCCGGAATACGCCGGCTGGCGCTCGCTGCGTGAATCGGAAGACTCGCGCTACATCGGCCTGACCATGCCGCGCTTCCTGGCGCGCCTGCCCTATGGTGCCAAAACCGACCCGGTGGAAGCCTTCGCCTTCGAAGAAAACACCGACGGCGCCGACAGCTCCAAGTACACCTGGGCCAACGCCGCCTACGCGATGGCGGTGAACATCAACCGTTCGTTCAAGCACTACGGCTGGTGCTCGCGCATCCGTGGCGTGGAGTCCGGCGGTGAAGTGGAAAACCTGCCGGCCCACACGTTCCCGACCGATGACGGTGGCGTGGACATGAAGTGCCCGACCGAAATCGCCATCAGCGACCGCCGTGAAGCGGAACTGGCGAAGAACGGTTTCATGCCGCTGCTGCACAAGAAAAACACCGACTTCGCCGCGTTCATCGGCGCCCAGTCGTTGCAGAAGCCGGCCGAATACGACGACCCCGACGCCACCGCCAACGCCAACCTGGCCGCGCGTCTGCCGTACCTGTTCGCCACTTGCCGTTTCGCGCACTACTTGAAGTGCATCGTGCGCGACAAGATCGGTTCCTTCAAAGAGAAGGACGAGATGCAGCGCTGGTTGCAGGACTGGATCCTCAACTACGTCGACGGTGACCCGGCGCACTCCACCGAGACCACCAAGGCCCAGCACCCGTTGGCCGCCGCCGAGGTGATCGTGGAAGACGTCGAGGGCAACCCGGGGTACTACAACTCCAAGTTCTACCTGCGCCCGCACTACCAGCTCGAAGGGCTGACCGTGTCGTTGCGCCTGGTATCGAAGCTGCCTTCGGCGAAAAGCGCCTAACCCACGGATGAGCTGGCTCTTCTGTGGGAGGGGGCTTGCCCCCGATAGCATCACTGGGGTGTGACTGACACACCGAGGTGCCTGCATCGGGGGCAAGCCCCCTACCACACAAAAGCACTGCCCATTTGGAGTCACTCAAATTCAGTGGCAAGAGCCACACAGGGAGAAAACATGGCTGTTGATATTTTCATCAAGATCGGCGACATCAAGGGCGAGTCCATGGACAAGGCCCACAAGGACGAAATCGACGTGCTGAACTGGAGCTGGGGCATGGCCCAGTCCGGCAACATGCATGTTGGCGGTGGCGGCGGCGCGGGCAAGGTGAACATCCAGGACCTGTCGCTGACCAAGTACGTCGACAAGGCCTCGCCGAACCTGATGATGCACTGCGCCAGCGGCAAACACATCGACAAGGTCAAGCTGACCGTGCGTAAGGCCGGTGGCGAAAGCCAGGTCGAGTACATGGTGATCAACCTGGAAGAAGTGCTGGTAACGTCCCTGAGCACCGGCGGTTCGGGCGGCGATGACCGCCTGACTGAAAACGTCACCCTGAACTTCGCCCAAGTGATGGTCGACTACCAGCCGCAGAAAGCCGACGGCACCAAAGACGGCGGCGCGATCAAGTTTGGCTGGAACATCCGTTCCAACACCAAGCGCTGATAGCACTGATAGCGCTTGTGGCTGTGGCTTTACGCCACGGCCACAAGCCTTTTGTCCCTCTCGCAACCCGTCCGTGGAGCTGCTTTGGTGGTAACTGAAATCGCTTCCCGCGACCGTCTGCAACCGTCCCTGCTGGACCGGTTGACCGACGACGACCCAACCAATCCCAAGGAAAGCGCCGATAAACGCGTGCTGTCCCTGACCCAATTGAAAGCCTCGGTGCTGCGCGACCTGGCGTGGCTGCTCAATACCACGTCGTTGCTCGATGCCGATGCCACGCTGCACACACAGGCCGGTACCTCGGTGGTCAATTACGGCCTGCCGGCGCTGGCCGGCAACAGCGTTTCCAGCGTCGACATCAAGGCCCTGGAAGCCCTGATCTACCAGGCGATTGCCACCTTTGAACCGCGCATCCTGCGCCATACCCTGCGGGTGAAGGCCCGCGTCGGCCATGGCGAGATGAATCACAACGCCCTGAGTTTCGAGATCGAAGGCGACCTGTGGGCGCAGCCGGTGCCCTTGCGCCTGTTGCTGCAAACCGACCTCGACCTGGAATCCGGCCATGTGCGCGTGGTGAATGCCGACCAGCGGAGGCGCCCATGAACCCGCGCCTGCTGGAGCTGTACAACCAGGAACTGCACCACGTGCGCGAAAGCGCGGCGGAGTTCGCCAAGGAATACCCGAAGATCGCCAGTCGGCTGACCCTGTCCGGTATGGACTGCGCCGACCCGTACGTCGAACGCCTGCTTGAGGGCTTTGCCTACCTCACTGCCCGCGTACAGCTCAAACTCGACGCCGAGTACCCGACCTTCACCCACAACCTGCTGGAAATCGCCTACCCGCACTACCTGGCGCCGACGCCATCGATGACCGTGGTGCAATTGCACACCGACCCCGACGAAGGCTCCCTGGCCAGCGGCTTTCCGCTGCCGCGCGACACCGTGTTGCGCGCCGCCCTGGGCCGCGAAACCCAGACCTGCTGCGAGTACCGCACCGCGCATCCGGTGACGTTGTGGCCGTTGCAGGTCAGCAGCGCCGAGTACTTCGGCAACCCCGCCGCCGTGCTCGGGCGCCTGGCCGCCAGCGAGCCGAAAGCCAAGGCCGGCCTGCGCCTGACCCTGCGTACCGGCGCCGAATTGCCGTTCAACAGCCTCGACCTGGACAACCTGCCGCTGTACCTCAGCGGTGCCGACGAGCAGCCGTTCCGCCTTTACGAACAACTGCTGGGCAACGCCTGCGCGGTGTTTGCGCGCAAGCCCGGTGGCGATTGGGTCGAGCGCCTGCCCCAGGACGCGTTGCGCTCACGGGGTTTCGACGACGCCGATGCGGCCATGCCGGTGGTCGCGCGGGCCTTCCAGGGCTATCGCCTGTTGCAGGAATACTTCGCCCTGCCCCACCGTTTCCTGTTCGTCGAATTCGCCGAGCTGAGCCGCGCGGTCAAGCGTTGCGACGGCCAGGAGTTGGAACTGATCGTGCTGTTCGACCGTCACGAGCCAAGCCTGGAAGGCAGCGTCGGCGCGGCGCAGTTCCTGCCGTTCTGCACCCCGGCGATCAACCTGTTCCCCAAGCGCGTGGACCGCATCCACTTGTCCGACCGGGTCAACGAGCACCACGTGATCGCCGACCGCACGCGGCCGATGGATTTCGAAATTCATTCGTTGAGCGGCATCACCGGCCACGGCACCGGGCCAGAGCAGCCCTTTTTGCCGTTCTATGCGGTCCGCGACCCATCCCGTTACGGCCGCGACCAGGCGTACTACACCGTGCGCCGCGAGCCGCGGGTACTGTCCAGCGACCAGCGCCGCAACGGCCCGCGCTCCACCTATGTGGGCAGCGAAACCTTTGTCAGCCTGGTCGACAGCCGCCAGGCGCCGTATCGCCATGACCTGCGCCAACTCGGCGTGACCGCGCTGTGCACCAACCGCGACCTGCCGTTGTTCATGAGCGTGGGCAACGGCAAGACCGACTTCACCCTGGCCGACAGCGCGCCGGTGTTATCCGTGCGTTGCGTCGCCGGGCCAAGCCGCCCACGCGCCAGCCATGCCCATGACGCCAAGGCCTGGCGCCTGATCAGCCAGTTGTCGCTCAACTATTTGTCCCTGAGCGAGCAAGGCCAGGGCGCGGCGGCATTGCGCGAACTGCTGCGCCTGTATGGCGACAGCAATGACGCGGCGCTGCAATTGCAGATCGAAGGCTTGCGCGACGTCAGCAGCAAGGCCGTTACCCGGCGCCTGCCGATGCCCGGCCCGATTGTGTTTGGCCGCGGCCTGGAAATTACCTTGGAGTTCGATGAAAACGCGTTTCGCGGCACCGGCGTGTTCCTGCTCGGTGCGGTGCTGGAACGCTTCCTGGCACGCTACGTGTCGATCAACAGTTTTACCGAGACGGTGATCCGTACCACCGAACGCGGCGAGATCATGCGATGGAAAGCCAAGCCCGGGCGTCGTCCGACCCTGTGAGTACGTTGGATGCGATGCATCAGGAGCCCTGGGAATACGATTTCTTCCAGGCGTTGCGGCGTATCGAGTGCGAATCGCCCGAGCTGCCGCGCCTGGGCCATTCCCTGCGCCTGGCGGATGACCCGTTGCGCCTGGGGCAACAGGCCGATTGCACCTTCGCCCCGGCCACCCTGGCCTCGGTCGATCCCGGCGGCGACGGCAAACCGGCGCGGCTGGAACAGTTCTTCTTCGGCCTGGGTGGCCCCAACGGCCCGTTGCCGCTGCATATCACCGAGTACGTACGCGAGCGCCAGCGCAACAACGCCGACAGCACCAGCAAGCAGTTCCTGGATGTCTTCCACCACCGCCTGCTGAGCCTGTTTTACCGGGCCTGGGCCGAGGCGCGGCCGACGGTCAGCCACGACCGCCCGGACGATGACTACTGGTCCGCACGCCTCGCTGCCTTGAGTGGCCGGGGCATGCCGAGCCTGCTTAACCAAGGATTGATTCCGGACACGGCGAAGCTGCACTACAGCGGCCACCTGTCGGCACAAACCCGCTACCCGGACGGTTTGAAGGCGATCCTCGGCGAGTATTTCGGCCTGCCGGTGGAGATCGAAGAATACGTCGGCCAATGGCTGGAACTGCCCGAACGCAGCCGCGTGGGCGTGAGCGCCCACCAGCTGGGGGTGGACTTCTGCCTGGGCAGCCACGTGTGGGACCGCCAGCATAAATTCCGCATCCGCCTGGGCCCGCTCAAGTTGGACGACTACATGGGCATGCTGCCCGGCAGCCAGCCGTTCAACGAGCTGGTGGCGTGGGTGGCCGAGTACCTGGGCCATGAATTGGACTGGGACTTGAACCTGGTTCTGCAACAACCCGAAGTACCGGCGCTGCAACTCAATGGCCAGTTCCGCCTGGGCTTCAACACCTGGCTCGGCTGCCCTGCGGTTGATGCCAACGACCTAATCCTGGCCCGGCATTACGCCGATCAAGCCACCACCTCAAGGAATCCAGAGCATGGGTGAAATCAGTCGCGCCGCACTGTTCGGCAAACTCAACAGCGTGGCCTACAAGGCCATCGAAGCCGCCACCGTGTTCTGCAAGCTGCGGGGCAACCCGTACGTGGAACTGGCCCACTGGTTCCACCAGTTGCTGCAACTGCAGGACTCGGACCTGCACCGCATCATCCGCCAGTTCAACGTCGAGCCGGCGCGCCTGGCCCGAGACCTCACCGAAGCCCTGGACCGCCTGCCGCGTGGCTCGACGTCGATCACTGACTTGTCTTCCCATGTTGAAGAGGCGGTGGAACGCGGCTGGGTGTACGGCAGCCTGATGTTCGGCGAAAGCCAGGTGCGCACCGGCTACCTGGTGCTGGGCATCCTCAAGACGCCAAGCCTGCGCCATGCGCTGCTGGGCTTGTCCTCGGAGTTCGACAAGATCAAGGCCGAAGCCCTGAGCGAGCGGTTTGACGAATACGTCGGTGATTCGCCGGAAAACGCTTTGACTGCCAGCGACGGCTTCAATGCCGGCGCCGTGCCGGGCGAGGCCAGCGGCGCCATGGCACCGAGTGCGATGGGCAAGCAGGAAGCCCTCAAGCGCTTCACCGTTGACCTCACCGAACAAGCGCGCAGCGGCAAGCTCGATCCGATCGTGGGCCGTGACGAAGAGATCCGCCAATTGGTGGACATCCTCATGCGCCGCCGCCAGAACAACCCGATCCTCACCGGTGAAGCCGGTGTGGGCAAGACCGCCGTGGTCGAAGGTTTTGCCCTGCGCATCGTCGCCGGTGACGTGCCGCCCGCACTCAAGGATGTGGAACTGCGCAGCCTCGACGTGGGCCTGCTGCAAGCCGGCGCGAGCATGAAAGGCGAGTTCGAACAGCGCCTGCGCCAGGTCATCGAAGACGTCCAGGCCTCGCCCAAGCCGATCATCCTGTTTATCGACGAAGCCCACACCCTGGTGGGTGCCGGTGGCGCTGCCGGCACCGGCGACGCGGCCAACCTGCTCAAACCCGCCCTGGCCCGTGGCACCCTGCGTACCGTGGCCGCGACGACCTGGGCCGAGTACAAGAAGCACATCGAGAAAGACCCGGCCCTGACCCGCCGCTTCCAGGTGGTACAAGTGGCCGAGCCGTCGGAAGACAAAGCGCTGTTGATGATGCGCGGCGTGGCCTCGACCATGGAAAAGCATCACCAGGTGCAGATCCTCGACGAAGCCCTGGAAGCCTCGGTGAAACTGTCCCACCGCTACATCCCGGCGCGCCAGCTGCCGGACAAATCCGTGAGCCTGCTGGACACCGCCTGCGCCCGCGTCGCCATCAGCCTGCACGCGGTGCCGGCCGAAGTGGACGACAGTCGCCGCCGCATCGAAGCCCTGGAAACCGAGCTGCAAATCATCGCCCGTGAGCATGCCATCGGCATTGCCATTGGTGCGCGCCAGAGCAACAGCGAAGCCCTGTTAAGCGCCGAGCGTGAGCGCCTGGCGACCCTGGAAAGCCGCTGGGCCGAAGAGAAAACCCTGGTGGATGAGCTGCTCGCCACCCGTGCAACCCTGCGCGAAAAGGCCGGCGTCGTGGACAGCGGCAACGATGAATTGCGTGCGCAACTGGTCGACCTGCAACAGCGCCTCACCGCGCTGCAAGGCGAAACCCCGTTGATCCTGCCGACCGTGGATTACCAGGCCGTGGCTTCGGTGGTCGCCGACTGGACCGGTATCCCGGTGGGCCGCATGGCCCGCAACGAACTGGAAACCGTGCTCAACCTCGACCAGCACCTGAAAAAACGCATCATCGGCCAGGACCACGCCCTGCAGATGATCGCCAAGCGCATCCAGACCTCCCGCGCCGGCCTCGACAACCCGAGCAAGCCGATTGGCGTGTTCATGCTGGCCGGCACCTCCGGCGTGGGCAAGACCGAAACCGCCCTGGCCCTGGCCGAAGCCATGTACGGCGGCGAGCAGAACGTGATCACCATCAACATGAGCGAGTTCCAGGAAGCCCACACGGTGTCCACCCTCAAGGGCGCGCCACCGGGCTATATCGGCTACGGCGAAGGCGGCGTGCTGACCGAAGCGGTGCGGCGCAAGCCCTACAGCGTGGTGCTGCTGGACGAGGTGGAAAAAGCCCACCCGGACGTGCATGAAATCTTCTTCCAGGTGTTCGACAAGGGCGTGATGGAAGACGGCGAAGGCCGGGTGATCGACTTCAAGAACACCCTGATCCTGTTGACCACCAACGCCGGTACCGAGCTGATCTCCCAGGTCTGCAAGGACCCGGCGAACATCCCCGAGCCGGAAGAAATCGCCAAGGCCCTGCGCCAGCCACTGCTGGAGATCTTCCCGCCCGCCCTGCTCGGCCGCCTGGTGACGATCCCGTACTACCCGCTGAGCGACGAGATGCTCAAGGCGATCACCCGCCTGCAACTCAACCGCATCAAGAAGCGCGTGGAGACGACCCACAAGGTCGCCTTCGACTACGACGACGCGGTGGTCGACCTGATCGTCTCGCGCTGCACCGAGACCGAAAGCGGCGGGCGCATGATCGACACCATCCTCACCAACAGCCTGCTGCCGGACATGAGCCGTGAATTCCTCACGCGCATGCTCGAAGGCAAGGCATTGGCGGGTGTGCGCATCAGCAGCCGGGATAACGAGCTGCATTACGACTTCAGCGACGCCGAATAACGACTGTTGGAATGCAATGCAAATGTGGGAGGGGGCTTGCCCCCGATGGCGGTGAATCAGTCGCCTGATACATCAACTGACACACTGCTATCGGGGGCAAGCCCCCTCCCACATTTGAACTCAGTTTCTTCAGTTATTTAGTCATTTTCGAGACGCCCGATGCTATTCAACCAAGCCTCACGCCTGGCCAAGATCACCAGCCCCCTCGGGCCGGATGTGCTGCTGCTCAATGAAATGGGCGGCGGCGAAGAGCTGGGCCGCCTGTTCAACTATGAACTGCAACTGACGTCCCTGGACGCCAACATCGACCTCAACCAGTTGCTCGGCAAGCCCATGAGCGTCGGTCTGCAACTGGCGGACGGTGGTGAGCGGCACTTCCACGGCATCGTCGCGCGCTGCAGCCAGAACATCGACCAGGGCCAGTTCGCCAGTTACCAGGTGACGCTGCGCCCGTGGTTCTGGCTGCTGACTCGCACCTCGGACTGCCGGATTTTCCAGAACCTGAGCATCCCGCAGATCATCAAGCAGGTGTTCCGCGACCTGGGGTTTTCCGACTTCGAAGACGCCCTGAGCCGGCCGTACCGCGAGTGGGAATACTGCGTGCAGTACCGCGAGACCAGCTTCGATTTCGTCAGCCGCCTGATGGAACAGGAAGGCATCTACTACTTCTTCCGCCATGAACAGGACCGCCATGTGCTGGTGCTGGCCGACGCCTATGGCGCCCACACCACGGTGCCGGGCTATGCCTCGATCCCGTACTACCCCAAGGACGAGCAACAGCGCGAACGCGACCACATGCACAACTGGCACCTGGCGCAGGAAGTCCAGCCGGGCTCGCTGGAGCTCAACGACTACGACTTCCAGCGCCCCAGCGCCAGCATCGACGTGCGTTCGGCCATGCCGCGCCCGCACACCGCCGGCGACTATCCGCTGTACGACTACCCCGGCACCTACGTGCAAAGCGCCGACGGCGAACACTACGCGCGAACCCGCATCGAAGCCCTGCAAACCCTGCATGAACAGGTCGAGTTCGCCGGCAATGCCCGTGGCCTGGGTTCCGGCCACCTGTTCAGCCTCACCGGCTTCAGCCGCCAGGACCAGAACCGCGAATACCTGATCGTCGGCTGCCGCTACTACATCGTCCAGGAAAGCCTGGAAAGCGGCGGCGGTTCGGGTTCGGCGCAGTTCGAAAGCAGCCTGACCTGCATCGACGCCCAGCAAAGCTTCCGCCCGCTGGCCACCACCCACCGCCCCATCGTCAAAGGCCCGCAGACGGCATTGGTGGTTGGCCCCAAAGGCGAGGAAATCTGGACCGACCAGTACGGCCGCGTGAAGGTGCACTTCTACTGGGACCGCCACGACCAATCCAACGAAAACAGCTCGTGCTGGATCCGCGTGTCGCAGTCCTGGGCCGGCAAGAACTGGGGCTCGATGCAGATTCCACGGATCGGCCAGGAAGTGATTGTCAGTTTTCTCGAAGGCGATCCGGACCGCCCGATCATCACCGGGCGGGTGTACAACGCCGAGCAGACGGTGCCCTACGACCTGCCGGAAAATGCGACCCAGAGCGGCATGAAGAGTCGCTCCAGCAAGGGCGGCACGCCGGCCAACTTCAATGAAATCCGCATGGAGGACAAGAAGGGGTTGGAGCAGTTGTATATCCATGCCGAGCGTAACCAGGACATTGTTGTCGAGGTGGACGAAAGTCATTCCGTCGGGCACGACCGCAATAAAAGTATCGGCCATAACGAGACGGTCACCATCGGCAACAACCGCCTGCGTATCGTCAAGCAGGAAGACATCCTCTCGGTGGGCCAGAGAAAGACCGACAGCATCAGCCAGAGCTACGTCATCGAAGTGGGCGAAAACCTGCGCCTGGTCTGCGGTGAAAGCATCCTGGAGCTCAACGCCAGTGGGCAGATCAACCTGACCGGCGTGAACATCAGCTTCTATGCCAGCGGCGATGCCGAGTTCAATACCGGCGGCGTGCTGCACCTGAACAACGGCGGCGGCCCTGGCGCCACGCCCGACGGCCAGGGCCAGAAAGGCGCCATCGACGCCAATATCAAAGCCGCCTTCCCCGCGCCCAAAAGCTCCTGACGAGACCCGTTTGCCATGACGTACCGAATCAACGAATTCCAGTTCCAATTGCCCGCCAGTGAGTTGCAGGACGCGACGATCAATATCCTCAAGTTCCCGGAGTTGGGCACATCCCTGATCGTCAGCCGCAGCCTGTTGGCCGACGGCGAAACCCTGCACAGCAACTTCAACGACCAACTCCAGCGCCTGGAAAAACAAGTACAGGATTTGCGCTATCAAGCGGGTGTGGACGTGCGTTTGGGCGCCGCGCAGGAGGTGGAAGGCATCGAGCTGCGCAGCCAGTTCAACAAGGGCAATGACAAGGTATTCCAGTATCAGTTGGCGCTGGTGATACCGGGCACGCGCAAGATGCTCGCGTTGAGTTATGTGAAGGCGGACACGCTGGGGGATGCAGAGGCGGCGCACTGGGCCTTGATCAAAAACTCGCTGTCGTTCGACGCTATTTCCTGATGAGCTGCCCGCATGTCTGACGCGTTATGGGCGGCCCGGATGGGCGATGCGCTCTCCCACACTTCGATGATGGCCGACATCCTCGGCGGTGTGCTGGAGGTGGCGGCCAACATCGCAATCACGGCGGTGGCGACTGCGGCGGTGGTTGCCGCCACCGGGATTACCGTGGCCACCGGCGGGCTCGGCTGTTTCCTGCTGGGCGCCGTGGTGGGCACGATTGTCGGCCTGGCCATGAGCAAGACCGGGGCGGACAAAGGCTTATCGAATTTATGCGAGAGCTTCAGCAACGCCCTGTTTCCACCCACGGTGCAGGCGAACATTCTCACAGGCTCCACCAATACCCTCACCAACAGTATTCCGGCCGCTCGCGCTGCCGGGGCGATCAGTTCTCACGTCGCACCCGCCGGCACTGAACTGGAAGAACCCGCGCCCGAGCCGGAAGCCAGCTACCTGGACATGGCCGAGAGTTTCTTCTCGCAGATGTGGCGCCCCACGGTTGCCACACCTGCGCCCGGCGCCGAACCCAAGCCGCTGGATTTGGTCACGTGCATGAAGCACCCGCCGATGCCGCCGCAGTTTCTGGCCGAGGGTTCGGAAAAAGTCACCATCAATGGCCAGCCGGCAGTGCGCAGCGGTGACCGCAGCACCTGCGATGCAACGGTGGTGTCGTCGGGGCTGATTTCCTCCAACGTGACCATTGGCGGCGGTTCGGTGGTGGTGCGCGAGATCCGCAGCGGCAAGACGCCGGGCGTCGGGCTGGCGGTGACGGCGTTGTTGATGCTCAAGGGCGGCAAGGGCAAGTTCTTCAGCAAGCTGCCGTGCATGTTGATCGGCGGCGCGACCTCGATGGCCGTGAGCAGCGCGATGGGGGCGATGGCCAATGCGGCCATGGGCTCGTCGAACCCGGTGCATGCGGCCACCGGCGCCAAGGTGCTGGGCGGCGATGATGAGCTGGATTTTGTCCTGCCCGGCATCCTGCCGATTGATTGGCAACGCTTCTACAACAGCCGCGACGAACGCTCGGGCAGCCTGTTCGGCGCAGGCTGGAGCGTGCCGTATGAAGTGTGCGTCGACATCCAGCCTCACCCCGACGGCGGCGAAACGCTGGTCTACACCGATGAACAGGGCCGGCCTATCGACATGGGCAGCATTCCCCTGGGCGGCGCGGTGTTCAGCGCCGGTGAAGGGCTGGCCGTGCGCCGACACCTCAACGGGCAATTGCTGATCGAAAGCGATGACGGGCTGTATCGCTTATTTGAGCCTTCCGCCAACCCGGCGTTGCTGCGCCTCAGCCAGCTCGGCGACCGCAACGACAACCGCATCCATGTTGATTACGACGAAGCCGGGCGGCTGATCCGGCTGCGCGATACGTTCGACCTGGTGCAAGTGGAGTTGATCCGCGATCAAGGCCACGTGGCGCGGCTCGAACGCCTTTACCCCGATCAGCGCCGCGAAGTACTGGTCAGCTATGACTATGACACCGCTGGCAACCTGGCGCTGGTGCGCGACGCCACCGGCCAGGTGCAGCGGCGCTTCAGCTACGACAGTGGTCGGCGAATGGTGGAGCATCAGTTGCCCACCGGATTGCGTTGCTTCTACGAATGGGCGTTGGTTGACTGCTTGGAGTGGCGGGTTGTCCGGCACTGGACCGATGAGGGCGACGCGTACCAGTTCGACTATGACTTGAAGGCCGGGCTCACTCGTATCACCGACGGTTTGCAGCGCGTCAGTACGCGGCATTGGAACACGCAGCACGAGATCATTCGACACAGCGATAATCTCGGGCAGACCTGGCTATTCGAATGGAACGACGAACGCCAACTGCTCAGCGCCACCGATCCGTTGGGTGGGCGCTATGAATACAGCTACGACGAAGCCGGCAACCTGATCGGCGAGAGCGACCCGTTGGGCCGCAGCGATTCGATTCTGTGGCTCGAACATTGGGCGCTGCCGCTGATGGAAACGGACGCCGCCGACAACAGTTGGCAGTATCGCTATGACCCGCGTGGTAACTGCATCGCCGAAACCGATCCGCTGGGCTACGTCACCCAATATCGCTACGACGCCCATGGACAGCCAGTAGAAATAATCGATACCACCGGCAAAAGCAAAAAGCTGCGCTGGAATCCATTCGGGCAATTGGTTGAGCATATCGACTGTTCGGGTTATCCGACGCGTTTCAGTTATGACGAGCGTGGGTATTTGCAGGTCATTACTGATGCGCTGGGTGAGCGCACGCTATTCATCCATGACGCCCAGGGTCGCTTGCTCAGCAGCCAACTGCCGGACGGGCGTACCGAGCACTACCAACGAGACGTCAGCGGCCAACTGCTGGGTTATACCGACCCGGCCGGGGACACCACTCTCTACCAGTACAACCGTCGTGGCCAGGTCAGCCAGCGCACCGACGCCCATGGTCGACAAGTGCAATTCGGTTATGACAGCTATGGGCGCCTGCAAGCGCTGATCAACGAGAACGGCGAACGTTATCGGTTTGCCTGGGACGCCGCAAACCGACTGGCCGAGCAACAGGACCTTGACGGCAGCGCCAAGCGCTACGACTACGACCCGCTGGATAATATCACCACGGTGACTGTAGTCCCTGCACCTTACGGGAATGGCTTGGCGGTGGTTCCCGAAACGCCACCCGCCCGCATCGCTCACCGGCTGGCGCGCGATGCGGTCGGCCGATTGGTTGCAAAAACCACCGACGATGGCCGCACCGACTACAGCTACGATGCTGTGGACCAGCTTACGGCAGTGACTTTCACCGACGTGCAAGGCAATACCCAAGCCCTGGGCTTCGCCTACGACGCCCTCGGTCAATTGCTGGCCGAACAGAGCTCAGCAGGCAACCTGCAACACCACTACGACGAGCTCGGCAACCTAATCCAGACCCAACTGCCTGACGGCCGCTGGCTCAATCGCCTGTACTACGGCAGCGGCCACCTGCACCAGATCAACCTCGACGGCCAGGTGATCAGCGACTTCGAGCGCGACCGCCTGCACCGCGAGGTCCTGCGTACCCAAGGCCAGCTCAGCACCCGCAGCGAATACGACCGCAGCGGCCGACTGCGCTCACGCCAACGCCGCCTGGTGAGTCAGCCTTCGTTAATGCCGGCAGCAGCGCGAAAACAGTTCGAGTACGACCCCGCTGACAACCTGATCGGCAAACTCGACCAGCAACCCGCCGCGCAACACCGCCAACTGCTGCACTACGACGCCACCGGCCGCATCATCGCCAGCCAGGACAGCCTGCACGGCCAGCGCGAAACCTTCGCGTATGACGCCGCCGCCAACCTTCTGGACGGCCCGCAGGCCGGTGCCGGGTTGGTGGTGCACAACAAGCTGCTGACGTATCAAGACAAGCGTTATCGCTATGACGCCTTTGGGCGAATGGTCGAAAAGCGCAGCGCCAAACGCGGTGTACAGCGATTTGCGTATGACGCCGAGAGTCGGTTGATCGAAGTACGCAATGAAAACGGCAGCGTGGTCAGGATGACCTATGACCCGCTGGGCCGGCGCATTGAGAAGACTGAGCATGGCAAGGATGGGTATCCGCTGGGGGAAACCCGATTTACCTGGGATGGTTTGCGGTTGTTGCAGGAGCATAAGCACAGCCAGACCAGTCTTTATGTCTACGAAGATGACGGCTACGAACCCTTGGCGCGGGTCGATGGCGCTGGGCCGTTACAGAAAATTCGTTACTACCACAACGACCTCAATGGCCTGCCGGAACAGCTGACAGACGCGGATGGGCATAGCGTCTGGCAGGCAACGTATCGGGTGTGGGGCAACACCCTGGAAGAGGTGCGCGAGCCTTATTACATTGAAGAGCAGAACCTGCGGTTCCAGGGGCAGTACCTGGATCGGGAGACAGGGCTGCATTTCAATACGTTCAGGTTTTATGATCCAGATGTGGGCCGGTTTACGACGCCGGACCCGATTGGATTGGACGGCGAGCTCAACCTCTACCAATACGCACCCAACCCCATTGCATGGTTAGATCCTTGGGGGTGGAAGACCTGTGGCGCTGCAAACGGAAACTCCAGACAAAATAACAAGCCAAACCACGTTTATGTCATCCGTAACAAAACGACTGGCCAGGTACATAAATACGGCATTAGCGGCGGGAAAATTTCTAAGAACGGCAAGTCTTACCGCGCTGAATCTCAGGTGCGCAAACTCAACAAACCACCCGGCTCTGATAAATACGAGTCAGCTATCATCAGGAAAAATGTAACGAGAACCAAGGCATTGAAGGTTGAGCAAGGTAGAGTAAATGGCTACTCGGTAGCCGCTCAAAGAGCCGGCCAAACACCTACGTTCCCAAAAGTTGGTATCAATCCAGTGGGTAACTCACTACCCAACGCGACGAGATAGAGATTCTGATGAGCAAATATTTATCAACACTTGAGATTGCCTCTCCTTCCGAGCGTCTGCAGCCCCACAGCATCCGCGAGGCAGCCGTACTCTATATTTATCTCCTTGCAACTAAGTGCAAGATACCCACTGGCGGAGTTGCCAAAATAATTCTTCAGCCAACGTCTGTTGAGGCGGAGCAGACACTCGCGAATGTTTGCACCTATTCCCACCCATTCAAACACCTGAATGAGTTACCTGCGAATGCTTCAGAGAGCGCAATTCGCCAGTCGTTAATCGAAGATATTCATGAAGCGCTTTTATCATTGGCGGTGCTTAAGGGCTGGGATACCGATCCGATACATAAGTTGCACGCCGAGATCATCAAGCGTGAGTATCAATTTTCAGGCACTGCAGGGCGGCCCCAAAAAAACCCATCCAATACACTGTCCGCGACTGCTGCCTGGCGCACGGATCGGTACATTAATATCGGTGTTTTGGTACAGGGCGCCAAAGACACACCTGAGAGATTTTTTACCGCTGCGCGAATCGGTATTGCTTTGGGCCTTTTTGAGTCACTGATAGGGGCTGTTGAGTGGGTAGATGATCAAACGGTCAGGCTCTTCCAAGCAAACAAGCGCGACTATTGGGACATTGATGTAATCACCCAAACCGTGGAATTTCACTTCCCACGAGCCGACTCCGGCGACGCTCATGGCCAATTTGACTTGGCGAAAATGTACATCGATGGATGGATAGTAGATCAGGACATTGAACAAGCCAGGAAGTGGCTGGAGCGCTCAGCCGAACAAGGTTTTCCACGCGCGATTAAGCTCTTGCAGCGCATGAATGACGGCACTGAAAATCTTGCCGACCCCGTGATGAACAGCAAAAAATGACCCTGTGGCGATAAATTTTCCCCACAGGAAAAGAACATGAGTGTCCTCGACAAAGCATTTAAAGAACTGCGTAACTATAAAGGACTATAAAAGACACCCTGATGAAACCGCCCAGCGCTGCATCGTCGTGCCGTTTCATGTCACAGACCCCAAGCAGGTGGAAGTAGCCTCGGCGTCCGAAAAATTCAACGTTACGCTGGATCTGGAGAAGCGCGACTATGCGTTGTACTTCGAGGTCTGCGAAGGCGACGAGATTTTCTACAAGATCCCCTTGGTCCCAACTGACACCAAAGTCGCTGCCAAGTACCTGCTGGACGATCCGTGGGGTGGCGAGAAAGACCAGGAACTCGTCGAAGGCATTCGTTAAAGCACTTAATAAGCGGCCACAAAAAAAGGGCACCCGACCCAGTCGGCGTGCCCATTTTCCTACCACCCCGCCCCCTGTCGAGACGGCACTGCTTACGCGTTAACGGTGTCTTTAAGCGACTTGCCCGGCTTGAACGCAACGGTGTTGCTCGCCTTGATCTTCACAGGCTCACCGGTTTGCGGGTTTTTACCGGTGCGGGCGCCACGGTGGCGTTGCAGGAAGGTGCCGAAGCCCACCAGGGTGACGCTGTCCTTGCGGTGCAGGGCGCCGGTGATTTCTTCGAGAACGGCGTTGAGGACGCGGTTGGCCTGTTCTTTGGTGAGATCCGCTTTTTCAGCGATGGCGGCTGCGAGTTCTGGTTTACGCATATGTGAAGCCTCTTTGACGGTTTTTTGTTGTTATGTCCGTGCTGCTCGTCTGTGGAGCAGCGCCCAAAGCGCCGCAGGCTCTACTCTGCGGCAGACGGGAGTGAGGATGGCATGCCCTCGCACGCTCCGCCAGTCTCGCGGCGACCTTTCTCGGGGGAAAAACGTGCTTATTCCGACAGAACGACCGGTATTTACGCCAGCAACGGCGGAAGTTCTTTGTTGAGGGCGAGTTTTTCCATCACGGCGCTGCCGGTCAGCGCGTAACCCAGCAGGCGGCCGCTGGCGTCGCGGCACAGGGCCTTGATGTCGGCACCCTGGCCTTCGACGCTCCACACCCCTTCGGTGCCCCGTGGCGGTGGCGAAACCACCAGCGGGCAGACCGGGGTTTTCACGGTGACCGGCATCGGGCCATAGCTGACAGCTGTGGCGTTGCCGGCCAGGGTCTGGGCCAGGGCACGGGCGCAGCTCATCAGCGGCATGACGTACAGCAGGTTGAGGCCATCGACCTCGGCGCAGTCGCCCAGGGCGTAGATATTGGCGTGGGAGGTCTTGAGGTGGCGGTCCACCATGATCCCACGATTGGTCTGCAGACCGGCGGCGGCGGCCAGGTCGACACGCGGGCGCAGGCCGATGGCCGAGACCACCAGGTCGCAGTGCACCACTTCACCGTCCGACAGATGCGCTTCCAGGCCGTCAGCGCTGCGTTGCAGGCGGTTGAGCACCGGGCCCAGGTGGAAACGCGCCCCCAGCCCTTCCAGGCCAGCCTGTACCGCTGCGGCCGCCGCCGGGTGCAGCAGGGTCGGCATCACTTGCTCGCACGGCGCCACCAGGTCGATTTCATAACCGCCGAGGATCAGGTCGTTGGCAAATTCACAGCCGATCAGGCCGGCGCCGAGCAGCAGCACGCGGCGCTTGCCGGCCGCGGCGGCGCGAAAGCGGGCGTAATCTTCGAGGTCGTTGATCGGGAAAACCAGCTCAGCCGCATCACCTTCGACGGGGACACGCACGGTTTCTGCGCCCCAGGCCAGGACCAGATCACGATAGGCCACCGCTTCTTCACCGATCCACAGGCGCTTGTGGCCGGGGTCGATGCCGCTGACACGGGTGTGAGTGCGCACTTCGGCCTTGAGTTGCTCGGCCATGGCGCCGGGTTCCGCCATGCTCAGGCCATCGGCTTCCTTGTTCTTGCCAAAGCCGGTGGAGAGCATGGGCTTGGAGTAGGAGCGCCCGTCATCCGCGGTGATCAGCAGCAATGGGGTCTCGCTGTCGAGCTTGCGAAACTCCCGGGCCACGTTGTAACCGGCCAATCCTGTGCCGATGATCACGACAGGTGTGTTCATTCCGTTCTCCTTGTAGTACGTCTCTGAAACTGAAAATTAGCCGATTTCGATCATTTCGAAATCCATTTTGCCGACGCCGCAGTCCGGGCACAGCCAGTCTTCCGGTACGTCCTGCCACAGGGTACCCGGAGCGATACCATCATCCGGCCAGCCGTCTTTTTCGTCATAGATCAGGCCGCAGACTACACATTGCCACTTCTTCATTTACTTGCTTCCTCAGGGTCCAGGCAGGTTGGCCGGCGGTCGATGGATCCAGCGTTGCCGCGCGGCTCAGGGCGTTTTGTACTGATCGGGGCCGACAGATGCAAGCTTGATCGACGCAAGGCGCCGGGACGGCCCGGCAAAAGATCAGGACGCCATGGTAAGCTCGCCGCCTCTTTTGCCGCCAATACTGACGCACCGTGCCGCACTCAATCGCCCTTCCCGATGCTTGCCAATGGTTGACCCAGAGCCTCCTGAGCCCTGCGCCCGCGCCCTTGACCCTGAACTGGCTGTTCGACGAAGGCTCGCTGACCCGCCGGCTGACGTGGCTGTCCCACGATGGCTTCAGCGTGACGCCGCTGTTCGAAGGCTGGCAGCCGCTGCGCGATGATGAATGCGCGGCGCTGCACATGCCACCGGCCAGTATCGGTTGGGTGCGCGAGGTGTATCTGCGCGGGCATGGCCAACCCTGGGTGTTCGCCCGCAGTGTGGCGGCGCGCAGTGCGCTGCAGGGCGACGGCTTGCAGATGGACGAATTGGGCAGCCGTTCCCTCGGCGAATTGCTGTTTTGCGACCGCGCGTTCACCCGCCAGGCCATCGAGGTGTGCCATTACCCCCGCCAATGGTTGCCCACCACGGACCAGGCCGACGGGCTGTGGGCGCGCCGCTCACGCTTCGATCGCGGGCCGCTGAGCGTGCTGGTGGCGGAAGTCTTCCTGCCGGTTTTCTGGCACGCGCTGCATGACCATCCGGAGAACTGCTGATGTATCAACGTCTGCTCAAATCCTTGAACCGCCTGCACCCCAGGGCCTGGGATTTCATTCAGTTGACCCGCATGGACAAGCCTATCGGCATCTACCTGCTGCTGTGGCCGACGCTGTGGGCGCTGTGGATCGCCGGCAAGGGCTCGCCGTCCCTGGCCAACATCGTGATTTTTGTGCTGGGCGTGACGCTGACTCGTGCTGCCGGTTGTGTCATCAATGACTGGGCGGACCGCAAGGTCGATGGTCACGTGAAACGCACCGCGCAACGCCCGTTGGCCAGCGGCAGGATCAGTTCGAAAGAGGCCCTGGTGTTCTTTGCGGTACTGATGCTGATCAGCTTCCTGCTGGTGCTGTTGACCAACGCCACCACCATCTGGTTGTCGCTGGGCGGTCTGGCACTGGCGGTCAGCTACCCGTTCATGAAGCGCTACACCTATTACCCCCAGGTGGTGTTGGGCGCGGCGTTTTCCTGGGGCATGCCGATGGCGTTCACCGCCGAAACCGGCCACCTGCCCGCTATCGCCTGGCTGCTCTATATAGCCAATCTGCTGTGGACAGTGGCCTACGACACCTATTACGCGATGACCGACCGCGACGACGACTTGAAGATCGGCGTCAAGTCCACCGCCATTCTGTTCGGCGATGCCGACCGTGTGATCATCCTGACCCTGCAAGGCCTGGCGCTGCTGTGCCTGTTGCTGGCCGGCGCACGGTTTGAGCTGGGGGGTTGGTTCCACCTGGGCCTGCTGGCGGCGGCAGGCTGCTTTGCCTGGGAGTTCTGGTACACCCGCGACCGGGACCGGATGAAATGCTTCAAGGCGTTTTTGCACAACCACTGGGCCGGGTTGGCGATTTTTGTCGGGATTGTGGCGGATTACGCGTTTCGCTGAGGTTTTTGCAGTGCCTGGTCGGGCCTCATCGGGGGCAAGCCCCCTCCCACCTTTTGAGGTGTGAACACATTCAAATGTGGGAGGGGGCTTGCCCCCGATGGTTTCAGCAGCGCCGCGAAATCAGGGCTTGATCACATGCCATGCCCCACCCTTGCCATCACCGCTCTTGTCACCGGCCTTGTGGTCATCCTTGTAGGTGTAGACAGGTTTGCCTTTGTAGGCCCATTGACTGGTCTGGTCATCACGGGTGATCACGGTCCAATCGCCCATTGATTTGTCAGTAGACTCCGCTTTCAGCGGCGGCCAGTTGGTCGCGCACTGGTCCTTGCACACTGACTTGCCATCGGCGTCCTTGTCGAAGGTGTAAAGGGTCTTCCCGCTGTGATCCACTAACAGGCCCTTCTGGGTCATCGCCGGCTCCGCCGCGAATGCCAGTGTCGGCAGCGTCAATGCCGCCGTGACCAGCAGGGCCTTCCAGGAAAAAGTACTGTGAGTCATCGGAACCTTCCTTTTGTGGTTGTCAGGATTCGGACCCAAAGCGTAGTCCAGAGTGCCCCGAATTGCCCAAGCGACTAAATTACTGTCACACGACTGCAATAATTCCGTTATCTAATGCGGCGCAAGACAGTTAAATGACAAGAGGATTTTAGGCATGGTTGGCAGGAGCATTCTGATTGTTGACGACGAAGCGCCCATCCGCGAGATGATCGCCGTTGCGTTGGAAATGGCCGGCTATGACTGCCTGGAGGCGGAGAACTCCCAGCAGGCCCATGCCATTATCGTCGACCGCAAGCCGGACCTGATCCTGCTGGACTGGATGCTGCCCGGCACCTCCGGCATCGAACTGGCCCGCCGCCTCAAGCGCGATGAGCTGACCGGGGATATCCCGATCATCATGCTCACTGCCAAGGGCGAAGAGGACAACAAGATCCAGGGCCTGGAAGTCGGCGCCGATGACTACATCACCAAGCCGTTTTCCCCACGGGAACTGGTAGCGCGCCTGAAAGCCGTGCTGCGCCGTGCCGGCCCGACCGATGGCGAAGCGCCTATCGAAGTCGGTGGCCTGCTGCTGGACCCGATCAGCCACCGCGTGACCATCGACGGCAAGCCGGCCGAGATGGGCCCGACCGAATACCGCCTGCTGCAGTTCTTCATGACCCACCAGGAGCGTGCCTATACCCGTGGCCAGTTGCTGGACCAGGTGTGGGGCGGCAACGTGTATGTCGAGGAACGCACCGTCGACGTGCATATCCGTCGCCTGCGCAAAGCCTTGGGCGATGCCTACGAGAATCTGGTACAAACCGTGCGCGGCACCGGCTACCGGTTCTCCACCAAGGGCTGAGCCAGTCACTTTCCTTCCTTAACAGCTGACAAGGACGCATGTTTAAGTGAACCAGAACTGGCATGGCACCCTGATCCGCCACATGCTCCTGTTGATCACCGCCTGCCTGTTGGTGGGCCTGGTCAGCGGCTATTACGGCTGGAGCCTGGCCATCGGTATCGGCCTGTACCTGGGCTGGACCCTCAAGCAATTGCTGCGCCTGCATGAATGGCTGCGCCAGCACAAACCCGACGAAGCACCGCCCGATGGCTACGGCCTGTGGGGTGAGGTGTTCGACAGCATCTACCACCTGCAACGCCGCGACCAACGGGTACGCGGGCGCCTGCAAGCCGTGATCGACCGGGTGCAAGAGTCCACCGCTGCGCTCAAGGACGCGGTGATCATGCTCGACAGCGACGGCAACCTGGAATGGTGGAACCGCGCCGCCGAGACCCTGCTGGGCCTCAAGACGCCCCAGGACAGCGGCCAGCCGGTAACCAACCTGGTGCGTCACCCGCGCTTCAAGGAATACTTCGAGCAGGACAACTACGAAGAAGCCCTGGAAATCCCCTCGCCCACCAACGACCGCGTGCGCATCCAGCTGTACCTGACCCGCTACGGCAACAACGAACACCTGATGCTGGTGCGCGACGTAACCCGCATCCATCAGCTGGAGCAGATGCGCAAAGACTTCGTTGCCAACGTCTCCCACGAACTGCGCACGCCGTTGACGGTGATCTGCGGCTACCTGGAGACGCTGCTGGACAACGTCGAGGAGATCAACCCGCGCTGGAGCCGTGCCCTGCAGCAAATGCAGCAGCAGGGTTCACGCATGCAGACCCTGCTCAACGACTTGCTGTTGCTGGCCAAGCTCGAGGCCACGGATTATCCGTCGGACAACCAACCGGTGGCCGTCCACAGCCTGTTGCAGACCATCAAGAATGACGCCAAGGCCCTGTCGGGCGAGCGTGGGCAGCAGATCAGCCTGGATGCCGACCCGCAGGTGTTGCTCAAAGGCAGCGAGGGCGAATTGCGCAGCGCGTTCTCCAACCTGGTGTTCAACGCGGTGAAGTACACCCAGGACAAGGGCACTATCCGCATTCGCTGGTGGGCCGACGAGCAAGGCGCACACCTGAGCGTGCAGGACTCCGGCATCGGCATCGACGCCAAGCATCTGCCGCGCCTGACCGAGCGTTTCTACCGCGTCGATTCCAGCCGCAACTCCAACACCGGCGGCACCGGGCTGGGCCTGGCCATCGTCAAGCATGTGCTGCTGCGCCACCGCGCGCGCCTGGAAATCAGCAGTGTGCTGGGGCATGGCAGTACGTTCACCTGCCACTTTCCGCCAGGGCAGATGACCCGTTCGCGGCTCGTCGGAAATGACGAATAACTCAAACACAGCACAAAACCAAATGTGGGAGGGGGCTTGCTCCCGATGGCGGTGCATCAGTATCAGATATGCTGACTGACACACTGCTATCGGGAGCAAGCCCCCTCCCACAATTGGAATTGTGCTGTTTCGAATAAGGCATTCCACACCCCACCCGGCGGCACCCACTAGGCAAGCGCCCCGTCAGCCGCTACATTGGCCGACTTGCGCCTGCCTTTCAGGCCCTTCTGTCACCCCTTATTGAACACACGGAACCTGCAAAACCCAATCATGGACCCTTCCCCTGGTATCACCCTCGCCACACTCTTCGCCGATTTCGGCATGATTCTTTTTGCTCTGATCCTGGTACTGCTCAACGGTTTTTTCGTTGCGGCGGAATTTGCCATGGTCAAGCTGCGCTCGACCCGGGTCGAGGCCATCGCTCACACCAACGGCTGGCGCGGGCAGATCCTGCGTACCGTGCACAGCCAGCTCGACGCCTACCTGTCGGCCTGCCAGCTGGGTATCACCCTCGCCTCCCTGGGCCTGGGCTGGGTCGGTGAGCCGGCGTTCGCGCACATCCTCGAACCGCTGCTGGGCGCCCTAGGTGTCGAATCGCCGGAAGTGATCAAGGGCGTGTCGTTCTTTGCCGCGTTCTTCGTGATTTCCTACCTGCACATCGTGGTCGGTGAACTGGCGCCCAAGTCCTGGGCCATTCGCAAGCCCGAGTTGCTGTCGCTGTGGACGGCGGTGCCGCTGTACCTGTTCTACTGGGCCATGTACCCGGCGATCTACCTGCTCAACGCCAGCGCCAACGCGATCCTGCGCATCGCCGGCCAAGGCGAACCCGGCCCGCACCACGAACACCATTACAGCCGCGAAGAGCTCAAGTTGATCCTGCACTCCAGCCGTGGCCAGGACCCGAGCGACCAAGGCATGCGTGTACTGGCCTCGGCCGTGGAAATGGGCGAGCTGGAAGTGGTGGACTGGGCCAACTCCCGTGAAGACCTGGTGACCCTGGACTTCAACGCCCCGCTCAAGGAAATCCTCGCGCTGTTCCGTCGCCATAAATTCAGCCGCTATCCGGTGTATGACGCGGTGCGCAACGAGTTTGTCGGGCTTTTGCACATCAAGGACCTGCTGCTGGAACTGGCGGCCCTGGACCACATCCCCGAATCGTTCAACCTGGCCGAGCTGACCCGCCCGCTGGAACGTGTGTCGCGGCACATGCCGTTGTCGCAGTTGCTGGAGCAGTTCCGCAAAGGCGGCGCGCACTTTGCCCTGGTGGAAGAAGCCGACGGCAAGATCATCGGCTACCTGACCATGGAAGACGTGCTGGAAGTGCTGGTGGGCGATATCCAGGACGAACACCGCAAGGCCGAGCGCGGCATCCTCGCCTACCAGCCTGGCAAACTGCTGGTACGGGGCGATACGCCGCTGTTCAAGGTGGAACGCCTGCTGGGCGTCGACCTGGACCACATCGAGGCCGAAACCCTCGCAGGGCTGATCTACGACACCCTCAAACGGGTGCCGGAAGAGGAAGAAGTGCTGGAGGTTGAAGGCTTGCGGATCATCATCAAGAAGATGAAAGGGCCGAAGATCGTGCTGGCCAAGGTCCTGCTGCTGGATTGACCCTCAATTGCCCAATGCAAAATTGGGCAATGTCCCGACCGGCTGGTTGAATTCGTAAGGAATCGACACCAGCCCGGCCGCGGTACTCTGTTGCACCACAAAGTGCAGGTGCGGCCCGCTGCTGTTGCCGGTATTGCCCGACAACCCCAGCGCGCTGCCCACCGCCACACGCTGCCCCGGCCTGACACTCACCGAGCCTTGCTTGAGGTGCAGGTACACACCCTGGGTGCCGTCATCGTGCTGCACGCGCACGAAATTGCCTGACGCATCGTTGCCGCGTCCGATCTGGCTATTCTCGATTTTCATCACCACACCCCTGCGTGCCGCGATGATCGGCGTGCCTTCGGGCATGGCGATGTCCATGGCGTAGCGGCTTTTGGCGTCGGTGTGGCTGAAACTGCCGTTGGGGCCTTGGGTCAGGCGGAACGGGCCGCCACGCCAGGGCAAGGGGTAACGGTAGGCTTGTTGCGGGTAAACGGGTTTTGGCCTGTAGAGTATCGGCGGCTGTACGCGCTCGACCCTACGTTCCTGGATCACGAACGCCTGGGCGCCGGGGGTTTGCCGATCGCTGAAAAACACCATGCCGTTGGCATCGGTGGATTTGTACAGGGTCATGGCCTGGGTCGAATTGGCGACCAAGGCCAATATGCAGGACAGCAAAAGGCGAAGGAGCATGGCGCGAACCTGCCGGAGTGAATGAACAGCAAGCTAGCAAGGGATCATGACAATCCCGGGGCACGCCCCTTCGGACTGAAGGTCAGGCCCCCGGCACAAAATGCTTCTGCGCCGTACCGCGCGCAATCAGGCGAGAGATGTAGTCAAGCTTCTGCGCATCCTGGTCGATAAAGCGGAAGGTCAGTTGCAGCCAGTCACTGTCCGGCTTGGGTTCGAAGGCGACGATGGCGTGCAGGTAGCCGTTCAGACGCGCCACCTCGGCGTTGTCGCCCTGTTCCAGGTCGAGCACGGCACTTTCCAGTACCTGAGGCAGGACTTCACCGCGACGCACCACCAGCAGCGCTTCCTTGATGCTCAGTGCCTTGATCACGCATTGCTGGGTGCCGCTGGACAGGCGCAACTGGCCCTGGCCACGGCCGCCAGTGGGTGCAGCGCCTGGCGCTTGGACCGGCGGGGCGTTGTTAAGCAGGCCTTTGCTTGGCGCAGAGGCAGCCGCCGCAACGGGGGCTGCACGTACGGCTTCGGGCTTGCCACCGGTCAGGGCACTCAGGGAATCATTGCCGAAGGCCGAGTTCATCTTGGTCGGCGCGCTGGCGACCAGGGCGTCGAGGCGACCGACCTTGTGCAGGGCTTGCTTGACCTTGTTCAGCAGTTGCTCGTTGGTGAACGGCTTGCTGACGTAACCGGAAACCCCGGCCTGGATCGCCTGGACCACGTTCTCTTTGTCGCCACGGCTGGTCACCATCACAAACGGCATGGCCTTGAGGTGCGGTTGCTCGCGGCACCAGGTCAACAACTCCAGGCCGGACATCTCCGGCATTTCCCAGTCGCACAGCACCAGGTCGAAGCTCTCGCGCATCAGGATGGTCTGGGCCTTCTTGCCGTTTACCGCATCTTCAAGCTTGATCCCGGGGAAGTAGTTGCGCAGGCACTTCTTCACCAGGTCGCGGATAAACGAGGCGTCATCCACCACCAATACACTGACTTTACTCATCGACCCTTCATCCTATAAAAACTTCGGCACGCAAAACGCCTGACTAATGGCATTTTGCCAAAACTCTGTAGTCACGTTCGGACTTTCTTTTACCCGATTCGCAAAAAATTCAGGCGCCACAAACGAAAACGCCCGACCAGAGGCCGGGCGTTAATTTCTCGGGCAACCTTACTTATCGTCAGGTTCGCCCGGAACATTAGGGATTTGATCGGCTGAACCCTCAACTTCGGCCTTCATGCGCTTGAGGCCCATGTGCCGTACGTCGGTACCGCGCACCAGATAGATCACCAGTTCCGAGATATTGCGCGCGTGATCACCGATCCGCTCCAGGGAGCGCAACACCCAGATGATGCTCAAGACCCGCGAGATAGAGCGCGGGTCTTCCATCATGTAGGTGGCCAGCTCACGCAGGGCGGTCTTGTATTCACGGTCGATGACCTTGTCGTACTGCGCTACCGACAATGCCAGCTCGGCGTCAAAGCGCGCGAAGGCATCCAGGGCATCCCGGACCATGTTGCGCACTTGGTCGCCGATATGACGCACTTCCACATAACCGCGCGGCGCTTCACCCTCTTCGCACAGCTGGATGGCGCGGCGGGCAATCTTGGTGGCTTCATCGCCGATCCGCTCGAGGTCGATCACCGACTTGGAAATGCTGATGATCAGGCGCAGGTCGGATGCCGCCGGCTGGCGACGGGCGAGAATGCGCAGGCATTCTTCGTCGATGTTGCGTTCCATCTGGTTGATCTGGTCGTCGATCTCGCGCACTTGCTGGGCCAGGCCCGAGTCGGCCTCGATCAGCGCAGTGACGGCGTCGTTGACTTGCTTCTCCACCAGCCCGCCCATCGCCAGGAGGTGGCTGCGCACTTCCTCGAGCTCGGCGTTGAACTGCGCGGAGATATGGTGGGTAAGGCCTTCTTTGCTAATCATGTTGGCATCCTTGGAGCGTCCGGTAAGGTGCGGAGAACCGCAGCGTCAGTGCAATCAGAACCACAGCTTCCTAGCCGTAGCGACCGGTGATGTAGTCTTCGGTCTGCTTCTTCGCCGGATTGGTGAACAGGGTGTCGGTATCGCCGAACTCCACCAGCTTGCCCATGTACATGAACGCGGTGTAGTCGGAAACCCGCGCCGCCTGTTGCATGTTGTGGGTCACGATAACGATGGTGAACTTGGACTTGAGCTCGTAGATCAGTTCTTCGACTTTCAGCGTCGAGATCGGGTCGAGTGCCGAGCACGGTTCGTCGAGCAGCAGCACTTCCGGCTCCACGGCGATGGTGCGCGCGATCACCAGACGCTGCTGCTGGCCGCCGGACAGGCCGAGTGCCGACTCATGCAGGCGGTCCTTGACCTCGTCCCACAGCGCCGCGCCTTTAAGGGCCCACTCAACCGCTTCGTCGAGGATGCGTTTCTTGTTGATGCCCTGGATGCGCAGGCCGTAGACCACGTTTTCGTAGATGGTCTTGGGGAACGGGTTAGGCTTCTGGAACACCATGCCCACACGGCGACGCAGTTCGGCCACGTCTTCGCCCTTGCGGTAGATGTTGGTGCCGTAGAGGTTGATGGCCCCGTCCACGCGGCAACCGTCCACCAGGTCGTTCATGCGGTTGAAGGTACGCAGCAGCGTGGACTTGCCGCAGCCCGACGGGCCGATAAAGGCGGTCACGCGCTGCTTGGGGATGTTCATGCTGACGTCGAACAGCGCCTGCTTGTCACCGTAATACAGGCTCAGGCCCGGTACTTCGATGGCCACGGTTTCCTGGGCCAGGCTCAGGCTCTGTTTGTCGCGACCCAGGGCAGACATGTTGATGCCGTGGGAATGGGTGTCGTGTTGCATGGGATGCTCCCTGTGCTGTTGTGTGGGAGGGGGCTTGCCCCCGATAGCGGTGCATCAGGAACATGTGTGCTGGCTGGCACACCGCAATCGGGAGCAAGCCCCCTCCCACAAATAAGTCCGCGTTCAATTCAGATCAGCTGTCCAGCGCCTTGTACTTCTCACGCAGGTGGTTACGAATCCACACTGCCGACAGGTTGAGCGTGGCGATCACCAGCACCAGCAACAAGGCGGTGGCGTATACCAGCGGCCGTGCGGCCTCGACGTTAGGGCTCTGGAAACCGACGTCATAAATATGGAACCCCAGGTGCATGATCTTCTGGTCCAGGTGCAGGTACGGGTAGTTGCCGTCCAGCGGCAGCGACGGGGCGAGTTTCACCACGCCGACCAGCATCAGCGGCGCCACTTCACCGGCGGCGCGGGCCACGGCGAGGATCATGCCGGTCATCATCGCCGGGCTGGCCATCGGCAGCACGATCTTCCACAGCGTTTCCGCCTTGGTCGCGCCCAGCGCCAGGGAGCCTTCACGCACCGTACGCGGAATCCGCGCCAGGCCTTCTTCGGTGGCCACGATCACCACCGGTACCGCCAGCAGCGCCAGGGTCAGCGAGGCCCAGAGCAGGCCCGGTGTACCGAAGGTCGGTGCCGGCAGCGCTTCGGCGAAGAACAGACGGTCGACCGAGCCACCCAATACATACACGAAGAAACCCAGGCCGAACACGCCGTAGACGATGGCCGGTACACCCGCCAGGTTGTTCACGGCGATGCGGATGATGCGCGTCAGGGTGTTCTGCTTGGCGTATTCACGCAGGTACACCGCCGCCAGCACGCCGAACGGGGTCACGATCATCGCCATGATCAGGGTCATCATCACGGTGCCGAAGATCGCCGGGAAGATCCCGCCTTCGGTGTTGGCTTCCCGCGGGTCATCACTGAGGAATTCCCACACCTTGCTGACGTAGAAACCGATCTTGGTCACGGTCCCCATGGCGTTCGGCTGGTAGGCGTGCACCACCTTGCCGATGCCGATTTCAATTTCCTTGCCGTTGCCATCGCGAGCGGTCAAGGCGTCACGGTTGAACTGGGCGTGCAGGTCGGCCAGGCGCGCTTCGATGTCCTGGTAACGCGCGTTCAGCTCGGCGCGGTCGGCCTCCATGTCGGCCTGGGCGGCCGCGTCGAGCTTGCCTTCCAGTTCCAGTTTGCGGCCATGCAGGCGGATGCGCTCGAGGCCGGCGTTGATCGCGCCGATGTCGGACTTCTCCAGGGTCTTGAGCTGGGCCGCCAGCTTGTTCACGCGGTCCACGCGGGCTTGCAGCTCCGGCCACGCGGCCTCGCCTTCAGCGATGACCTTGCCATCCTGCTTGACGTTGACCAGGGTGCCGTAGAAGTTGCCCCACTCACGACGTTCGATGGTCATCAGGTTCTTCGGCGTGCTCTGGTCCTTCAACCATTCGCCGACGATCCAGGTGAAGTCGTTGCCGTTCAGGTCGCGGTTGCCGACCTTGATCAGCTCGCGGGTCATGAATTCAGGGCCCGCATCGGGCACCGGCAGGCCCGCGCTTTTCAGGCGCTCGCGCGGCACTTCTTCTTTCTGCACCACTTCGCCGATGACGATATGGTTTTCCTGGCCCGGCACGTTGTAGTTGGCCTGGATCAGGTCGGCCGGCCAGAAGTGGCCCAGGCCCCGCACGGCAATCACGGCCAGCAAACCAATGGTCATGATGACCGCGATGGACACCGCGCCACCGCTGATCCAGACGCCCGGAGCGCCGCTCTTGAACCATCCATTCAGGGAGTTCTGTTTCACAGACTTCTACCTTTCTTAAAGCGACGAGTATTTCTTGCGCAGACGCTGACGAATCAGCTCGGCGAGGGTGTTCATGATGAAGGTGAACAGCAGCAGCACCAGCGCCGAGAGGAACAGCACGCGGTAGTGACTGCCGCCGACTTCCGACTCGGGCATTTCCACCGCGACGTTGGCCGCCAGGGTGCGCAGGCCTTCGAACAGGTTCATCTCCATCACCGGCGTGTTGCCGGTGGCCATCAGCACGATCATGGTCTCGCCCACGGCGCGCCCCATGCCGATCATCAGCGCCGAGAAGATGCCCGGGCTGGCGGTCAGGATCACCACGCGGGTCATGGTCTGCCACGGTGTGGCGCCCAGGGCCAGGGAACCCAGGGTCAGGCCGCGCGGTACGCTGAACACGGCGTCTTCGGCGATGGAGTAGATGTTCGGGATCACCGCAAAGCCCATGGCCAGGCCGACCACCAGGGCGTTGCGCTGGTCGTAGGTAATGCCCAGGTCGTGGGAGATCCACATGCGCATGTCGCCGCCGAAGAACCAGGTTTCCAGGTACGGGCTCATGTACAGCGAGAGCCAGCCCACGAACAGGATCACCGGGATCAGGATCGCGCTTTCCCAACCATCGGGAACCCGCAGGCGAATGGATTCAGGCAGGCGGCTGAAGACAAACCCGGCCACCAGGATGCCAATCGGCAACAGCATCAGCAGGCTGAAGATCCCCGGCAGATGCCCTTCGACATACGGCGCCAGGAACAGGCCGGCGAAGAAGCCGAGGATCACCGTCGGCATGGCTTCCATCAGTTCGATCACCGGCTTGACCTTGCGGCGCAGGCTAGGGGCCATGAAGTAAGCGGTGTAGATCGCCGCGGCAACAGCCAGTGGCGCCGCCAGCAGCATGGCGTAGAACGCCGCCTTCAGGGTACCGAAGGTCAATGGCGCCAGGCTCATCTTGGGTTCGAAGTCGGTGTTGGCGGCGGTCGATTGCCAGACGTACTTAGGTTCGTCGTAGTTTTCGTACCAGACCTTGCTCCACAACGCGCTCCAGGACACTTCCGGGTGCGGGTTGTCCAGCAGCAGCGGCTGCAGCTTGCCGCCGGCTTCGACGATCACCCGGTTGGCGCGCGGCGACATACCAAACACGCCCTGGCCGTCGACCACCGGATCCACCAGCAGGGTGCGGTGGGCGGTGCTGTGGAACACGCCGAATTTGCCGGAGGCGTCGAGGGCGGTGAAGCCTTTGCGCCGCTCTTCGGCGGTGATTTCCACGATGGGCGCGGTGCCCATCTGAAAGGTACGAATCTGCTTGAAGCGCTGCTCGCCATCCGGGTCGCGGGCCATGAACCACTGGGCCAGGCCGCCTTTGGAGTTACCGACGATCAGCGAGATGCCGCCCACCAACTGGGTGCTGGCGGTGACTTCGGCAGTGCCATCTTCCAGTAATTTGTAGCGACCGTTGAGGCTCTTGTCGCGCAGGCTGAACACATCCGCCAGGGCACGTCCGTTGATCACGTACAGCCACTGCTGGCGTGGATCGATGAAGATCGCCTTCACTGGCTCGGTCATTTGCGGCAGCTCGACACGCTTCTGCTCGCTGGTGACTTCACCGGTCATCATGTTTTCTTCGCGGCTCAGGGTCAGCACGTTCAAGTGCGAACCGGCCGAGCCTGCCACCACCAGCGACGAATCGGTGGCGTTGAGGGCAACATGCTCCAACGGGCGGCCGGCATCGTCGAGCACGATCGGCGTTTCACCGTAGGGGTATTCAATCGCAGGCGTGATGGTTTTCTTGCCGTCCGGGTACGACACCTTATAGGTGTGACGGAACACCAGGGACTGGCCATTGGACAAACCGAGGATCACCAGCGGGCTGCCCGGCTGGTCTTCACCGATGGAAGCCACGCTCACGCCGGGCGCAAGCGGCAGGTCGACACGCTTGAGTTCGGCACCGCTCGTGACGTCAAAGAACAGCGCCTGGCCCTTGTCGGAAACTCGCATGGCGACCTGGTTCTGTTCTTCCAGGGAGATCAACAACGGCTTGCCGGCGTCCTGCATCCAGGCGGGCGTCAGTGCGTCTTCCTTGGTCAGCGAGGCGCCTTGGAACAGTGGCGCGACCACGTAGGCGAGGAAAAAGAAGATCAGGGTGATCGCACCCAGAACGGCGAGGCCGCCCACCAGCACGTACCAACGGGTCAGGCGATCCTTGAGCGCGCGAATACGGCGCTTGCGTTGCAGCTCAGGCGTATTGAAATCAATGCGCTTGGGGGGAGAAGTTGTCGTCATGGTGGAATTGGCCAGATCATTCATGCGCACACCCTAGCGATCCTGTATGACAGAAAGATGACAGTGCAGTGACGCAACAAATCCGCCGCGAAGCAGGGCTGGCAGCGGACTAGAAAATTCGGATGCGGGGCCGGTATCCCGGCCCCGCAGAGGCAATCAGTTGCCTTCTTTAAGACCCAGGTCAGCCAGGGCCTTGGCGGCAACCTTGGCTGGCAGTGGGATGTAGCCGTCCTTGACGACCACTTCCTGGCCCTGTTTGGACAGAACCAGTTTCACGAACTCGGCTTCCAGCGGGGCCAGAGGCTTGTTCGGGGCTTTGTTGACGTAAACGTAGAGGAAACGCGACAGTGGGTATTTGCCGTTCAGGGCGTTTTCTTCGCTGTCTTCGATGAAGTCAGTGCTGCCTTTCTTGGCCAGGGCCACGGTCTTCACGCTGGCGGTCTTGTAGCCGATGCCCGAGTAACCGATGCCGTTCAGCGAAGAGCTGATCGACTGCACGACCGAAGCCGAGCCGGGTTGTTCGTTCACGTTAGGCTTGTAGTCGCCTTTGCACAGGGCTTCCTCCTTGAAGTAGCCGTAGGTGCCGGATACCGAGTTACGGCCGAACAGTTGCACTGGCTTGTTGGCCAGGTCGCCGGTCACACCCAGGTCACCCCAGGTTTTCACATCGGCTTTGCCACCGCACAGGCGAGTCGAGGAGAAGATCGCGTCGACTTGTTCCATGGTCAGGTGCTGGATCGGGTTGTCCTTGTGCACGAACACGGCCAGGGCGTCCACGGCAACCGGGATAGCGGTTGGCTTGTAGCCGTACTTCTGCTCGAAGGCCGCCAGTTCGGTGTCCTTCATCTTGCGGCTCATCGGGCCCAGGTTGGAGGTGCCTTCAGTCAGCGCAGGTGGCGCGGTGGCGGAGCCGGCAGCTTGAATCTGGATGTTGACGTTCGGGTATTCCTTTTTGTAACCCTCGGCCCACAGGGTCATCAGGTTGGCCAGGGTATCGGAACCGACGCTGGACAAGTTGCCCGACACACCAGTGGTCTTGACGTAAGCCGGGATTGCCGGATCAACACCTGCAGCCACCGCGTTGGCGGTCGCAACGCCAGCAGCGACAAAAGTCATTGCCGCCATCAAACGTTTCAGTTTCATGCCTTGCTCCTAGCAGATAGGGATAGTTGGATCGGGGCCAAGTATCGAGAGGCCGTGTGAACACTCTATGTCTGAAATATGACAATTGGATGAAAGGCCAGCATTGGAGATCACACAACAAAAGGAGAGAAGGTCGGGACGTACGAGGAGGTTAGGGCGACTAAGCGACTTCTTGGAAACAAGCTGTAATTGTTATAAAACGCAAGGCATGTGGCGAGGGAGCAAGCTCCCTCGCCACATGGTTACCGGTAAAAGCGCTAAACGGGGTTACCGCCCGCGCTTCCACAGATACCCACCCACCACCATCCCCATCACGCACAGGACAGCCACGTAGTAGGCCGGCCCCATCGGGCTTTCCTTCATCAGCAGCGACACCGCCAGGGGCGTCAGCCCGCCGAATACGGCGTAGGCCACGTTGTAGGAAAACGACAGGCCACTGAAGCGCACCACGGGCGGGAAGGCTTTCACCATCACGTAAGGCACCACGCCAATGGTGCCGACGAACAGGCCGGTCAAGGCGTACAGCGGGAACAGCCAGTCCGGGTGGGTCATGAGGCTGTGGTACAGCGTCCAGGAGGTCGCCAGCAGCAAGGCGCAACCGCTTACCAGTACACGCCCGGCACCAAAACGGTCAGCCAGGGCGCCGGAGGCAATGCAGCCAAGGCTCAAAGTCACGATGGCCAGGCTATTGGCCTGCAGCGCAACAGTAGGGCTGAAGTGGTAGATGGTCTGCAGCACGGTCGGGGTCATCAGGATGACCACCACGACGCCGGCTGACAGCAGCCAGGTCAGCAGCATCGACAACACGATGGCGCCGCGGTGGTCACGTAATACGGCACGCAATGGCAGCTCGGCGGCCAGGGTCTTGCGTTGCTGCATCTCGGCGAAGATCGGCGTTTCATGCAACCAGCGGCGCAGGTACACCGACAGCAGGCCGAACACGCCACCGAGCAGGAACGGAATGCGCCAAGCGTAATCCGAGACCTGCTCAGGGCTGTAAATAGTGTTGATCGCGGTAGCCACCAGCGAGCCCAGCAGGATCCCTGCGGTCAGGCCGCTGGTCAGGGTGCCGCAGGCGTAGCCGATATGGCGCGGCGGTACGTGTTCGGAGACGAACACCCAGGCGCCGGGAACTTCACCGCCAATCGCTGCGCCCTGGATGATGCGCATCAACAGCAACAGGACCGGTGCCCACAGGCCGATCTGCGCGTAGGTTGGCAGCAGGCCCATGATCAGGGTCGGCACGGCCATCATGAAGATGCTCAGGGTGAACATTTTCTTGCGGCCCAGCAGGTCACCGAAGTGCGCCATGATGATGCCGCCCAGCGGGCGTGCCAGGTAACCGGCGGCGAAGATGCCGAAGGTCTGCATCATGCGCAGCCATTCGGGCATATCGACAGGGAAGAACAGTTTTCCGACCACGGTGGCGAAAAACACGAAAATGATGAAGTCATAAAACTCCAGCGCCCCGCCCAAGGCAGACAGCGACAGGGTTTTGTAGTCGTTGCGGGTCAGCGGGCGCGACGGTTGCGCACTGCTTGCAGGCACGGAGGACATGGCAAGGCTTCTCTTATAGTAGTCAGCTTGATAAGGACGACACGCCCGGGACCGGCGGCGGTCTGGCAAGATAGCAAATCGCTTGTAAAAGCACAGCGCCAGGAGAACAGTTGCGCGCAAAAGCCGCGATACAGCGGCTATTTACCGACCAAATGAGCGCCGGGAGGTCGTCGTGGCGCCAGGGTCTCGATATACTCGGCCCTTGCAAGCGCAAGAACCCCAGGTTTGAGGGGCTGCTGCGCCAAAACGTCGTTGGGTGCCATCCAGCCGATTTGGCAGAGTTTCCCTTTAGTACGCCTTACGAGAAACGTATCGAACGGAGTATGTTTGTGCTGAAACGTTTTTCTAACAGTCGGCTATCCACCTTGCTCCACCTATAAAAGCGTCACGGGTCAGAGGCCCCCCGGCATGATCGAACTCGAACAAGAAGATCCTATCCCGCAAGGCGATCTCGCCCTGCAAATCACCGCGCTCCCGCGTGAAACCAACGGTTTTGGCGATATCTTCGGCGGCTGGCTGGTCGCGCAGATGGACCTCGCCGGTACCGCCATGGCCAGCAAGGTCGCAGGCGGGCGTGTGGCCACCGTGGCCATTGACCGCATGGCGTTCCTGGTGCCGGTGGCAGTGGGCGCGCAATTGTCCTTCTATACCCAGGCCCTGGAAATCGGCCGCAGCTCGATCCAGATGATGGTCGAAGTGTGGAGCGACGACCCGCTGTCCAGCGAATGGCGCAAGGTCACCGAGGCGGTGTTTGTATTTGTCGCTATCGATGGCAGCGGCCGCACACGCTCGGTGCCATCGCGCGCGCGTTAAACCTCGCGGGGTTTTGACGGTCAATTGCCCCATTGCCTGCCATTGAGAGTGCCTGTTATGCCTACGCCCCACGTTGAGACCGTAAAAATCGACGAGCTGGACTGCTGGCGCATCCGCCATAACGGCGCCGAGCTGATGATTGCCCAGCAGGGCGCGCATATCTTCAGTTACGGCCGCGAAGGCGAGCAGCCGCTGATCTGGCCGAACCCTGAGGCGGTGTTCAAGAAGGGCAAGGGCATTCGTACCGGCGTCCCGGTGTGCTGGCCCTGGTTTGGGGTGTTCGACCGCAACCCGTCCAGCGTAAAGGCGATGCGCCAAAGTGATCAGCCTGCGGGCGCTCACGGTTTCGTGCGTACCACGACCTGGGTATTGGCCGGGACCTCCCTTGAAGGTGAAGCGCTGCGAGTGGACCTTGAACTACCGGTTCCTGCAGGCGGCTTCCCCGGCTGGCCACATCAGGTGGAGCTGAAACTGAGCCTGTTGCTGGACGACCAACTGCACATCCGCCTGACCAGCCACAACCGTGGCGACGGCACTGTCACGCTCAGCCAGGCGCTGCATACCTACTTCGCCGTGAGCGACGTACGCAACGTGCAGGTCGAAGGCCTGGACGGCTCGGCGTACATCGATACCGCCGATGGCTGGAGCGAGAAAACCCAGTCCGGCCTGCTGCACTTCACTGCCGAGACCGACCGCATCTACCTCGATACGCCCCCGTCGCTGAGCATCCTCGATCAGGACTGGCAGCGTCGCATCCAGCTCACCAGCCAAGGCTCGAAATCCACCGTGATCTGGAACCCCTGGACCGAACGCGCCAAGGCCTTCGACGACATGGCCGATGATGGCTGGCAGGGCATGCTGTGCATCGAGACGGCGAATGTGCTGGATGATGTGGTGACGCTGGCGCCGGGTGAAAGCCACACGCTGGGTGTGAGCATCACCGGTGTTACCCGGTAGATGGAGTTCCAAATGTGGGAGGGGGCTTGCCCCCGATAGCGGTGAATCAGTCACCAAAGACAGTGACTGGCACCCTGCTATCGGGGGCAAGTCCCCTCCCACATTGGGTTCAGCGGAAGCTTATAGATCGGATTCCTTTACGACCCGCACCTTGCCCGCATCCAGCGCATAGGCGGCGTCGGCCAAATCGTTGTTCACCGTCTCCACCTTCAACGTGCCGGTCACCCACAGCGGCGTGTAGATATCATCCAGCTTCAAACCCTTGGGATAACGCACCAGCACCAACTGGTTAGGCGGCGGTGGCGGCACGTGGATGCAGGCGCCCGGGTATGGCACCAGGAAGAACAGCGTGCTGCGCCCCTTGGCGTCGGTTTCCAACGGCACCGGGTAGCCGCCGATCCGGATGTTCCTGCCGTTCATGGCGGCCACGGTCTTGGTCGAATACATCACCGCCGGCAAGCCTTTGCTCTGCTTCAGGCCACCTTTGTCGGTGAACGTGCCTTGGGCTTCGGGGGAGTTGTGATCGATCTCGGGCATGGCCTCGAGGGCCTTCTGGTCCGACAGCGGCATCAGGTCGAGCCAGTCGGTTTCCGGCAATTCACCGGCATGGGCCAGGCCAGAGCCCAGCAGAAGAAGAGTCAACAGGAGACGGCGCATGGAGAGGCTCGGCAAGTACAAGTGGCGAGCATTCTAGCCCTCTGCGCCTGCGCAGCGCAGAGGACTTTGTCGGCTGATTACTTCTTTTTGATCAGGCCGTAGATCACCAGCAGGATGATTGCGCCGACCAGTGCGCCGATAAAGCCTGCGCCTTGACCCGCCTGGTAGATGCCCAGCGCCTGGCCACCGTAGGTCGCGGCCAGGGAACCGGCGATACCCAGCAGGATGGTCATGATCCAGCCCATGCTGTCGTCGCCGGGCTTGAGGAAACGCGCCAACAGGCCGACGATCAAGCCGATAAAGATGGTTCCGATGATACCCATGGCATTTCCCTCTGAATGAAGTGAGCTATGCCAAAGCCTAGACAGGCTTTGGCATCCTGCAATCAGAGGACGGCGATAACCAATGGTTCCCGCCGACCCCCGGGTTATTGCTCGGCGATCAGCGCTTCGACCTTGAGGATCTGCGCTTGCAGCGTTGCGCGGTCCTTGCAGCGCAGGTTGGCGTGGCCGACCTTGCGCCCGGCCTTGAAGGCCTTGCCGTAGTGATGCAGATGGCAGTCTTCGATGGCGATCACGCGCTCCACCGGCGGTACCACGCCGATAAAGTTGAGCATCGCGCTCTCACCGACCTTGGCCGTGGAGCCCAATGGCAAGCCCGCGACAGCGCGCAGGTGGTTTTCGAACTGGCTGCACTCGGCGCCTTCGGTGGTCCAGTGCCCGGAGTTATGCACACGCGGGGCGATTTCGTTGGCCTTGAGGCCGCCGTCGACTTCAAAGAACTCGAACGCCATCACACCGACGTAATCCAGCTGCTTGAGCACGCGGCTGGAATAGTCTTCGGCCAGGGCCTGCAACGGGTGATCGGTGCTGGCCACGGACAGCTTGAGGATGCCGCTGTCGTGGGTGTTGTGCACCAACGGGTAGAAGCGCGTCTCGCCATCCCGGGCACGTACGGCGATCAACGAGACTTCGCCGGTGAACGGCACGAAGCCTTCCAGCAGGCAGGCCACGCTGCCCAGTTCGGCGAAGGTGCCGACCACATCGGCGGCGGTGCGCAGGACTTTCTGGCCCTTGCCGTCGTAACCCAGGGTGCGGGTTTTCAGCACGGCCGGCAGGCCGATGCTGGCGACGGCGGCGTCCAGGTCCGCCTGGGACTGGATATCGGCGAAGGCTGGGGTCGGAATGCCCAGGTCCTTGAACATGCTCTTCTCGAACCAGCGGTCACGGGCAATACGCAAGGCTTCGGCGCTCGGGTACACCGGTACGAACTGCGACAGGAAGGCCACGGTTTCGGCCGGTACGCTTTCAAACTCGAACGTCACCAAATCGACTTCGTCGGACAGTTGGCGCAGGTGGTCCGGGTCGCTGTAGTCAGCGCGCAGGTGTTCACCCAAGGCTGCCGCACAGGCGTCCGGCGCCGGGTCCAGGAAAGCGAAGTTCATCCCCAGCGGGGTACCCGCCAGGGCCAGCATGCGGCCCAGTTGGCCGCCACCGATTACACCGATTTTCATCGTCAACACCCTCAGGCGATACGTGGGTCTGGATTGTCCAGCACGCTGTCTGTCTGCTCGGCACGGAATTTCTTCAGCACCGCGTGGAACTGCGGGTGCTTGGCGCCCAGGATACTGGCGGACAGCAGGGCTGCGTTGATGGCACCGGCCTTGCCGATCGCCAGGGTGGCCACCGGGATACCGGCCGGCATCTGCACGATGGACAACAGCGAATCCACGCCCGAGAGCATTGCCGACTGCACTGGTACGCCAAGCACCGGCAGGTGAGTCTTGGCCGCGCACATGCCCGGCAGGTGAGCTGCGCCACCGGCACCGGCGATGATCACCTCGATGCCACGGGATTCTGCTTCATCGGCATACTGGAACAGCAAATCCGGGGTGCGGTGGGCAGAGACCACTTTCACTTCATACGGAATGCCGAGTTTTTCCAGCATATCGGCGGTGTGGCTAAGGGTGGACCAATCGGACTTGGAGCCCATGATCACGCCAACCAATGCACTCATCGTCGTGCCTCTTCTCTCTGGGCGCCCGCAGGCGCGTCAAAAAACAACAAGCCACGCGGGAAATCCGGCGTGGCTTGTTGTACGAAATGTGGCCGGTTGGACCGGCCGAAGGCCGCGCAGTATACCGTAATAATCCAGATAAACAGCCCCTGGAATGACCATCTGTCATGACAGCTGCCAATCCCGGCTTTGCTGACCTGAAAGTCAATCAAGCCGCGCTCCGCCCTACAGCTTTAAATGCATTTTCCCCGAGAATAAAAGCCTTGCCGCCTACAACGTCAGGGATTGAAAAAAACAGGCCTCTCAGAAAAAAAACAAACAATCCTGCACTTTCAAAGTTCTGTTTCGCACGCCTATTTTAACCGCCTCAACAAGGAGAAATAACTTGAGCACTATTAACCCCCCAACCCTCCCAGCAATGCAAACCATCACGCCTGAAAACAACCAAGCCCTATCCAAGCACCCCGAACAAAAACCCGCCTCATATTTTGCCCCCGACCGAGTATCCACCGACCGGCTAAACCCGCACCGCCTGAACATGACCATTAATGATCAGAAGTTTTCCCTTGAAATGCGACCCGAAGTACCAGGGCCGCGTTTGCAGCACCAAACGGCTGACTCTGCAAGAAGCAAACGCTCAGTGGACGATCACCATCACACTTCAACCGGCAAGCGTCCCATCAACTTACACATCGTGATTCATGAAGATCTAAAAGGTGTAGATCGTAACCAGCTGTTCAATGAACATTTCTCCTGGCTGAAAACTGAACTTGAAGAAATTTCCGGCAGAGACATACATTTTTCTTTCCTCTCCCCACACGAAATGCGCCACATGAACTACAAACATGAAGACTTTGGAAAAGCAGGCCAAGCCTGGGCTCAAGAAGTTGAAGACCTGCGAGACAAACTCGGATTCGATCCAGATATAAACAAATTCTTGCTTTTAACCAAAGATGATTTAGCAAAAGGTGTTGCCGGAACCGGCGTTAGCGATTACGCAATCGCGAAAGCGCACTCTGTCGCTCCAGCTCACGAAGTAGGCCACATGTTCGGCGCGACCCATGAAGACGCCGAAAACTACTTTAATAAGGAGGGCAAAACGATTTCATCGCTATACGGCGAGAGCGTCGCGCTCGAGGTAATACGGAAAATCCCACAATTCCGCCGTATATGGGGTTACCAGCCATCAATTATGAATGGAGGTGACGGCATACAGCAGCCTCAGGGGCAGGCTTACCGCTTCAGCGACAAAAACAGAGAAAATATCCGTAATTACCTCAAGAACATCCCTTGATGCGGCTATACCGCCCATCTTACAAAGAAAGCCAATCCTGTTGACTTTCCTCTAGCCTGCCGCCCCGCCGGCAGTCGCCGCGCCACCTTCCAACTTGCGCCACAACAACCGCACATTCGCCTTGCGCACCAGCGCGCAGCGATACAGACGAATTTCCAGCGGCACGTGCCATTGCGGCCCGCCGCAGACCACCAACTCACCGCGGGCCAGTTCGGCACGCACGCTCAGTTGCGGCACCCAGGCGATGCCCAGGCCTTCCAGGGCCATGCTTTTGAGGCTGTCGGCCATGGCGGTTTCGTACACCGTGGTAAAGCGCAGCGCGCGCTGGCGCAGCAACAGGTGCACGGAACGGCCGAGGAACGCCCCGGCGCTGTAGGCCAGCAGCGGCACACTGCCCTCTCCTTCGAGGTCGAACAGCGGCTTGCCGTCGGCGTCGGCCGCGCATACCGGGAGCATTTCGGTGTTGCCCAGGTGCAGTGAGGGGAAGATTTCGGCGTCCATCTGCATGGCCGCATCCGGGTCGTAGAAGGCCAGCATCAAATCGCAACCGCCTTCGCGCAGGGCGTGCACGGCGTCACCGACGTTGGTGGCAACCAGCCGCGTGGCGATGTTCAGGCCGTCGTTGCGCAGTTGTGCGATCCAGCGCGGGAAGAAACCCAACGCCAGGGAGTGGGCAGCGGCCACTTGCATGACTTCGCCCTGCCCGCCTTCCAGGTGATGCAAATGGCGCAGCACTTCGCCGAGCTGCTCGACCACGGTACGCGCGGTGACCAGGAACAACTGCCCCGCCGCCGTCAGCTCAACCGGCGTGCGCGAGCGGTTGACCAGGGTCAGGCCCAATGCGGCCTCAAGGCTGCGGATACGTCGGCTGAACGCCGGCTGGGTGACAAAGCGCCGCTCCGCCGCCTGGGAAAAGCTGCGAGTCGCCGCCAGGGCGCTGAAGTCTTCCAGCCATTTGCTCTCAAGGTTCATCACTGCCTCCCACGGATACGCACCATTTTGGCACACACGCCCGCCATGATAGCCGGGTCACACTCACATTATGCCGTTTATGCATAGGCCAGTGTTTAACAGCATTGGCCCAAAATTTCCTACAGGCCTAGCATTCGCAGCGTTCCGGCCTGTTCCGGGTCCATATCGAGATGATTTCCGTCATGTCCTCCGCTGCATCATTCCGCACAGAAAAAGACCTGCTTGGCGTACTCGAAGTACCTGCCCAAGCGTATTACGGCATCCAGACCCTGCGAGCGGTGAATAACTTCCGCCTCTCGGGCGTTCCGATTTCGCATTACCCGAAATTGGTGGTCGGCCTGGCAATGGTCAAGCAAGCGGCGGCTGATGCCAACCGCGAGTTGGGCCAGCTCAGCGAAGCCAAGCACGCGGCCATCAGCGAAGCCTGTGCCCGCCTGATCCGCGGCGATTTCCACGAAGAATTCGTGGTGGACATGATTCAAGGCGGCGCCGGCACTTCAACCAACATGAATGCCAACGAAGTCATCGCCAACATCGCGTTGGAGGCCATGGGCCACAACAAGGGCGAATACCAGTACCTGCACCCCAACAACGACGTGAACATGGCGCAGTCGACCAACGACGCCTACCCGACCGCGATCCGCCTGGGCCTGCTGTTGGGCCACGACGCGCTGCTGGCCAGCCTCGACAGCCTGATCCAGGCGTTCGCCGCCAAGGGCGTCGAGTTCAGCCACGTGCTGAAAATGGGCCGCACCCAATTGCAGGACGCCGTGCCGATGACCCTCGGCCAGGAATTCCGTGCGTTCGCCACTACCCTCGGTGAAGACCTGGCCCGCCTGAAAACCCTGGCGCCAGAGCTGCTCACCGAAGTGAACCTGGGCGGTACCGCCATCGGCACCGGCATCAACGCCGACCCACGCTACCAGGCCCTGGCCGTACAACGCCTGGCCGTTATCAGCGGCCAGCCAGTGGTCCCGGCTGCCGACCTGATCGAAGCCACCTCCGACATGGGCGCCTTCGTGCTGTTCTCCGGCATGCTCAAGCGTACCGCCGTGAAACTGTCGAAGATCTGCAACGACCTGCGCCTGCTGTCCAGCGGCCCACGCACCGGCATCAACGAGATCAACCTGCCGGCGCGCCAGCCAGGCAGCTCGATCATGCCCGGCAAGGTCAACCCGGTGATCCCGGAAGCGGTCAACCAAGTCGCGTTCCAAGTCATCGGCAACGACCTGGCCCTGACCATGGCGGCCGAAGGCGGCCAGCTGCAACTGAACGTGATGGAGCCGCTGATCGCCTTCAAGATCTTCGACTCGATCCGCCTGCTGCAACGCGCCATGGACATGCTGCGCGAGCACTGCATCGTCGGCATCACCGCCAACGAAGCCCGCTGCCGCGAACTGGTGGAACACTCCATCGGCCTGGTCACCGCGCTGAACCCGTACATCGGCTATGAAAACGCCACCCGCATTGCGCGTATCGCCCTCGAAAGCGGCCGCGGCGTGCTGGAACTGGTGCGCGAAGAAGGCTTGCTCGACGACGCCATGCTCGACGACATCCTGCGCCCCGAAAACATGATTGCCCCACGCCTGGTCCCGTTGAAGGCCTAAGCGTTTGTTGCACCGCTCACCAGGTTGAGGGACTAGACACCTCTCACCTTTTGAGGGCCTGAAGGCTCGTTCTTCAGGCCCTTTTTTTTGCCTCAAGGTTGTGAAATGACGCCCATAAAAAATCCAATATCGCCCTGCAAACCCTCCTTGCCTGTAACAGCTTGGCTGAAACCTTTAATCAGCCCGAGCAGACGGATCACGTTCGCCTAGGTATAGTGCCGCCCCTCTTCGCGTCTGCGGCCGTCGGTAACGAGCCCGGATACACGCGATAGCGCATGAATAACAACACCCGCAAAAGGATTGGGGTCGAACCGTCGCGCACTGCCTGGTGCTATGCGAGGGGTAGGACCGTCCTGCGTTTGCCATTAGAAAAATCAGCGAGGAACACTCCATGCTCGAAGTCATCAACGACTTCCTCTCAGGGAAAGTACTGATCGTGCTCATTGTCGGGCTCGGCGGTTATTTCACGATCCGCTCGCGTTTCGTTCAATTGCGTCACTTTTTCCACATGTTTTCGGTGTTTCGCGACAGCCTGAAAAACAGCTCCGACCAACTCAGCTCGTTCCAGGCGCTGATGCTCAGCCTGGCCGGGCGTGTCGGTGCCGGTAACATCGCGGGTGTCGGCATTGCCGTGACCCTGGGCGGCCCGGGTGCCGTGTTCTGGATGTGGGTCACCGCGCTGGTGGGCATGTCTTCGAGCTTTATCGAGTGCTCCCTCGGCCAGTTGTACAAGCGCACTGACGCGGAAGGCACCTACCGTGGCGGCCCGGCCTATTACATCCAGCACGGCCTGCACAAGCGCTGGCTGGGGATGGTCATGGCGTTCCTGCTGCTGGTGACCTTCGGCTTTGCCTTCAACGGCCTGCAAGCCCACGCCGTGACCCACTCGCTGAACAACGCGTTTGGCCTGGACACCACCTACACCGGCCTGGCCCTGGCGGTATTGCTGGGCCTGGTGTTCATCGGCGGGATCAAGCGCATCGCCTCGATCGCCGACCTGCTGGTACCGGTCAAGACCCTGGTCTACATCGCCGTGACCCTGTATGTGATCGTGCTGCAATTCGACCACGTACCGGCCATGCTCGCGACCATCGTCAAAAGCGCCTTCGGCCTCGACCAAGCCTTCGGCGGCCTGGTGGGCAGCGCAATCATCATGGGTGTGAAACGCGGCGTGTTCGCCAACGAAGCCGGCCTGGGCAGTGCGCCCAACGTAGCGGCCGTCGCTTCGGTAGAACACCCGATCGCCCAAGGCGTGGTCCAGGCGTTCAGCGTGTTCCTCGACACCTTCGTGATCTGCACCTGCACCGCGCTGCTGATCCTGCTCTCCGGTTTCTACACCCCAGGCTTCGAAGGCGACGGCATTGCCCTGACCCAGAACTCCCTGGCCGCTGTGGTGGGTGACTGGGGCCGCATGTTTATCTCGGTGGCCCTGGCGTTGTTCGTGTTTACCTCGATCATGTACAACTACTACCTGGGCGAGAGCAACCTGCGCTTCCTGGTGGGCAACAACCGCAAGGTGCTGATGGGTTATCGCGCGCTGGTGCTGGTGCTGATTTTCTGGGGTTCGATCGAGAACCTGAGCACCGTGTTCGCCTTCGCCGACATCACCATGACCATGCTGGCGTTCGTCAACCTGTTCGCCCTGGCATTCCTGTTCAAGATTGCCATGCGCATCCTGAACGACTACGACAACCAGCGCGCGGCAGGCATCAAGACCCCGGTGTTCGACTCCAGCCAGTTCCCAGACCTGGACCTGGATCGCAAGGCCTGGCCGGCTAATCCGGTAAAACCGCAAGCGACCCCAGCGGCGGAACTGAACGCTCAAGTGCAACGCTGAGCGTAGACAGATGACACGCCGCCCGGCCTTGGGCATGCTCTGGGCCCGGCGGCGTTTTTCGTTCAGGAGAATCTTCGATGTCCCCAGCCAATAATCTCATGGTGCTCTACACCGGTGGCACCATCGGCATGCAGGCCAGCGCCAATGGCCTGGCCCCCGCGTCCGGTTTTGAAGCGCGCATGCGCGAACAGCTCGCCAACGTGTCAGTACCCGCCTGGCGCTTCCGGGAAATGTCCCCGCTGATCGACAGCGCCAACATGACCCCCGCCTACTGGCAGCGCCTGCGCACCGCCGTGGTCGAGGCCGTGGATGACGGTTGCGATGCCGTGCTGATCCTGCACGGCACCGACACCCTCGCCTACAGCGCAGCAGCGATGAGCTTCCAGCTGTTGGGCTTGCCGGCGCCGGTGGTGTTCACCGGTTCGATGTTGCCTGCCGGCGTCCCCGACAGCGATGCCTGGGAAAACGTCAGCGGAGCCCTGCTGGCGTTGGGCAAGGGCCTGGCACCCGGCGTGCACCTGTACTTCCACGGCGCGCTGATGGCCCCGACCCGCTGCGCGAAGATCCGCAGCTTTGGTCGCCATCCGTTCGCCGCGCTGCAGCGCAACGGCGGTGTGGCCAAGGCCGAAGCGCTGCCCGCCGCGCTGGATTACCGCCAACCGAAGGCCCTGGCCAATGTCGGTGTATTGCCGCTGGTACCGGGCATCGCCGCAGCACCATTGGACGCATTGCTCGGCAGCGGCATCCAGGCACTGGTGCTGGAATGCTTCGGCAGCGGCACCGGGCCCAGCGATAACCCTGAGTTTCTTGCCAGCCTCCAGCGCGCCGAAGAAAACGGCATCGTGGTCGTGGCAATCACCCAATGCCATGAAGGCGGCGTGGAACTGGATGTGTACGAAGCCGGCAGCCGCCTGCGCGGCGTGGGCGTGTTGTCAGGTGGCGGCATGACCCGTGAAGCGGTATTCGGCAAGCTCAACGCGTTGCTCGGGGCCGGGCTGTCCATCGCCGAAGTCCGGCGACTGGTAGAGCTGGACCTGTGCGGCGAACTGAGCTGACCCCACCGCCGCACTGTAGATAGTCACCCCCTTCCCTGGCTGGCCGGCCCCTAGGATGGAACACCCGAGCGAACACCTCGGGCCGTTTCCATCAACCGGCAAGACAGGGATGCCCCATGACCACGCCCATCTCAATCGCTTCACAACAGCCACTGGAATTGCTCACCCAACTGTTAACAGGCCCGTCGTTCAGGGAAGTGGCGGCGGTGTTGTTGCGCCAGGCACTGCAGGCCCGCTACCCCACACTGGCAATCGACCCCGATATCTGCCTGATCGGCACCCCTGGTTGGGAGATCATCGACGAACAGGCCTGCGCCACTACCACCGCTTACCGCACACTGAGCGACAGCCTGACCGATCAGGCCGTGCTCGGCGAACCGACCCTGTACATCGAAGGCGAACACTTCCTGACCCAACAACCGCTCACCGAGCCGCCAACCCATTTGCCGGTGCGCATCGGTGACATCGCCCATCTGCTCAATACCCTGGCCCCCGTCATGCTGACGGCCTGGCAGGAGCAACAACTGGCGTTCTGGAACAAAAGCAACGGCAGCGGCCCCCATTGGCATCAGCTGTCCAACTCATTGCGCGGGGTGTGGAATGTCCGGCAGGCACCGGGCTGGAACGAAAGCGACTGCGCCATGGCGCGCCAGTTGTTTCACGCGCCCACCTACGATGTGCGACGGCTCGACGACCCATACACCAGCCACGCCTACCTGCTCGACATCGATCAGGTCGACGGCGCGCAGGTGACCCACCTCAACCGGCTCGCGCTGTCGGTCCTGATCGGCAAGCAGGCCGGGCGAGACGTTATCCTCACCCACTCGCTGCTCAAGGGCTATGAGAAGTTCACGTCCCTGGCACAGCTGGGCCGAAGCCTGCCCGCTCGTCTGGACACCTCGGCACCCCGCACACAGTTGCAATGGCGCCTGTTCGAACCTGACGGCAATTTTTTCGATTACCAGGCCTGCAGCCTGATTGCCTTGCAGGTCGAGGCTATCGGCAGCCTGGACTTCTCCGACCTGCGCCACCCGGACACGGCTCCGCCACCCGGTGCCACCGAGTTGACCACCGGTCCCGGCCCCGGCCGCGAGTGGTACCAGCAGGCGCTGCCGGGCTGGCTGCAGGAGGCGTCGACGTCCGACCTGAACTTCTATGCGCGGCATCTCAAGGACCTCGCGTCCCTGAACAGCAGCACCGGCGGCAAGTTGTATCAGGACGATATCCCGCCCATCGAGCAGTACGCGCTCAATCACCTCAAGGCGGAAATCCTCAAGGACCATCCGCAAGCCGGTGCCCTGGCCTTGGATACGCTCACCCTGAAAGTCCAGCAGCCGGTGGTGTGGGGGACTTTCACGGTGCCCGGCATGACCGAGACCACCACCTTCAACCTCGCCGAACTGGCGCTGCACAACCTGATCGCCATCCCGGTCGGCAACAAGACCTTGCAGCTGCATAACGGCCAAAATCTGCCGGACTGGCTGACCGTCGAGTACATCGAGAGCCTCATTTCCCGGGTGGACATCGGCCGGAACTACCCGGCGCTGATCAAAAGCAAGCTGCTGGAAATCCCTCGCGAGGCCTCATCGCGAAAGAACCTCTACATCCAGCACCTGCGCATCCAGCTGCCGTTGCTGGCCCTGCAGGGCAAGATTCAGCAACAGGATGGCATCGATGACCGCGGCTATCGATACGTCGCCGCCCTGATGCAAGCCGAGGCCTCGGATCACACGATAGACGGGCAGACCATCGTCATGCGGCCTCTGGCGTTCATCCCGCAACGGCGGGACGACGCCACTGCCGATGAGGTCGAAAACATGTACGTCATCGGCCCGCAAGATCCCGCCGCCGGTCCCTGCCTGCTCTATCGACCGCTGTTCACGCCGGCCCTGGTGCAATACCCGTCCCCGGCCAACCTGATGTACGCCATTGCACAGTCCCCCGACCTGCGCCGTTCGGTGCTGGCCTGGTTGCCGGACAGCGCGCGCGATGCTTACGCCAACTATGTGTTCCCGGGAGAATTGCCTTCTCCCTGGGCCGTCGCCGATTTTCTGGTGGACGCCTCGACACTGGAAACCATGAGCGGCCCCATCGGCCTGGGCAAAGACCCACTCAAGGGTGACCTGCTCGCCGGGCTGTTTGAAGCCAACGCCCAGGCCCTGGTCAAGCTGGCCGACCGCCAGTCGACCTCCAATACCGAGAACCGCTGGGCGACCCTCAAGCAAACAGGCTGGACGCTCCTCAATGCCGCGCTGCCCTTTACCAGCCCCAGCGTGGCGACAGGCCTGTGGATCTGGCAGATCGTCGATCAGTTGCAACAGTTTGTCGGGGCCACGGAGCAGGATGACACCGCGGTCCAATGGACCACTTTCACCGACGTGCTGCTGAACCTGTCGATGGCGATTACCCTGCATATCAGCACCCGCCTGCGTCCCCGCGGCGCTCGGCCCGAGCGGGAATCCAGGCCGACCGAGCCCTCGGCAGGGCAGCGGGTCGAGATCAAACAGCTGGGCGCCATCGCCGGCAATGAAAGCCCACCGGGTCACACTCCACTGCTGCATACCAGCGGCGCGCTCAATCGGTCGGCCGCCACCCTGGGGCGGGTGCTGGACCGTTTCAAAGTCAGCCAGCCTGGCGCAGCGAGCAGCGTCGACACCCGCCCGGGGCCGACCCGCCACCTGACCCGCGTCGCCGAGCGTTTCTACGCACAGGTCGGCGAGCGCTGGTTTGAAGTGAGCGCGGACGACGAGGGCAACGTGGTCATCATCGACCCCCGGCAGCCGGATCGAACCGGACCGCCGCTGATTCACAACGCCGCCGGCCAATGGTTCGTCGACACCCGCCTGCGCCTGCGCGGCGGCGGCCCCAAGCGCATGCTCAACAAAGCCGAAGCGGAAGCGACCCTCAAGGCCGCCGAAGTACGGGCCAAGCTCGAGGCCTTCGAAAACGCCAAGAAGACCGCACAAAGAGCGCTGCAACAGGCCCGCCAGGCCATGACCGACGTCTCCGGTAACGCTGCCGAAGTCAAACGCCAGCACTACATGGACACCCTCGACCAGCAGAGCGCGGATTACGAAGCGGCGCTGCAACACCTCAAGACCCTGAGTGTGTTCACCCCGGTCCCCGACTACCAGCAAAAAGCCCTGGGTTATATAAGAGCGCAACTGGAGCTTACCGAAGCCGCGATCAGGGAGGCCCAGACCACCTTCACCCCCCAGCTCAGGGGCGTGCTTGACCAGCTCGAACACCCCGACACCCGGCACCCGACGCGGTACGTCGAAGACGCGCGACAAATGACCGAGATGAGTGAAGACATGATCACGCGCCTGGACTACACCCATGCGCGCTTCACTCAACTCAAGGCCCTGGCCAAGGAGGGCGTGCAGTTGATCCAGAGCGCCAGGAAAAAACTGCCGGCCTACACCAGCATCGACCTCAAGGCCCTGCAGATAACCCTGGCGCGCAGGTTGTGCCTGCCGGAGGACAGCGCGACCCGTGCACCCCAGGCCTGGGCCAACCTCAATGAGATTGTCGACAACGCCGATCTGTCGGTCCAGGCCCTGCGCGACACCCTCAACGAACGCAGCGAGGCGCGGCTGGACGAACGCATCGAATCCCTGAGCAGCCTGATCGAACAATTCAAGGTCCTTGACGAGCGCCTGGAGGACTTCTCCCAGGAGTTTTCCAGCCTGACCCACCTCTCCCCGCTGGAACGCCTGCGCAAACAGGTCAAGGATTTCTCCAGGCAGGCCTTGACCCATCTGTCCCAGCTGCACGCTGAGCGGGACATCCTGCGCAATCGGCCCACCCCTCCACCGACGCCCCCCAAGCCCTTGAAGAAATTCATCCATACCCGTTACAACGGCGTGATGATCGGCGAGCCCCGCCTGACGGCGGTCGGCCTTGAAACCGATCTGGTGGATATCAAGTCACCGCTGACCCGACAGGTCATTGCCACCTTCCATGAGAAAAGCCCCAACGTCTGGGTGCAACGGCTGAGCCCTGCACACACCGAGCAGGCGGTGCCCGAGCTTCAGTCCAGCCTCGGACAGGGCCGCACGCTGCTGGACGGTTTGCCCGCGTTCAAGCAACGGGCCATCGAGCAAACACGCCAAGCCGGGCGCACCGCCGTCGGCATCGAATACCTGTACCACCGTCACGCGTTGCTGCTGGAAGAAACCAGCCGGCACATCGAGCAGGCCCTGGCCGACAGCACCATCACAGCGGATCAAACCCAATCGGCAACCGCCCTTGGCAAGCAGCTCAACGACGCGGCACAGGACCTGTACCGGCGCGCGTCCGAGAGCATGACGCGCATGATCAAACAGCACCCCCCAACCACCAAAGGCGTCGAATGGCTGAGTGAGCGCGACGAGATCGTCATCAAGAAATCCGTGAGGCGTCGCCGGCTCAAAAGCAGCACACCGGACTACCTGGACGAATACATCATCACCGAACGCGCGACCCATCAAGTGCTCTGGTACGCGCACTTTCATTATTCGACCGACTGGACGCCTGCCAAGGCCTACCTGAGCGCACGATTGAAGACCACCCATGAATATCGACAAGGCTCGGCGGCCGACTCGGTCAAAGGCCTGAACGAGCAGCAGCAAATCGACTATTACCGCAGCGAGATCAGCCTGGAGGCGGCCAAACGGCTATTTTTTGACCACAAGTAAGCGGCACACTCCTTGCTGCCTCTGGGCAAACCCTGGCAGGACTCCCCCATGCTGCACTCGCACCTGACTACGCTCAACGCCGTCTCCCTGGTACTCGACACCTTCAGGGACGAGGGCGTGAGCCGCGACGTGCTGCTGGCCGGCAGCGGTATCTGCGGCGCCGACCTGAACCGCGCCGACACGCGCATCACCACCAACCAGGAGATGCGCGTATGTGCCAATGCCGTGGCCCTGCGCCGCGATATCGGCCTGGAGTTGGGCCGGCGCATGCACGTGTCATCCTACGGCATGCTCGGCTATGCGCTGCTGACCAGTGCCACCTTCGGTGACGCTTTGCGCCTGGCCCTGCGCTATCCGGCGCTGTTGGGAACACTTTTCGAGCTGAGCCTGGAAGACGACGGCCAGCGCATCTGGTTCACCGCCGACGGGTATCGGGAAAACCCGGCGCTGGCCACCTTCAATGTCGAGTTCTGCCTGGTGTCGTTGAAGGTCATCTGTGACGATCTGCTGGGCCATGCCCTGCCGTTGCTCGGTGCGCGTTTCGAACACCGCGCCCCCGACTATCGCGCACGTTATGCCGAGCACTTCGATTGCCCTCTTGCCTTTGCCGCCAGTGCCAATGCCTTCGCTTTCGACCGGCACTGGCTCGACCAGCCGTTGCCGCTGGCCGACCCCATCACCCACCGCGCCATGGGCGAGCGCTGCCGCAAACAGAACACCGAATTCACCGGGCGCCAGGCCTGGCTCGGCCGGGTACGCCAATTGCTGGCCGCCCAATTGAACGCCGCCCCCGGCATCGATGGCCTGGCCGGGCAGATGAACTGTTCGCCGCGCACCTTGCGCCGGCATCTGCATGACCTGGGTTGCAGCTATCAGGAACTGCTGGACGAGTTACGCTTCGAGCGGGCCAAGCAGTTGCTGGGCGAGGACCAACTGCCGATCTATCGCATCGCCGAGCAGTTGGGCTTCAGTGAAACCGCAAGTTTCAGGCACGCCTTCGTACGCTGGAGCGGCGTGGCACCGAGTCAGTTCCGCGCTTGAGTCGCGCGCACCGACATGGGGCGAATAACGGACACAGGCTTTGGCCATATTTATCCCCTTTTGGCCGCTCCTGCCGTTCTCCAAACCTGCCCACGCCGCAACACTGCAAGGCATCCCAAGCAGCCTGCGGAGAACAACAACAATGCTGACAATCTACTCGGACGATCATCATCTGCACCACGGCCGTTGTGAATTGATGGACGGGCAATTGATGCCCTGCTTCGAAATGCCCGCCCGCGCCGACCATGTGCTGCAGCGGGTCAAGGACCGCCAGCTCGGCCCGGTGCAAGCGCCGCAGGACTTTGGCCTGGCCCCCTTGCAACGCATCCACAGCCGCGAGTACCTGGATTTTTTCAAAGGTGCCTGGGCCCGTTGGGTCGAGTTCGGCCAGGACGGCGACCTGCTGCCCTATACCTGGCCCGCCCGCACCCTGCGCGCTGTCTTGCCCACCAGCCTGCACGGCCAGTTGGGTTACTACAGCTTCGACGGCGGCGCGCCGATTACCGCCGGCACCTGGCAGGCGGCCTACAGTGCGGCGCAGGTGGCGCTGACCGCGCAACGGGAGATCCAGCAAGGCGCCCACAGTGCCTTCGCGCTGTGCCGGCCACCGGGACACCACGCCGCCAGCGACTTGATGGGCGGTTATTGCTACCTCAATAACGCCGCCATCGCCGCCCAGGCATTTCTCGACCAGGGCCACCAGAAAGTCGCGATCCTCGACGTGGATTACCACCACGGTAACGGCACCCAATCGATTTTCTATGGGCGTAGCGATGTGCTGTTCACCTCGATCCACGGGCACCCGGAAGCCGAGTTTCCGTTTTTTCTCGGCTATGCCGATGAGCTGGGCGACGGGGCCGGAGAGGGTTTCAACTTCAACTATCCGTTGCCGGCCGGTTCGGGCTGGGACACCTGGTGCGCCGCACTGGAACAGGCTTGCCAGGCGATTGAGGGCTACGGCGCCGACATCATCGTGGTATCCCTGGGCGTCGACACCTTCAAGGACGACCCCATCTCGCAGTTCAAGCTCGACAGCCCCGACTACCTGGCCATGGGCAAGCGTATCGCCCGCCTGGGCAAGCCGACGCTGTTCGTGATGGAAGGCGGCTACGCGGTAGAAGAAATCGGCATCAATGCCGTCAACGTGCTCGAAGGTTTTGAGGGGACTGCCTGATGAATATGCTCAAGTCGCTTGTGCTCTGCGCCGCCGTATTAAGCACCGCCGCCCACGCTGAAGAAAAAACCCTGCGGGTCTACAACTGGTTCGACTACATCACCCCCAAGGCCCTGGAAGATTTCAAGGCCCAAAACCCGTCGATCAAGTTGGTCTACGACATCTTCGACACCAACGAAGCCCTGGAAGCCAAGCTGCTCACCGGCAATTCCGGCTATGACGTGGTGGTGCCATCCAATGTGTTCCTGGCCAAACAGATCGAGGCCGGTGTGTTCCAGGCCCTGGACCGCAGCCAGTTGCCAAACTGGAACCACCTCGATCCCAAGTTGATGAAGCTGATCGAGGCCAACGACCCGGGCAACAAATTCGCCGTGCCCTACATGTACGGCACCATCCTGATCGGCTTCAACCCCGACAAGGTCAAGGCCGCACTCGGCGCCAATGCACCGGTGGACAGCTGGGACCTGATCTTCAAGGAGGAGAACATCAGCAAGCTCAAGCAATGCGGCGTGGCGCTGCTGGATTCACCCTCGGAGATCCTGCCCCTGGCCTTGCAGCACCTGGGCCTGGACCCCAACAGCAACAACCCCAAGGACTATGAAAAAGCCGAAGCCTTGCTGCTGAAGATCCGCCCGTACATCACCTACTTCCACTCCTCCAAGTACATGGCCGATATCGCCAACGGCGACATCTGCGTCGCCGTCGGCTACTCCGGCAGCTTCTCCCAGGCCGCCAATCGCGCCAAGGAGGCCAGGAACGGCGTGATCGTCGACATGCGCCTGCCCAAGGAGGGCGCGCCGATCTGGTTCGACATGCTCGCCATTCCCAAGGGCGCGAAGAACCCCCAGGACGCCTACACCTTCATCAACTACCTGCTGCAACCGCACGTCATTGCGCCGATCAGCGATTTTGTCGGCTACCCCAACCCGAACAAAGACGCTACCGGGCAGGTGGACCCGGCGATCCGCAACAACCCCAACCTGTACCCCACCGAAGCCGCGATGGCCACGCTCTATACCTTGAAACCCCTGGGACGCGACGCCGAACGCGCCAGGACCCGCGCCTGGTCCAGGATCAAGTCCGGGACCTGAGCAAACGTGACCGGGAAGTGCTTCCCGGCCACGATGACTTATCTACCGACCGCCCGGCCGCAGCGCCAATTACCTTGCAGCTCTTCATGCCGACCCAGGCCAAGGAGCTGCAGATGCCCAACGATTCACCCCCTAGCAACAATCGCCCGCCCAGCAGCTATGAGCTGCTGACGCAACTGAGCGTCGGCCCGTCGATCCGCGACGTCGCCGCCAACCTGTTGCGTTCGTCCCTCATGGAGCAATACCCGACACTCGCTATCGACCCTGACCTGGCCATGGTCATCACGCCGCGCTGGCGCATCGTTGGCGATGTCATCCAATCCGCACCCGCCACCGCGCAATCGCTGACCTCGGTGCTGGCCAACCAGGCCCTGGCGCCCGAGCCGGTGATCTATATCGACGGCGAACACTTCCTCACCCTGGAGCCCGAGGCCAAGCCCGCCGTGCACCTGCCGGTGCAGATCGATGCCATTGCGCGGCTGATCAATGAGCTGGCGGCGCTGATCTTTACCGCCTTCCAGGAGCAGCAACTTGATTACTGGAACGCTTCCAACGGCCTGGCGGGCCCACGCTGGCAAACGCTCTCCCATTCCCTGCGCAAAGTCTGGAACGTCACCGCGCAGGACGGCTGGGATGAACACGATTGCGCCATGGCCAGGACGTTGTTCCACTTTCCGGACCGGGCCAAGCGTCGGAACTTCGACACATTCCAGACACACGCTTACCTGATCGATATAGATGGCCTTAAAAACAACCGCTCCACTCACGTCGGCCTGTCGGATATCGCGGTGCTGATCGGGGTACATGAGCAACGCCAGCGGGTCCTGACGTATTCGCTGATCAACGGCTACGAGAAATTCGAGTCACTGCAAAAGCTCGGCGAAGCCTTGCCCGCGGCACTGACTCAAGCTGATGGGGAGGTAACCGTGCAATGGCGATTGTACGAACCCGCCGGGGATTTTTTCGACAGCCTGGCGTGCAACCTGATCGCCCTGCAATTGCAGGCCATCGGGTCAATTGGCTCCGCCGACCTTGAAGCCCCCGCCACGGCTGCCGTCACTGGCCAGGCCGTCGCGCGCATCCTGCCGGTGATTGAAGACTTGAGCGATCACTCATTGTCGAGCATCCACCAGATCCACGAGCAACTTCCCGACTGGCTTGCCAATGCCTCGGACCTGGACGTATCGACCTACAGCCGTTACGTGATCGAGCTGGCCGAACTGCATACCCACAACCACGGCCAGTCTTTCCAGGACGGTATCCCGCCGATCCGCGACTACGCCCGGCAGCAACTGCAAAACCGGATCAAGGCCCATGCAAATGGCACGAGCCTGAACCTGGACAAGATAGAGATCAGCATCGAAAGCCCGGTGGTCTGGGGCACCTTCGTGCTGCCCGGAACCAGTGACATCACCCGGCGCAACCTGATCGACCTGGCCCTGGAAAACCTCACCGGGCTGCCCACCGGTACGCCCAGCGTGCACTACAACGGCGGCGAGGGGCCGCAATGGCTGACGTACAACTACCTCAAGGACGTGATCGAAACCCTCGACATCGGTGAGCGTTACCCGACGCTGATCAAACACACCCTGCTCGACGACCCCGTTCAATCGAGGCTTCGGCAAACCCTCTACACTTCGCACTTGCGGGTGCAACTGCCACTGCTGGCCTTGCAGTGGAAAATCCAGGGCCTGCACGGCATCGATGATCGCGGTTATCGCTATATCGCTGCCGCGGTGCAGGCACACGCCCATGAACGGCAGGTCGAGGGGCAAGAGATCGTCATCCGGCGCCTGGCGTTCATTCCCACCCTGCGCACCAGCCAGGCGCAGGACGGGGTGGCGAATATGTTTGTGATCGGCCCCCGCGACCACACCCAAGGCCCTTGCCTGTTGTACCGCCCACTGCTGGAGCCGGTGCTGATCCAGTACCCGTCACGGCAAAACCTGTTGTATGCCATCAAGCATCACCGCACCCTGCGCGACTCGGTGCTGGCCTGGCTGGCCGAAGATGTACGCTTCAACTACGAGCAGTATGTCTTCCCTGCCGCATTACCTTCGCCGTGGACCGTGGTGCGCGGGTTGGTGGAGCCGCAAGTGGTGGTGCAAATGAGCGGCCCCCTGGCCTTGAGCGACGAAGTGGTGGGCAACGACAGCCTGGCGACGCTGTTCAGGGACAACGCCAACGCGATGGTTGAATTGGCGACGCGGCAATCGGTGTCCAACGCCCGGAAACGTTGGGCAAGCTATCGAGAAGCCGGCTGGCTGATTTTCAGCGCGGCGTTGCCATTCATGGGCCGCACCGTGGGCATCGCGGCCTGGATCTGGCAAATCATGGACGACCTGCAGGCGACCGCCCAGGCGGAGCCGGAGCCTGACGGGCAGGTGTCCTGGACAGCCCAGGTGGATCTGCTGCTCAACCTGGGCATGGCCCTGGTGCTGCACGTCGCCCTGCGCCATCCGCCGGTACGAAAGACGCCCAAGGCCACGTTGCCGAAACAGGAAGCCACCCCGACCCAGGCGCCTGAAACCAGACTGCCGCCGGAGCACCGGATCCCCGTGATGCGCCGCCCCGACTTGCCCGACGCCGAACCGCCCGCTCGCCATCAAGGCCCGCTGTACAACAGCGGCGCACTCCAACGTTCTCCGACAAGCCTGGGGGCCACACTGGACCGCCTCAAAGTGGCCAGGCCCGACGGGCTGGGGGAAGCCGTCAAGGAAACAGGGCCGCACCTGCATCTCTATGCGCTTGCCGATAAATGGTACGCGCCGGTGGGCGCACGCTGGTTCGAGGTGGCGGTGGATGAGCACGACAATGTCATGATCGTCGATCCGGGCCGCCCCACTCACATCGGCCCGCTGCTGGTGAGCAACCTGGCCGGGCAATGGTTTGTCGACACTCGCCTGCGCCTGCGCGGTGCCGGTTTCAGGAATCGCCGGCAATCGGCTCGCGGCAAAGTACCTTCGCGGATCACCGACCTCCGGCAGAAACTCAACCAATTCGATGCTGACGAACGGCGCGGGCAAGCTGAAGTCGCCCAGGCCCACGCCGCGATAGACCCGGTGCCCGGGCCCTCCTCCGATCGCCAGCGCCAGGCGTTCCTCGACAAGGTCGACAGCCGCCTGGCCGACTATGACGTGCCCATTCGCCAGTTACGTTCGCTGAATGTCATCGATTCGGTACCCAACTACCAGAGTTCGATGATCGACTACCTGAACAAACAACTGCTGCTGACCCGCTCGGCCATCGCGGAACGCTTGCCGGTCTTTCGCGACAAGTTGCTGGTGTCGGTGGAAGACATGGAAGCCCTCACCTCCCTGGACATCAAGCAGCGTAACGAGATCGCACAGACGATGGCGAAGCTGAACCTGGATATGATCAACCGCATGGAGTATGCGCAGTCGCGCTATCGCCAGTTGGAAAGCCTGGGCATAGAGGGTGCCAAGGTCATCCAGACCAGCGTGCAGGCCCTGCCCGACTTCAAGCTGCACGACCTCAAGGCCATGCAACTCACCCTCAGCCGCTACCTGTGTATTGGCGAAGGCAGCGGGGAGGCCTTCACCGACGCCCGTGCGCAACTCAATGACATCGTGGATAACGCCGATCTCACGGTGCAAACGTGGATCGAGACCCTGGTGGAAACCAGCATCAGCGACCTGCACGAGCGTATTGAAGTGCTCAACAGCCTGGTCGACCAGTTCGCGATTGTCGACCAACGCCTGCTGGACCTGCACGCCGAACACCCGGAACAGGTGCAGCGAGAACCCCTGGAAAACCTGCGCCAACGCATCGATGAATTCAACCAACAGGCGGTGCATGAGCTGGCGCTGTTGATCAGGCAACGAAAAGCCCTGGAGCCCAAGCCTGGCCCATCAAAAGCCCCCCCGACACCCAAGCGCAAAGTCATCAAGACACGCTTCAACGGGGTGGTGGTGGGCGAGCCCCGTGAAGCCGAAAGCGGCCTGGTGGACGTCAAGGCCCCGGTGACGGGCAAGCTCATCGCGACCTTTCACGAAAAAACCCCTGGGGTCTGGGTTGAACGCCAGAGCACACCCTCAAGCCCCCGAGAGCCCCAGGTGATCGACCTGGGCACCAGCATCGACACCGCCCAGAGCCTGCTGAATGAAGAGCCCGCCGCCACCCTGCGCACCCTGGACCACGCGAAGAAAGCCGGGCGTATTCCGGTGGAAATCGAAGAGATGTTCCACCAGTACGCCGCACGCCTGGAACACGCAATGGCCACGATCGAAGAGGCGCTCACCCGGCTCAACCTCACGGAAAGCGACCGCCCGCCCGCCGCCGCCCTCAACCGTCGCCTCAATGACGCCGCACAACGGCTATACGAAATGGGCACAAACACTCGCATCAGCATGACCAAACAACAACCACCCACGGCGGCACGGGTGGAGTGGCTGCACAGCCAGGGCCTGGTGAAAATCGCCAAAGTGGTCACGCGGCGGCGGCTCAAGGGCCCCGGCAAAAACTACCTGGACGAATACGAGGTGCGTGATCACCAGACCCATGCGGTGCTCTGGTATGCGCACTTTCACTATGAGTCTCCCCAGGCGGCGCTGGAGCACTACACCGCCGGCCACCTCAAGACCCGCGACCAGCAGAAACTGGGGGGCGCTGTGCACCGCACGGGCTTGAGCGACCGTGACCAGATCGCGATTTATCGCAGTGAAATCAGCCCGATCCTGGCCCGCTCGTTGTTTTTCCAGACCTGACCGTCAATCGTGCTGCCAGGCCCTGCGCAACGTTGCCAGGGCCTCGGCAACGGCCGTCTCGGGTACGGCGGCAAACCCCAGCACCAGGCCGGCGCACTGGTCTGCCGGAGTGGTGGAGTGCGCCAGCCAGTAACTGCTTAAACCATTGACTTCGACACCCACGGCACGGGCCTGCTCAAGCAGCTGTTGCTCGCGGGCCAGGCTGTCCACGCGCACGGTCATGTGCAGCCCTGCGGCGATAACGGGCAACTCGCCCACCCCCGGCAGACCACGCGGCCACCCGGCGAGCAAGGCATTGCGCCGGCTCAATGCCGCGCGCCGCATCCGGCGGATATGCCGCTGGAAGTGCCCGGCCGCCATAAACTCGGCCATCACCGCCTGGGTACTGACTTCCGAGTGGCGCATATCCACCGCACGGCGCCGTGAGAAAGCATCAACCAGGCCTGGCGGCAACACCAGATAGCCCAGGCGCAAGGCCGGGAATGCGACTTTGCCGAAGGTACCGACGTACAGCACGCGGCCGCTGCGGTCCAAAGCCGCCAGCGGCGCCAGGGGGGCGCCGCTGTAGCGGTATTCGCCGTCATAGTCGTCCTCCACGATCCAGCCGCCGGTGCGCTCGGCCCAGGCCAGCAACTCCAGGCGCCGCGCCAGGCTCATCACCACGCCCAGCGGATATTGGTGGGAGGGCGTGACATAGGCCAGGCGGCAATCACCCAAGGTATTCAGGACCTGGCAATCGATGCCGTCGCTGTCCACCGGCACGCCCTGCAGGTTGGCACCGGCCAGGGCGAACGCGTGACCGGCGGCCCGATAGCCCGGGTTTTCAACCGCCACCCCGTCACCAGGCTCTACCAGCAACTGTGCACAAAGGCTGATTGCCTGTTGTGCACCGCTGGTGATCACTATTTGCTCAGCCGTACATTGCATGCCCCGTGAGCTGCGCAGGTAAGCGGCGATCAAGCCGCGCAGGCGGCTGTCACCCGCCGGGTCGCCATAGCACAGCTGCGCCAGGTCCGGCTTGCGCCAGAACGCCCCGTTGAGCTTGGCCCAGACCTCGAAAGGGAATAGATCGAAGGCTGGCACGCCCACGCGAAATGCCTTGGGCGGACCCGCCGGCGGCTGTGGCAAATGGTTATTTTGCACCCGCCCCAAGGCCGGCCTGTGGATAACTTCGCCATCGAGGTTTTGCGGCAATTCCGTCCATTTTGTGGATAAGTCTGGGGATAAGCTTGTTGATAAGCCTGTGGATACTTTTGTGGATAGTTTTTTTGCCGTGGGCAATTGGGCGACATAGGTGCCGTCACCCACACGGCCTTCGATAAACCCCTCCGCGTACAACTGATCGTAGGCGCGCACCACGCTGTTGCGGGAAATCAACAGCGCAGCGGCCAGGTCACGGCTGGCGGGCAGGCGCGTACCGCTGGCCAGGCGCCCATCCAACACGCGCTGACGCAGGGCTTCATAAAGCTGGCGCGTCAGGCCTTGGCGTCGATCCAGCTCGATACCGGCAGGGTTGAAGGACAGCGGCGGCGAAATGGGCGACATCATATTGGACCTATGAAATTGGCCGAAGATGGCTCTTACAACGAACCATTAGCCTGCCTAGGATGCAGGCATTCGCCAAGGAAAATATTCATGTACACACCCCGCGCCTTTGCCCTCGACGACTTGCCCGAAATACAGCAACTGATCCAGCACACACGCCTGGCGCAGTTGGTCACCTTTGGCGAGCAAGGCCTGCAGGCCAGCCACTTGCCGCTGCTGCTCAACCCGGATGAAGGCCCCAACGGCACGCTGTACGGGCACCTGGCCAAGGCCAATCGGCAGTGGCAAGACCTGCAAGACGGCAGCGAAGCCCTGGTGATCTTCGCCGGCGCCGAGGCCTACATCAGCCCGGGGTTTTACCCGGCCAAGGCTGAGCACGGCAAAGTGGTGCCCACCTGGAATTACATCGCGGTGCATGCCTATGGCAAGGCCGAGGTGTTTACCGATGCCGAGCGCCTGCTCGGCGTGGTCAGCGCCCTCACTGACCGCCACGAGGACAATCGCGCCCAGCCATGGAAGGTCAGCGACGCCCCGGCTGATTACATTGACGGCATGCTCAAGGCCATTGTCGGCTTCAGCCTGCCGATCGAGCGCCTGATCGGCAAACGCAAACTCAGCCAGAACCGCAGCGCGGCGGACATCGCCGGCGTGCGCGACGGCCTGGCCGCCAGCGCCGATATACGCGACCAGACCCTCGCGCGCTTTATTCCCCAAGGAGTTTCAGAATGAGCCAGATCGAGATCCGCCAGGTCACCGCAACCGACCACGCCGCCTGGCTGCCGCTGTGGCAGGCGTACTTGACGTTCTACAACACCGAACTGCCGGACGCCGTCAGCCAAAGCACCTGGCAGCGCCTGATCGATGCCCATGAGCCGACCCACTCTGCGCTGGCCTGGCAGGACGGCAAGGCGGTGGGCATGGTCAACTTCATCTACCATCGCTCCAACTGGAGCATCGAAAACTCCTGCTACCTGCAGGATCTGCTGGTGGACCCGGCCCAGCGCGGCACCGGTGTCGGCCGTAAACTGATCGAGTTCGTCTACGCCACTGCCAAGGCCGACGGCTGCTGCAAGGTGCACTGGCTGACCCACGAGACCAACGCCACCGCGATCCAGCTCTACGAGCGCATCGCCGAACGCCCTGGCTTCATTCAATTTCGCAAAGGTCTTTAAGGAGCGCAGCATGTCCACTTCCCTCGCCGACTGGAAAGGCGCCCCGGCGCCCACCGCGCAACTGCTCGAAGGGCGCTTTATCCGCCTGGAAAAACTCGATCCGGCCCGCCACGCCGACCAACTGTGGCAAGCCCTCGAAGGCCCCGGCGCCGACCCCAAGTTGTGGGATTACCTGCCTTACGGCCCGTTCGCCGAACGCGCCGCGTTTGATGCGTGGTTGAACAACCATGCGGCGAACAGCGACCCGTATTTCTTCAGCGTGGTCGACCGTGCGTCCGGCCAGGTGCAGGGCATCCTCAGCCTGATGTCCATCGTCCCGGCCCAGGGCCGTATCGAAATCGGGCATGTCACCTTCGGCGCGCCGATGCAGCGCTCACCCAAAAGCACCGAGGCGGTGTACCTCCTGGCCAAATACGCGTTCGAACAGGGTTACCGCCGCCTGGAGTGGAAGTGCAACAACGGCAATGCCCGCTCCAAATATGCGGCGGAGCGGTTGGGGTTCAGCTTTGAAGGGGTGTTCCGCCAGCATATGGTGGTGAAGGGGCAGAACCGCGATACGGCGTGGTATTCGATTTTGGATTCGGAATGGCCGACGGTGGGCGCGGGGTTTGAGGCGTGGTTGTCGGAGGCGAACCAGGCAGGTTCCGGGCAGTTGAAGGGCCTGGCGGAGTGTCGCCGCCAGGCGCTTTAAGGCTTACCCCAGCTTCTGGGCCAGCACCGCAATATGCTCCGGCCCGATCCCGCAGCACCCGCCCAAGTGGCTGGCACCGCGCTTTTGCCAGTCCGCGGCCCACTGCAGGTAGCCCGGCGGGTCGAGATCTTCGCGCAAGGGATCCAGGCCGTCGTTGGCCGTGGCTTCCTTGGGCTGGGGCGGGAAGGCATTGGCATAGGCGCCGATCTGAATCGCCACGCCCAACCGTTCGAAGGTCTGGCGTGCGGCATCGATCGCCGCGCCGATCACTTCCGGCTGGCTGCAATTGAACAGCAACACTTGCACGCCCAACTGCGCGGCGGCTTCGGCCGCGTCCGCCACCGGTTCGCCGGAGCGCAGGCGCGGTACTTCGTCGGTGTCTTCGTCTTTCAAGGTGAAAGACAGCCAGAACGGCTTGCCATCCTTCGGCAGGCCCGCATGAATCGCCCGCGCTTCGACGATTGAGCTCTGGGTCTCCGCCAGCCACAGGTCGACATGGGGTGCCAGGCCCTGCACCAGTGGCGTCAACAACTCAGACTCGCGCTGCGGCTCGAACAGATCAGGCCGATACGAACCAAACAACGGCGGCAACGAGCCGGCCACACGCACGGCCTTGCCCGAAGCCTGCACCGCCCGTCTGGCCAATTCACCCGCCAGCGCCGCCAGGGCCTGGCCTTCGGCAGCAAAGCGCGCCTCGCCGATATGGAACGGCACCACCGCATAGCTGTTGCTGGTAATCACGTTGGCGCCACTGTCGATATAGGCCGCATGCACCGCCTCCACCGCCTGCGGTGCTTCGCTCAATGCCAGCGCGGACCACTCCGGCTGCCTGAAGGGCGCACCGCGGCGTTGCAGTTCACGGCCCATGCCGCCGTCCAGAATTACTGTGCTTACTGCGCCCATATGCTTTTTACTCATAAGCTTATGAAAATAACTCACTATGAGAGTCGTTCTTATAACTATTTAATACGTTCCGTTCGGTTCATAACAACCTCTTTTTTATTCAGGTGCCTCCTTGAAACTTAAACCGCTATTGGCCTTGGGCCTGACGATACTGGCTGCCTCCACCCAAGCCTTTGGCGGCGCGACCCTGGACCGGGTTGAGAAGAAAAAAGAACTGGTGGGCGTGCTGATGGAAAGCTACCCGCCGTTCTCGTTCCTCAACGAGCAAAACCAGCTCGACGGCTTCGATGTCGATGTGGCCAAGGCTGTCGCGCAAAAGCTCGGTGTGAAACTGCGCCTGGAAACGCCGTCGTGGGACGTGATCGCCGCCGGCCGCTGGAGCGGTCGCTATGACATCTGCATCTGCTCGATGACCCCGAGCAAGGCCCGCGCCGAGGTCTTCGACTTCCCGGTGGAGTATTACGCCTCCCCTGCCGTGATCGTGGTCAATGCCAAGGATGACAGCATCCACGGCGCCAAGGACCTGAGCGGCAAGAAAGTCGGCCTCACCAGCGCCTCCAGCTACGAGAGCTACCTGAACAAGAACCTGGTGATCGAAGGCGCCGAGGACACCCAGTTGCAGTACCCGTTCGAGAACGTGCAGATCGCCCCGTACGACACCGATAACGTCGCCTTCCAGGACCTTGGCCTGGGCGCCGGTGTACGCCTGGATGCAATCCTCACCAACCTGGTCACCGCCCAGCCGCGCCTGAACGAAGACAAACGCTTCAAGCTCGCCGGCACGCCGCTGTACGCCGAACCCAATTCGGTCGCCATCGAAAAAGGCGACGCCCAGTGGGACGCCAAGGTGCGTGAGGTATTTGCCCAGTTGAAACAGGACGGCACCCTGAGCAAACTGTCGCAAAAATGGATCGGTGCCGATATCAGCCAATGAGTGTTCCCCCAAAACCTGCGCGCGCCCTGCTGGGCTTTCGCACGCGGCTTTACCTGACCTGGGCGGCGCTGTTCGCCCTGTTTGCCAGTTTCTTCCTGAGCTTTGACCTGAAGTTCTCGATCATTCTCGACAAGCTGCCCAACCTGGTCGGCCTGCACCTGGCACCCAATGGCTTCCTGCAAGGCGCAGCGCTGACGCTGTTCCTGTGCCTGTGTGCGATTGCCGCCTCGTCGGTGCTGGGCTTTATCACCGCGCTCGGGCGCCTGTCCAAAAGTGCCGTGGCCTTTGGTATCGCCAGCTTCTACGCGTCGTTTTTCCGTGGCACGCCGTTGCTGATCCAGATCCTGCTGATCTATCTGGGCCTGCCGCAGCTGGGCCTGGTGCCGGGCGCCATCGTCGCGGGGATCATCGCGCTGTCGCTGAACTACGGCGCGTACCTGAGCGAGATCTTCCGCGCCGGCATCCTGGGCGTCCCTCATGGACAACGGGAAGCCGCATTGGCCCTGGGCATGCGCGACAGTGCGATCTTCTGGCACGTCACCCTGCCCCAGGCCATGCGCACCATCGTCCCGCCGGCGACCAACCAGTTCATCTCCATGCTCAAGGACTCGTCGCTGATCTCGGTGATGGGCGTGTGGGAAGTGATGTTCCTGGCGCAATCCTACGGGCGCTCCAGCTACCGTTATATCGAGATGCTCACCACCGCTGCGATCATTTACTGGGTGATGTCCCTCGGCCTGGAACTGATCCAGGCACGCATGGAGCGGCACTATGGCAAGGGGTATGCGAGGCGAGAGTGAGGTCATTGAAGTCACTATCGCCCTCAGGCTTACTGCGCCAATCGAGCTGAATTTTTATCGCATCGGACTAGAGACATCTCCCGCAAACACGCGGTGCTTGGCCTGACAGTTATCCCCCGGGTGCCCCGCTAAATTCCCCGCCTCATACATCAGGAGGTGGGTTTACATGCCACTCATTCAGAAACAACTCGTACTCGCCATCACGCTCGCGCTGGGGGCCACCTGTGCTCAGTACGCACAGGCCCGTGAAGACATGCAACCCGACAGCGAGTGGTTCGAACAGATTGCGAAACATCACCAGAAAACTCATTTCGACCCGGCCACTCCCACCCCCGAAGACTTCTATTTCATCGACCGAGCCAACAGTCGTAACGGCCTGAGCGTTGCCCGCGTGCTGGACTCGGCAGTGGATGCCGCGCTGGCATCGGAGGAGTTGAGTGACTGGGAAAAGTACCAGCGTGAAAACTACGGGCGGTACTTGAGCAGCCTGGAGCCAGGTCGCTTGGGTATGCTGCTGGAGCAATTGGCCGGCAGCCAGAACGCCAACCTGGGCACGGCCACTCAAAACAGCATGAAACGCTGGCACGCCAGCCTGCTGACAGCCATACGCCAATTGGATAACCACACCGGTGAGGACGGGCGTGTCTGGGTCCAAGGCCTGGCCAGCAGCGGTGCCCTCGATGCCCAACACGGCAGCGCCGGCTTGAAACAAAGCAGCCAGGGCCTGTTGCTGGGTGCAGATGGAGCAATCGATGACGCCTGGCGGGTCGGCGTGGTGGGCGGCAAGTCTGGCAGCGACCTGAGCGCCCGGCATTTCAACGGTGAAGTGGACAGCTGGCACCTGGGCGCCTATGCGGTGCGCCAGGACGGTCCATGGGCTTTACGCCTGGGCGCGCTGTACAGCAGCCATTCCGGGCAGAACACGCGCAGTGTGGACTTCGACTTCATCGATTACCGCGAACGCCTCACGGGCAAGTACAAGGCCCAGAGCCAGAACGCATTCGCCGAACTGGGCCATCGGTTCGTCACCGACGGCTTGCATGCCGAACCGTTTGCCGGAATCGGCTTCCAGCGGTATCACCGTGACCGCTTCTCCGAGAAAGGTGGCCATAGCGCGTTGAACGTGGGCACCCAAACCCAGCAAAACCTCAGCAGCACCTTCGGCCTGCGCTTGAGCCGCGACATCGCAGTGGCCGACCGGATCACCCTCAAGCCGCACCTGAGCGTCCATTGGAAACACTTGTATGGCGACACCAACAGCCGCGTACGCCAATCCTTTGCCAGGGAAACCCGCGAGGACTTCAACAGCGCGTTCAGCATCGGCGGTACCTCGCTGGACCGAGATAACCTGGCCTTGCGCACGGGGCTGGACATGCGTCTTTCGGAGCACCAGACCCTGAGCATCGCGTACACCGCCGAAGTGGGCGACAACAGCCGCAACCATGGACTAATGGGCCAATGGCAAAGCGCGTTTTAAGACAGAAACTGAAGAACCTTCACACTCACACAGGTCTTGAAGGCTGACATTAAGCACCACTTTTTGCTGGCTACACTCCGGTCTCCTATACAAAAGAGGCCGGAAATCATGATATCGACACTTTCGTTTTTCCCTCCCCTTGGTGCACTTTTCGCACAAAGCGCCAACGCCTTCGCCGAGGCTGCCACTCCGCCCGCCGCAGCACCCGAGCCACACACCGCGCCTCCAACCACTCCGCGCTCGTTCGGGCACGCCGCCCGCCAGGCCTCAAATGGCCAGCTCGACACCAATATTGTCAAAGTCATCACCACGCCTAACTCCCCGCGCCGCGACGGGATGAATATCGACGAGATCGCCGGCCTCACCCAAACCCCGTCCAACCTTGAGAAGTCACACATCATCAAAGCCGTCGACATCGTCAACAGCCCGGACGTGCACATCAATTCACCGGGTCATGGCCTGAGCAGCTCCGGACTTACCTCTGTCTGGCTGGAGAATCGAGGAAGCATCACGGCCCAATCCGGCACAGGTGTGGCCCTGAAGGGAGAAAAGGCCGATGAGGTGATCAACCATGGCCTGATTGCAGGTGGCAATGGAGTCGCCCTGGACATGGGCGGCGGTGACGACCTGTTGGTTGTCAAAAATGGCAGCCGCTTCAAAGGCGAAGTCGATGGCGGCAGCGGTACCAACCAGGTGGTTCTCGAAGACACCAAAGGCGGCACGTTCGAAGGTGCGACCCGAATGCAACACCTGTGGGTCGGCAAGGGCGCCTGGGAACTGACCGGTGCACTGCACGACAATCGGCACGGCAAGGTGTACGGCGATGCTGCCTTGACCAACCGCAGCGTTATCAAGGGGACCCTGGATATTGATGCGGGCGGCAGCTATTCCGGCGGCACCGTCGACTCCCTTAATGTCGCGGGTACCCTGCTGCTCGATCCTGAAAATACACCACGGACCCGGATCAGGAAGGATCTGCACCTCAAACCAGGATCGACCATGGCGTTCAAAGTGGGCGCGGACCAAGCCCACTCCACGCTGAAAGTCGGCAATACGTTAACGCTGGATAACGCCACCCTGAAACTTGATGTACAGCCGGAAAGTGAAGCACTGCTCACGCGCCAGCTACGTATCGCGGATGCGGCATCCATCAAGGGAACATTCAGCGCCGTTACCAGCAACCTGACCACCCTGGAACCTGAACTGCTCTACAAACCTGAAGGTATTTTTGTCGGCTTCAAGCGCAAGCAGAGCGCCGCACCCTCCGTTGACCATTAAAAAATCGGCAAAAAAAAGGGGGGCACCTGCCCCCCCGAGGATTAAACGGTCGTGTCGAAGGCTGGATCAGCCTTCGATTTCAATCAGGATTTCGCCAGGGTTCACCCGGTCGCCCTTGGCCACGTGAACGGCGGTCACCTTGCCGGCAATCGCAGCCTGCACTTCGGTTTCCATCTTCATCGCTTCGGTGATCAGCACGGCCTGGCCGGCCTTGACCACGTCGCCTTCCTTGACCAGCACATCGACGATATTGCCCGGCATCGCCGTGCTGACATGCCCCGGCTCACTGGCCTGCTTGCGCTTGCTGCTGCCGCCGCCGACGAATTCGTTGAGCGGTTCGAACACCACTTCTTCCGGCATGCCGTCGATGGACAGGTAGAAATGGCGCTTGCCTTCGGCTTTCACACCGACACCGGTGATGTCCACGCGGTAGCTTTCGCCGTGCACGTCGATGACGAACTCGGTCGGCACGCCTTCGCCACCGGCACGGGCCACGCCGCCGGCTTCAGGGATAGGCAGCAGCACCTCAGGCGTAAGGGTGCCGGCGTCGCGTTCCTCGAGGAACTTGCGCCCGATGTCCGGGAACATGGCGTAGGTCAGCACGTCTTCTTCGGACTTGGCCAGTGCGCCGATTTCGCCGCGCAGCTTGGTCATCTCCGGCTTGAGCAGGTCGGCCGGGCGCACGTCGATCACTTCTTCGCTGCCGATGGCCTGGCGACGCAACTTCTCGTTCACCGTGCCCGGCGCCTTGCCATAGCCGCCTTGCAGGTACAGCTTCACTTCGTTGGTGATGGTCTTGTAGCGCTCACCGGCCAGCACGTTGAAGAACGCCTGGGTGCCGACGATCTGCGAAGTCGGGGTCACCAGCGGCGGGAAGCCGAGGTCTTCACGCACCCGTGGAATTTCAGCCAGCACTTCGCTCATGCGGTTCAGAGCGCCCTGCTCTTTCAACTGGTTGGCCAGGTTGGAAATCATCCCGCCCGGCACCTGGTTGACTTGCACACGGGTGTCGACGGCGGTGAATTCGCTTTCGAACTGGTGGTACTTCTTGCGCACGGCATAGAAGTACAGGCCGATCTCTTGCAGCAGCTCCAGGTCGAGACCGGTATCGAATTCGCTGCCTTTAAGGGCGGCGACCATAGACTCGGTGCCCGGGTGGCTGGTACCCCAGGCGAAGCTGGAGATCGCGGTGTCGATATGATCGGCACCGTTTTCGATCGCCTTGAGTTGGCACATCGCGGCCAAACCGGCGGTGTCGTGGGAGTGGATAAAGATCGGCAGGCTCTGCTCGGCTTTCAGCGCCTTGACCAGTTCACCGGTGGCGTACGGGGTCAGCAGGCCGGCCATGTCCTTGATCGCGATCGAGTCGCACCCCATGGATTCCAGCTGCTTGGCCTGGGCCACGAAGGCCTCGACGGTGTGCACCGGGCTGGTGGTGTAGGCGATGGTGCCCTGGGCATGTTTGCCGGCGGCTTTGACCGCTTCGATGGCCACACGCAGGTTACGCACGTCGTTCATGGCGTCGAAGATGCGGAATACGTCGATACCGTTGACGGCAGCCTTGGCCACGAAGGCCTTGACCACATCGTCGCTGTAATGGCGGTAGCCCAGCAGGTTCTGGCCGCGCAGGAGCATTTGCAGGCGCGTGTTAGGCAACGCGGCGCGCAGTTTGCGCAGGCGCTCCCACGGGTCTTCCTTGAGGAAGCGTACGCAGGCGTCGAAGGTGGCGCCGCCCCAGACTTCCAGGGACCAGTAGCCGACTTTGTCGAGCTTGTCGCAGATCGGCAGCATGTCGTCGGTGCGCATGCGGGTCGCCAGCAACGATTGGTGGGCGTCGCGCAGGATGGTGTCGGTTACGAAGATTTTTTTAGTCATTGGAATGTTCCTCACAGGCCTGCGTGGGCGGCGATGGCGGCGGCGATGGCCAGGGCCAGCTCTTCGGGTTTGCGCTTGATCGAGTAGTTGGTCAGCTCAGGGTGGCTTTCCACAAAACTTGTGTTGAACTGGCCGCTGCGGAATTCCGGGTTACGCAGGATTTCCTGGTAATAGGCGGCCGTGGTCTTCACGCCTTGCAGGCGCATGTCGTCCAGGGCACGCAGGCCGCGGTCCATGGCTTCTTCCCAGGTCAACGCCCAGACCACCAGCTTCAGGCACATGGAGTCGTAGAACGGCGGGATGGTGTAGCCGGTGTAGATCGCCGTGTCGGTACGCACGCCGGGGCCGCCGGGCGCGTAGTAACGGGTGATCTTGCCGAAGCTTGGGAGGAAGTTGTTCTTCGGGTCTTCGGCGTTGATGCGGAACTGCAACGCAAAACCACGGTGCTGGATGTCTTCCTGTTTCACCGACAACGGCAGGCCCGAGGCGATGCGGATCTGCTCGCGGACAATGTCGATCCCGGTGATTTCTTCGGTGATGGTGTGCTCCACCTGCACCCGGGTGTTCATCTCCATGAAGTACACCTCGCCCTCGGCGAGCAGGAACTCCACGGTGCCGGCGTTCTCGTAGCCCACGGCCTTGGCCGCACGCACCGAAAGGTCGCCGATGTAGGCGCGCTGTTCCGGGGTGAGCTGCGGGCTCGGGGCGATTTCGATGAGCTTCTGGTTACGGCGCTGGATCGAACAATCGCGCTCGAACAGATGCACCACGTTGCCGAAGCTGTCACCGAGGATCTGCGCCTCGATATGCTTGGGATTGACGATGCATTTTTCCAGGAACACTTCCGCCGAACCGAACGCCTTGGTGGCTTCGGAGATCACGCGGGGGAAGGCTTGCTCGAGTTCTTCGCGGCTGTTGCAACGGCGGATACCGCGACCGCCACCACCGGAGGTGGCCTTGAGCATCACCGGGTAACCAATGCGGTCGCCTTCGGTGAGGGCCTCGGTGATGTCGGCGACGTTGCCTTCGGTGCCGGGCGTGACCGGCACACCGGCCTTGATCATGCTGCGGCGGGCTTCGGTCTTGTCGCCCATGCGGCGAATCACTTCAGCCGAAGGGCCGATGAATTTGATTCCACGTTCGGCGCAGATGTCTGCCAGCTCGGCGTTTTCCGACAGGAAGCCGTAGCCGGGGTGCAGCGCATCGCAACCGGTTTCCACCGCCAGGTTCACCAGCTTGCGCGGGTTCAGGTAGCCGGCCAGCGGCTCGGCACCAATGCTGTGGGCTTCGTCGGCACGCTTGACGTGCAACGCATGGCGGTCGGCGTCCGAGTAAACCGCGACCGAGCGAATGCCCATCTCGGCGCAGGCACGCACGATTCGTACGGCAATTTCACCACGGTTGGCGATCAGGATCTTTTTTATCACTTGGAAATTCCCTTGAGCCGATTGCTGCGTTCTTCGACCCGCTGGAGCCGGGTCGGCGCGTGACTAAATGTTTCAAGCCAGTCGCAGCCACACACTAAGCCCGTGGAGGGATTAACAAAAATCAATAATTATTGGGTCGCTCATAAGTAAAGACTTATAGTTGGCCGGTCGACCTGGGGCGAGAGGATTTAAATAATGCGTAAGTCACTGATGCGTATGACATTGCGTCAATTGCAGATCTTCAATGAGGTGTGCGATTTGCGCTCTTACAGCCGCGCGGCCGAGGAAATGTCTCTCACCCAACCGGCCGTGAGCCTGCAAATTCGCCAGCTCGAAGAGCTGGTCGGCCAGCCGCTGTTCGATTATGTCGGCAAGAAGCTCTACATGACCGAGGCGGCCGAAGCCCTGCAACGGGCCAGCCGGGATATTTTCGGGCGCCTGGAAAACCTCGATATGCAGCTGTCGGACATGCAAGGCTCGTTGCAGGGCCAGTTGAAGCTCGCGATTGAATCCAGCGCCAAGTACTTCGTGCCGCACCTGTTTGCGGCGTTCAAACGCCAGCATCCCGAGGTGCAACTGCACCTGACCGTAGTCAACCGCGCCCAGGTGATCCGCCGCCTCTCCGACAACCGTGATGACCTGGTGATCATGTCCATGGTGCCCCAGGACATGGGCCTGGAATTCCTGCCATTCCTCAACAACCCGATCGTGGCCGTGGCGCCCCCCGATCATCCTTTGAGCCTGCAAGGGCCGCTGCGTTTGCAGGACCTGGAACCCTACACGCTGTTGCTGCGCGAACCGGGCTCCGGCACGCGACTGGCCTGCGAGGAGTATTTCAAGGAGAAACGCGTGCACTTCACCCAGACGGTGGAAGTGGCCTCGGCCGAGGCGCAACGTGAATGCGTGTGTGCCGGGCTGGGCGTGGCCTTGCTGACGCGCCACGCGGTCAATATGGAACTGGCCACCGGCGGGCTCAAGGAGCTGCCGGTGGAAGAACTGCCGCTGTACCGCAGCTGGTGCCTGGTGCAGGCCAAGGCCAAGCGCCTGTCACCGGTGGCCCATGCGTTCCTGGGCTTTATCCGCAGCGAACGGGTGCAGATCAGCGCGTTGGCTGAACGTTTCGCTGGGCAGCCGCGGGTGCCTGCCAGTGGAGTTCCGGGTAGTCACTGATGCTCTGCTGCAGCTGGCGCTGGTCGCAGCGGTCTTCGATTGCGCGACGGAACGCCATGCGGCGCTGGTCTTCCTGTTGACGACGGGTCTTGACGGAGCTGCTGCTGTCTTCGTAGGGCCGGGCCATTTGGAGTCTCCCAATGCGAGTACGGGGAGTACAGGATGGGTTGTAGCGATGACGGTTTAACGGCGCGGGGGTTACAGGACGATGAATCTTACGAATAGGTAGACAATCCAAATGTGGGAGGGGGCTTGCTCCCGATTACGGTACATCAGCAGATTTCTCTTTGACTGACCCACTGCTATCGGGAGCAAGCCCCCTCCCACATTTTGAGCGTGTATGGCCCTGGATCAGTCGTCGAGGGCTTTGACGGACTTGGGCGACAACCGCAGGCTGCGCAAGCTGCGCTTCACGCTCTTGAGGTGGTTGACCAGGCTCGGGCCCCGCGCCATGGCAACGCCCATGGCCAGCACGTCGATCACCACCAGGTGCGCGATACGCGACGTCAGCGGGGTGTAGATCTCGGTGTCTTCGTGCACATCGATCGCCAGGTTGACCGTGGACAGCTCCGCCAACGGCGTCTGGCTCGGGCACAAGGTAATCAATGTCGCGCCGCTTTCACGCACCAGGTTGGCGGTGATCAGCAGGTCTTTGGAGCGGCCCGACTGGGAAATGCAGATCGCCACGTCGGTCGGCTTCAAGGTCACCGCCGACATCGCCTGCATGTGCGGGTCGCTGTAGGCCGCGGCGGTGAGCAGCAGGCGGAAGAACTTGTGCTGGGCATCGGCAGCCACGGCACCGGAAGCACCGAACCCGTAGAACTCGACGCGCTGGGCCTGGGACATGGCGGTCACGGCCTTTTGCAGCTCCACCGGGTCAAGCTTCTCGCGCACCTCCATGAGCGTGTGCAGGGTGGTGTCGAAGATTTTCAGGCTGTAGTCGGCGACGGAATCGTCTTCGTGGATCGCAAACTGGCCGAAGCTCGCGCCGGCGGCCAGGCTCTGGGCCAGCTTGAGCTTCAAGTCCTGGAACCCGGAGCAACCGATGGCGCGGCAGAAGCGCACGATGGTCGGCTCGCTGATGCCCACGCTGTGGGCCAGGTCGGCCATGGAACTGTGCATCACGGCCGCAGGGTCAAGCAGCACGTGATCGGCAACCTTGAGTTCCGATTTGCGTAACAGGTGGCGCGACTGGGCGATATGTTGCAACAGGTTCAAAGGGCAGGACTCTTGTTATTGGCAGGGCCAGGGATGTAGCAAGCTTGTAGTTATACTACAAGAATTGCCGTTTTGCCCGCCCGATGCATCACTAAATCGCCCTGATGCCCTTTGAATCAGCGGGCAGCTGCCTTGTAGCCATATGGGCGTGCGGACTGTCTTCAGGGAAAATCTGCATTGTTGCGTAACAAATCTGCCAGCCCTTCGGCCTCCATCGGCCGACTGATCAGGTAGCCCTGCACCTCATCGCATCGTTCTGTACGCAGGAAATCCAGCTGCTGCTGATCTTCCACGCCTTCGGCCACCACCTTGAGCGCCAGACCGTGAGCCATCGCAATGATCGCTCGGGTAATGGCGGCGTCTTCCCGTCCCTGGCCGAGGCCGCGGATAAAGGTCTGGTCGATCTTTACGTAATCCACAGGGATACGCTTGAGGTAACTGAGGGATGAATAGCCGGTGCCAAAGTCGTCGATCGCCAGCTTCACGCCCAGGTCGCGCAGTTGCTGGAAGGTCGCAATGATGTGTTCAACACTGTCGAGCAACTGGCTCTCGGTCAGTTCCAGTTCGAGGTATTGCGGGTCCAGGCCGGTCTCTTCCAATACCTGGCGCACCAGGCTGACCAGCTTGCCCTGGCGCAACTGGTGCACCGAGAGATTCACCGACACGCGGATCGGTGGCAGCCCCTGGCGCTGCCACTCACAGGCCTGCCAGCACGCCTGGCGCAGCACGAATTCGCCCAGCGGTACGATCAGGCCCGTTTCTTCGGCCAGGCCGATAAAGTCGCCTGGCGGCACCATGCCCCACTGCGGATGCTCCCAGCGGATCAGCGCTTCGGCAGCGTCAAGCTTGCCGGTGGCCAGGCACAGTTTCGGCTGGTAGAACACCGTGAGCTGACGCTCATCGATGGCTTTGCGCAGATGGTTTTCCAGCTGCAAACGCTCCAGGGTGCTGGCTTGCAGGCTGTCGGTGTAGAACTGGAAGTTATTGCCGCCCAGGTGCTTGGCGTGCTGCATGGCCATGTTCGATTGACTGACCAGCGCAGAAATTTCCCGCGCGTTATCCGGCAACAGGCTGATGCCCATCGACGCACTCACCACCAACTCATGCCCTTCCACCGTCACCGGTACCCGCAGCTTGGCCAGCAGCCGCGTGGCCACCCGTGCCAGGCTCGACAGGTTGCCGTAGGCGTCGAACAGCACGGCGAACTCATCGCCGGACAAACGCGCGATGGTGTCGGCCTCGGGCAAGGCATTGATCAACCGACGGGCCATCTTTTGCAGCAACTGGTCGGCCACTTCATGGCCCAGGCTGTCATTGAGCAACTTGAAGCGGTCGAGGTTGATATGCAGCAACGCCAGGCTGCGCCCGCCTTGGCGTACACGCTGATGGGCCTCGCGCAGCCGTTCGCGGAACAGCGAGCGGTTGGCCAGGCCGGTCAACTCATCGTAGTGGGTGAGGTAGCGCATGCGCTCCTCGGATTCGCGCCGCGCTGACAGATCGGCGAAGAAGCCCACGATATGGCTGACCTTTCCCCGAACATCACGCACTACATTCAGTTGCAGCCACTGCGGGTACAACTCGCCGTTCTTGCGTGTTTCCACCAGCTCACCCTGCCAGGTGCCATGGCTGAGCAAGGCTTGGCGGATGACCGGGAAGTGGCGCCGGGCATCACGGCTGCTGGGCAGCTCCACGACGTTGCGGCCGAGCATGTCATCAATGTCAAAGCCGGTGACGCGACTGAAAGCCTGGTTGACCGCGATCAGCGCGTAGTCCGGGTCAAGGATGACGATGCCTTCGCTGGCTGCCTCGAATACGGTCGAGGCCAACCGCTGCTGCTCTTCCAGGGCCTTGCCGGCGCTGATGTCGCGGCGGGTGCCGAGCATTCGAATCACTCGCCCGCTGGGTGCACGCTCCACGGCGCGACCGCGGTCTTCGATCCACACCCAGTGGCCATCCCCATGGCGCACGCGGTATTCCACCTGGTAATCCTCAGTGCGCCCCTTGAGGTGCTCCACCAGTGCCCGCTTGAGCAGCGGCAGGTCGTCGGGATGCAGGCGCGGCTTTAGGTGGCCGAGCATGGCCGTGACGTACTCGGGCTCGAGGCCGAACAGCTCTTTGAGCTGGGTGTGGTGAACCTCATCGGTTTGCAGGTTCCAGTCCCACAGGCCCAGCTCACTGGCTTGCAGGGCCATGGCCAGGCGCGCCTCGCTTTTATTCAGGGCCAGGCTGGCGGCGTCCAGTTCCTGGCTGCGTTGCGCCACGCGGTCCTGCAGGCCGATTTGCGCATCCCGCAACTCCTGCTCGACCTGACGCCGCTGCTCGACTTCGCGCACCAGATCCTGATTCAGTTGCTCGCTGCGTTGCTGTGCCTGCTGCAGATGCTCGATCAATGCCTGGTTCTGGAAGCGCCGCAACAGCCCACGCTGGATCAGGCGGTTGACCTGCCACGCCACCACGCTCAGGGAGGCCAGCAGGATCAGGCCGAGCACACCCCAGCCCTGTTGCTGCGGCGCCCCATTCCAGAACAGATAGGCAATGGCCGGCACCAGGCACGGCAAGGCAAAGGACAGGAACGCCGGCAGGCTCACGGCGTAGGCGACACTGGCTGACAGCGTCGCCGCCCCGATCAGGCCGAACACCCAGGCCTGTTGGATAAAGCTGTCCACCGGCACCAGGGCAATGGCCGCGGTGGCCAGGGTCAGGCCACTGACCGCCGAGCCGAGCATGAACATGCGCCGCCAGATCGGTTGGGCCTGGCGGCTGGGCATGGCCGAATCAAAGGCCGCCACCTGGATCACGCGCATGGCCACCAGGGCCAGCAGCCACACCAGCCAGACGCTGTCGAGCAGGTATTGCCTGGGGTTCCACAGCAGCCAGGCGCAGACCAGGCCGTTGACTAGCATTAATAAGGTGGGCAGCAACGAGCCCTGATAGAGCAGGCGTGTGCGCTCGACCGCCATCTCGGTAGCGTAATGTTTGCGGATAACCTGCGCGGGCGCCGCCGAGGGGCCGAGCAGGTCGGTGCTGAGAGTCATAGGCAGTGTTCTTATAATGGTGAGCCCGAAACGTCGACGGAGCATACACAAGCAAGCGCTTGGGCCAAACTGCTCCAGATCATAAAAGTCACCCTGTGAACAGCCGCAAACCTTGGGGCCAGACCCCTTGAGCGAGGCCCGGCGCGGGCTGTGGCCCATGACTTACCGGTCATCAGCCCTGCCAGAATGTTTGCCCGGCCGGGACCACGCGAGACGTTTTGCGTCGACCACCCGGCATTGGGATTTGCCCGAGCCCCCTTAGGCCCATAGAATGCGTCGATGCGCGATGATCTCTCTCTTTTGCTGAACTCCCTCAACGATGCCCAACGCCAGGCCGTAGCGGCCCCCGTTGGCCGTCAGTTGGTCCTGGCCGGTGCCGGCTCCGGTAAAACCCGAGTGCTGGTGCACCGTATCGCCTGGTTGATCCAGGTCGAGAACGCGTCCCCGCATTCGATCCTGTCGGTGACTTTCACCAACAAGGCCGCTGCCGAGATGCGCCACCGCATCGAGCAGTTGATGGGCATCAGCCCGGCCGGCATGTGGGTGGGCACCTTCCACGGCCTGGCGCACCGCCTATTGCGGGCACACTGGCAGGAAGCGGGCCTGGCCCAGACCTTCCAGATCCTCGACAGCGATGACCAGCAACGCCTGGTCAAGCGCGTGATCCGCGAGCTGGGTCTCGACGAGCAGCGCTGGCCGGCGCGCCAGGCCCAGTGGTTTATCAACGGCCAGAAAGACGAAGGCCTGCGCCCGCAGCACATCCAGGCCAGCGGCGATTTGTTCCTGGCCACCATGCGCAGCATTTATGAAGCCTACGAGGCCGCCTGCGCACGCGCCGGCGTCATCGACTTCTCCGAGCTGCTGCTGCGCGCCCTCGACCTGTGGCGCGACAATCCGGGTTTGCTGGCCCATTACCAGAAACGCTTCCGTCACATTCTGGTGGACGAGTTCCAGGACACCAACGCCGTGCAGTACGCCTGGTTGCGCCTGCTGGCCAAGGGCGGCGACAGCCTGATGGTGGTGGGCGACGACGACCAGTCGATCTACGGCTGGCGTGGCGCGAAAATCGAGAACATCTACCAGTATTCCGAGGACTTCCCGGACGCGGTCACCATCCGCCTGGAGCAGAACTACCGCTCCACCGCCGGCATCCTCAAGGCCGCCAACGCCTTGATCGCCAACAACACCGGGCGCCTGGGCAAAGAGCTGTGGACCGACGGCGGCGAAGGCGAGGCGATCAACCTGTATGCCGCGTTCAACGAGCACGATGAAGCGCGCTACGTGGTGGAAACCATCGAAAGCGCGCTGAAAACCGGGCTTGCCCGTAGCGATATCGCGATTCTGTACCGTTCCAACGCCCAATCGCGGGTGCTGGAAGAAGCCTTGCTGCGCGAGCGCATCCCGTACCGCATTTATGGCGGCCAACGCTTCTTCGAGCGTGCGGAAATCAAGAACGCCATGGCTTACCTGCGTTTGCTCGAAGGCCGTGGCAACGACGCGGCACTGGAGCGGGTGATCAATATCCCGGCCCGTGGCATCGGCGAGAAAACCGTCGAGGCGATTCGCGACCACGCGCGCCATGCCGATGTGTCGATGTGGGAGTCCATGCGCCTGCTCATCGCCAATAAAGGCCTGACCGGCCGTGCTGCCGGGGCACTGGGGGTGTTTGTCGAATTGATCGAGAACCTCGCGGCCAAGTGTTCGGAAATGCCCCTGCACCTGATGACCCAGACGGTGATCGAGCAATCCGGGCTGATTGCCTATCACGAAGCGGAAAAAGGCGAGAAAGGCCAGGCCCGGGTAGAAAACCTCGAGGAACTGGTCAGCGCCGCCCGCGCGTTCGAAAACACCGAGGAAGACGAAGAGCTGACCCCGCTCGCCGCCTTCCTCGGCCATGCATCCCTGGAAGCCGGCGACACCCAGGCCGATGAGCATGAAGACAGCATCCAGTTGATGACCTTGCACAGCGCCAAGGGCCTGGAGTTTCCGTATGTGTTCCTGGTGGGCATGGAAGAAGGCCTGTTCCCCCACAAGATGAGCCTGGAAGAGCCCGGCCGTCTTGAAGAGGAACGCCGCCTGGCCTATGTGGGCATCACCCGCGCAATGCAGAACCTGGTGATGACCTACGCCGAGACCCGACGCCTGTACGGTAGCGAGACCTACAACAAGGTGTCGCGCTTCGTACGTGAAGTGCCGAAGGGACTGATCCAGGAAGTGCGCCTGTCCAACAGCGTCAGCCGTCCGTTCGGCGGGGGCCAGCAGCAGAACTCCAGCAGCATGTTCGCCGGTTCCGAGATTCCGGAAACCCCATTCAGCCTGGGCCAGCAGGTCAGGCATGCGATCTTCGGCGAAGGCGTGATCCTCAACTTCGAAGGCGCCGGTGCCCAGGCTCGGGTACAGGTGAACTTCGCCGAAGGCAGCAAATGGCTGATGATGGGCTACGCGAAGCTCGAAGCGGTCTGAAACATTTGCCTGCATGAAGGTTATTGGCCCGCCCTTGTTTTTAATGAGCGCGGGCCAATATCTGTAATACGTCCTACAGACCATTCTGTTTCGGTCTTACGCAAAAGCCCGAAACATTATGTCGCTAGCCACTGTCACTACACCTGTGCAACATGGCGCGCGTGCAATCCACAAATGGGAATTCCCTTTATGAAACGTTTTCTTAGCATCGCCATGGCGTTGTGCATCGGCCTGACGATGAGCCTCGACGCCAACGCCAAACGCTTCGGTGGCGGCAAAAGCTCGGGCGCGGCGCCGACTCACCAGACCAGCCAAATGGCTCCATCCGCCGGTGCCGGCGGTGCTGCCGCTACCGCAGGCGCAGCCGGTGCTGCCGGCGCCGCTGCCAAGGCCGGCGGTGCTTCGCGCTGGTTGGGCCCGCTGGCCGGTATCGCGGCCGGTGGCCTGCTCGCTTCCATGTTCATGGGCGGCGGCTTCCAGGGCATGCAGATCTTCGACATCCTGATCATGGCGGTCATCGCCTTCCTGGTCTTCCGTTTCATCGCCGCCCGTCGCCGCAAGCAGCAGGAGCACATGGCTCCGGCCGGCGCGCCGATGCAGCGTGAAGTGTTCGAGCAGAAGCCAGCCATGGGTTCGATCTTCGGTGGTTCGGCAGCGCCTGCCGCAGCCCGCCCGGTGATCAACGCACCGGCGTGGTTCAACGAAGAGCGTTTCGTCGAAGCGGCCCGCAGCCACTTCCAGTCCCTGCAGCAGCACTGGGACGCCAACGAAATGGACAAGATCTCCGAGTTCGTGACCCCGCAACTGCTGGAGTTCCTCAAGCGCGAACGCGCCGACCTGGGCGACGGCTTCCAGTCGACCTATATCGACGACCTGCACGTGCAACTGGAAGGTGTGGATGATCGCGCCGACAAGACCATCGCAACATTGACCTTCAGTGGCGTGTCGAAGACTTCGCGTTTCGACCAGGGTGAAGCGTTCAGCGAAAGCTGGAACATGGAACGTGCCCAAGGCGACAACCAGCCATGGCTGGTCGCCGGTATCCGCCAGAACGGCTGATACCCACGCGCTTGAGCAAGCCGTAACAAAACCCCGGACCTGTCCGGGGTTTTCTATTTCACGGTTGCACTTATGGCGAGCTACTGTATAAAACGCCCCTATAAACCGCGCCATCAGCAAGAGGATCCCGGCCGTGGAAGAAATCATCGAACAATTGCGTGAAGCCAATGAACCGGTCCCGGTTCCTCTGGAGTTGCCTGACGAAGATCAACTGGTGGAAATCGAGGAACAGCTGTTCATCGACATCCCGTTTGTCTTTCGTGAATTCCTGCTGACCGTCAGCGATGTGGTGTACGGCAGCCTGGAGCCGGTGACCGTCACCGACCCGCAATCCCACACCTACCTGCCGGACGTGGCTGCCAACGCCTGGGATGCCGGTGTTGACCGCAGCATGATCCCGATCTGCCAGGACGGTGACGATTACTACTGCGTCGAAGAAGACGGCACCGTGGTGCTGTGGTCCGGCGAAGAAGAACTCGTCACCGAAGAGACCTGGGAATCGGTGTGGCACTGGGCGCGGGACGTCTGGCTGGAAAGCTGACACCTGACCCCCGTGGCGAACGGGCTTGCGGTGGTGAGCGGGCTTGTCCCGCGCCGGGCCGCGTAGCGGCCCCCACTAGTGCTCCGGCGTATCCTTATGGTTATCCAGCGTCTCCAGCAAGGCGACCTGCATCCGCGTATGCACACGGATGAACCATCGCCAGAGCACGGCCGCCACCGCCGCCGTGACCACGGCAATCAGTACCAGCAACTTGTTGGTCGGCAGAATACTGGCCGACAAGGCTGCCAATAGCACAAAGATCACCAGCAGCGACAAAATCGGGATCAGCTCCGCAATCACCCGTCGCACACGCTGGGTATGCCGCCCGGCCATTTCCGGCTTCACGCTCATCTCCGCCAGCAACATCGACAGCGCCTTGAGCTTGCGGTACGCCGCAATCAGGAACGGTAGCGACAACAGCAAGGCCCCACCCCAGATCAACGCCTTCTGCCAGCTTGGATCACTGATCCAACCTTCCAGATACCCACCAATGCGCACCGCGAAAAAGCTTCCAGCGAAGAAAATCGCGATCACCAGCGCCAGGTTCACGCCCACCTGCAGGATGATCTTGCGGATCATCGACGCCAGCATGGCGCCCTCGCCTTGCGGCTGAATACTGCGTAACCATTCGCCGTACATGCCGAACACCCGGCTCAGGCGCTTGGGCATCACGGCGGCGATCTTCAATGACAAAGGGTCGGCGCCGCGAATCAGGTACGGCGTGAGCAGCGTAGTAATCGCCGAAACGGCCACCGCCACCGGATACAGGAAGTCGCTGGTCACCTGCAAGGTCATGCCCAGCGCGGCGATAATGAAGGAAAACTCGCCAATTTGTGACAGCCCCATGCCTACGCGCAGTGAGGTACGGCCGTCATTGCCGGCAATAAAGGCACCCAGGCCGCAGGACAGCATCTTGCCCAGCACCACGGCCACGGTGATCACCGCGATCGGCCAGGCGTATTGCAGGAGGATCTGCGGGTCGATCATCAAGCCGATCGCCACAAAGAAGATCGCGCTGAACATGTCGCGAACCGGCTCGATCAGGCGCTCGATCTTAACCAATTGCCGGGATTCGGCCATGATCGCGCCGATCAGAAACGCCCCCAGCACCATGCTGTACTCCAGCTTGACCACCAGCAGGCAGAAACCGAAACACAGGCCCAGTACGGTGATCAGCAGCATTTCGTTGCTTTCGAATTTGGCCACGTAGGCCAACAGGCGCGGCACCAGCAAAATACCGATGACCAACGCGACAATCATGAACAGCGAGAGCTTGCCGACCGTGGAGAACACCTCGCCGGAACTCACCGTACCGCTGACGGCGATGCTCGAGAGCAAGGCGATGATGCCGATGCCGAGGATGTCTTCCACAATCAGCACGCCAAAAATAAGTTGGGCGAAGCGCTGGTTTTTCATCTTCAGGTCATTGAGTGCCTTCACGATGATGGTAGTGGAGGAAATCGCCAGGATCGCGCCGAGGAACAGCGAGTCCATGGTGTTCCAGTCGAACCAGCGGCCAATCTCGTAGCCGATCCAGATCATCAGGATGATTTCCAGGAAGGCCGCGATAAACGCCGTGGCCCCCACCTTGAACAGCTTGCGCAGGCTGAACTCCAGGCCCAGGCAGAACATCAGGAAGATCACCCCCAGCTCGGCGAGGGTCTTGATGGTGTCTTCGTCGTGGATCAGGCCGAACGGCGGGGTGTGCGGGCCAATGATGAAGCCGGCGACGATGTACCCCAGCACTACGGGTTGCTTGAGGCGGTGAAACAGGACGGTGACCACCCCTGCCACCAGCATGATCACGGCCAAGTCCTGGATAAAGCTGATGGCGTGCATGGCGAGGGGCTCCTTGAGGGTACTGGCGCTTTTCCCACTTCCGCACGCGCCTTTGAAAAATCGCAAAGTGCGGAAGGAAAAGTCTGCCTTGATCGTAAGAAATGCCCTGAGATGGGCTTTTGAAGGTTAACACCGCGACTTCCGCCGGAAAGCCGGTGCAATATATGGAAACAGATCGGTGAACGCGTGACGGCAAGCCGCCCACCGGCGTCCCGTAAGGGATGGCGCTGCAAAGATCCCAGCACCCGCAGAGGTGCCCCCCAACCAATGCCTACAACCCGTGAGTGTGCTATGGAACCCGGAAACGCCCAGCTGTCGATGACGGTATTGATGACCCCTGACATGGCCAACTTCTCAGGCAATGTCCATGGCGGCACCTTGCTCAAGTACCTCGACGAAGTGGCCTACGCCTGTGCGAGCCGTTATGCCGGTCGCTATGTGGTGACGCTGTCGGTGGATCAGGTGATTTTTCGCGAGCCGATCCATGTCGGCGAGCTGGTGACATTCCTTGCATCGGTCAACTACACCGGCAATACGTCGATGGAAGTGGGCATCAAGGTGGTGACCGAGAACATCCGCGAGCGCTCGGTGCGTCATACCAACAGCTGCTTCTTCACCATGGTGGCCGTGGACGACCAGCGCAAACCCGCTGCCGTGCCACCGCTGCAACCCCATAACAGTGAAGACAAGCGCCGGTTCGTGCAGGCCCAGCAGCGCCGGCAGATCCGCCAGGAACTCGAGAAGCGCTACCAGGAAATCAAGGCTGACGCGCTGTAAGTCCAACCAAAAATGGGGGAGGTTTGCCCCCCTCCCACATTGGGTTCTGTGTACTTACAGGCTGATCGGCGTCGCCTCGAAACGTACGCGAGGATGGGCGATGCGGTCCTGGGCGCGGACCAGTTCCAGCTCGTAACTGGCGCAGGCCTGGGTTTCCAGCAGTACTTCGTGCACCGCCGCGGCCGTGAACTCAAAAGCCGCCAACAGACTGTCGCCCAGCAACACCCGCGCCAGGAACAGCCCCGACGTCAGGTCGCCCACGCCCACCGGCTGGCGCGGGAACGCCAGCAGCGGCCGACGCAGGTGCCAGCTGCCCTCAGCGGTTACCAGCAGCATCTCGAAACCATCCGGCAACTTGCCCGGGTAATCCAGGTGCTTGACCAGCACCGCCTTCGGGCCACGGGCCAGCAATGCCTTGGCCATGCCCAGGCAGTCGAACAGCGATTGCGGCTTGCGCCCGGCAAAGCTGTCCAGTTCCAGTTGGTTGGGGCACAGGAAGTCGGCCATGGCCGCCGCTTCATCCAGCAGGAAATCGCTGACGTCCTGCGGCACGATGCAGCCCTTTTCCGGATGGCCCATCACCGGGTCGCACAGGTACAGGGCCTTGGGGTTGATGGCCTTGATGCGCGCCACACCGGTAAGAATCGCGCGGCCCTGATCCGCACTGCCCAGGTAGCCAGACAGGATCGCATCGCAGTTGCCCAGCTCGCCGATGGCGGCAATGCCTTCCACCAACGCAGGAATCTGCTGCGGCGCCAGCACTTCGCCCGCCCACTGACCATACTGGGTATGGTTGGAGAACTGCACCGTGTTCAGCGGCCAGACGTTCACCCCGACCCGCTGCATGGGGAACACGGCGGCGCTGTTTCCGGCGTGGCCAAAGACCACATGAGACTGGATCGCAAGCAGATGAGGTGTGCGTTTCATGCAGGAGATTTCCGTAAAGCCATTGAAATTCTGGCCGCGCAGTATGCGACTAAACGCAGCCTGTACGACAGACCGACGACACAGTTAAGCTGCTCTCACTTTGTTGGAGTTTTTCGCATGCTGACCCTGGGAAACATCTTCGTGTTGATGCTGCTGGCGACCGGCGCCGCCTGGGTATGGCACAACCACGGCCTGCGAGAGCGGGCGTTGGCGCGGGTCAAGCAGCATTGCGCCAAGCTCGATATCGAATTGCTCGACGGCGCCGTGGCGTTGAAGCGCATCGGTTTTGTGAAGGATGCCAACGGTCGGCGACGTCTGGCGCGTATCTACAATTTCGAGTTCACCGTCACGGGCGAGACCCGTCACAGCGGGACCATCACGCAATTCGGCGCCCACAGTGCGCAGATCGAACTGGCGCCCTACCCGTTCGAAGTCAAGGAAGCACTGCCCAGCGCCAATGTGATCGAGCTGAGCCAATGGCGCCAGGACCACGCCACCAAGAACCGTCAGTAACGACAGGCAGCCAGTGCGGCCTGCAATGCGGCTACGTCCTGGGGTGCACTGAAGATCAGTTCGATACGTGAGTCGCGACGCCATTCGCTGGGTTGCCAGGCAAGCGGGCTGTTATCCACCGCGTTGGCCGAGATCCATCCATCACGGCTGTGGATAACCAGTTTGGCGCGGCGCCACTCAAGGGATGTCAGCCACAGGTGCAGACGCTCGGAATCGAATTGCTGGCTCGGGTGCCAACGCCAACCGATACTCCAACCGCCCTCCTGGGCCTGGCTCAGGCAGATCGGCACTGCTGGATCGCTCCAGATAGCCGGCAATTGAGCCAGCCCCTTAGGCACGGCAAAGTTATCCACAGCCGCTTCAGCCTGCGCATTCAAGCCTGGCAGTTTGCCGAGCGGCACGTGCGCCTGGCGCGTCCAATAAATATCGCGGTCGGGTAGCTGTCGTTCGACGGCCTCGCGTTGCGCAGCATCCAACCCTTCATCCTTGTTCAACACCAACAGCCCGGCACTGGCCAGCGCTTCCTGCTGCGCTGGCGGCAAGGGTTTGCCCGCTGCCAGCGCCTGGGCATCCAGTACCAACACACAGGGCTGAACCGCCAGCACCTGCTGCCACGGCGCTTCGCGCAACTGCTTGAGCAACTGTGCAGGATGGCCCAGGCCCGAGGGTTCGATAAACAACCGATCCGGCTTGGCCTTACGCAGCAGCCGGCCCAGGCCTACCTGAAACGGTGCGCCATTCACACAACAGAGGCAGCCACCGGCAACTTCACCCAGGGCAATGCCATCGTCATCCAGGCTCAGCAATGCAGCGTCCAGGCCGATCTGGCCGAACTCGTTGATCAACACCGCCCAGCGCTCGTTGGCCGGGCGTTGGGCAAGCAGGTGCCTGATCAGGCTGGTCTTGCCGGCGCCCAAGGGCCCGGCAATCACGTGGGTGGGAATGTTCTGCAGCATGGGTGCCATCGTTCGGACCGTGTAGAGGGTTTGATCCTACGCGGTTACGCGAGCCAATCCAGCGTCAGAATCAATCGGCGCTCATCCGCTTTCAGCGCGGGGGAGCGATGGATCAGGCCGTGATCTTCGTTGCCATGCCATTTGCTGCCTTTGAGCAGGGCCACTTCACCGCACTGGATCTGTTCGATGCGCTCACTCGGTTCGGCGTCCGGTTGGCTGAGCTTGCGGCGGTCCATCACCCCTTCGCGCAACCACTGGCTGCCGATGCCGGCATAGGTGGTGATCAGCCGTACCGGCACATGGTCAACGTGAAAACGCGGGCACATGGCTTTATCCAGCAGCCGCAGGCGCACACCGATGCGCTTGGCGCCGAGCAGGCACGCAAAGGCGCTGACCAGCCACGACACATCGGCGACAAAACCTTCGTAGCCTTCAAGATCGCGGCAACTGGATGCCAGACCGCACAGGTTCGGCTCGGCGTCTTCGTTGTTGAGTTCGATCACCAAGGACTCGGCCAACGGCTCATTGAGCGCCACCAGCAAGGCGCCGAACTCGGCGATATGCAACGGCAATTGGCGCTGCCACAGCGCCAGGTTCACGCCGTCTTCGAGAATATCGGACAGCGCCAGCGGGGTTTCACCACGGGTCTGGCGAACCATCGGGCGCAAAGGGATAAGCGGTGCCAGCATCAGGCGGCCTCTTCATACCAGGGACCAAACGGATCAGCCAGCAGGCGCCAACCTTCGACACCCAGGGCCAGTTCTTCATCGGTGAGCAAGCACGCGTCCAACTCGGCACGCATCCGCGCGAAGTCGATGTTTTGTCCGATAAACACCAGTTCCTGACGGCAGTCGCCGGTACTGAGCTGCCAGTTGCCCATGATGGCGGCGACGCTTTCTTCGTCCTGGGGCCATTGGCTTTTCGGCACAAAGCGCCACCAGCGCCCGGCAAAGCCATGGCGCATCAAGCCACCGGCCTGGGACCAACTGCCCGCATCCTGGTGCTTGCTGGCCAGCCAGAAAAAGCCCTTGGAACGCAGCAATTTGCCGTTGACCCAAGGCCGGTCGATAAAGTCGAAGAAGCGTTGCGGGTGGAAGGGCCGACGTGCGCGGTAGGCCGTGGAGGCGATGCCGTACTCTTCGGTTTCCGGTACATGTTCACCCCGCAACTCCTGCAACCAGGCCGGCGCCTGCGCGGCGCGTTCGAAGTCGAAGCGGCCGGTGTTGAGGATCTTGTGCAGCGGCACCTCGCCCATGACCATCGGGATGATTTCCGCCTGGGCGTTGAGGCGTTCAAGGATCGCCATCAGTTCCTCGCGCTCATGGCTGCTGATCAGGTCGATCTTGCTGATCAGGATCACATCGGCGAATTCGATCTGCTCGATCAACAGGTCGGTGATCGAGCGTTCGTCTTCCTCACCGAGGGTTTCGCCCCGTGAGGCTAGGCCTTCGGCAGCCTGGTAGTCGATCAGGAAGTTCATGCCGTCGACCACGGTGACCATGGTGTCCAGGCGCGCGATGTCGGCCAGGCTTTGCTCGTTTTCATCACGGAAGGTGAAGGTTTCAGCCACCGGCAACGGCTCGGAGATACCGGTGGATTCGATCAGCAGGTAATCGAAGCGACCTTCCTTGGCGAGTTTTCCGACTTCTTCGAGCAAGTCTTCACGCAAGGTGCAGCAGATACAGCCGTTGCTCATCTCCACCAGTTTTTCTTCGGAACGGTTGAGGGTAACGTCGCGCTGTACCTCGCTGCCGTCGATGTTGATTTCGCTCATGTCGTTGACGATCACCGCCACGCGCAGGTGTTCGCGGTTGCGCAGGACGTAGTTGAGCAGCGTGCTTTTACCGGCGCCGAGAAAGCCGGACAACACGGTAACGGGGAGACGATTGGGCATCAGGTAATCCTCATCAGGGTTGGCCGGTCAAATCGCCCGTTTATGGCGTTCGCGCAGCTCTTGACGTTCTTTGGCTTCGATACACAGGGTGGCGGTGGGGCGCAGCAGCAGGCGTTGCAGGCCGATGGGCTCGCCCGTTTCGCGGCACCAGCCGTATTCGCCGCGGGCCAGCAGCTCGAGGGCGTCGTCGATTTTGTCGAGCAGCTTCTTTTCCCGCTCCAGCAAGCGCAGTTGCCACTGGCGCTGTTCTTCGGCGCTGCCCACATCGGCCGGGTCGCTGTTGGGCTCCTGCTCGCGCAGCACCAGGAATTCGCCCTCGATGCGCGCTTGAAGTTCATGGCGCTGAGTCAGCAGCAGTTCGCGAAAAAAGCCCTGCTGGGCTTCATTCATGTAGTCGGCGGGCGGTTGGGCCAGCAGGTCTTGTTCGGTCATGGGGAGCGGTTCACGGGTCAGGCTGTGCATTTATGTTATAGTATAACAATACAAATAAGCCAATCCCCCTTGCTCATTACGATGAAGGGCGCAATGCTTGAACACTTCCCAGCCCCGAGCCCCCCTATGAAATACCTGGTGTGCGCCCTGTTACTGGCAGTCGCAGGGCCTGCCTGTGCCCAAGCGCCAAGCTTGCTGGCCACGTGCACGCGCAGCGCCAACCTGTTGGCCTGTGTGGACCCCCTGGGCAATGCCTACAGCGTGGCTACGGTGGGCACCACCATGTATTTGCGTGGTTTCGAGGTGATCGGGAAACGTTATTGGGCACAAACCAACAGCCGCTACGGGCAACTGACGTTCTTTACCGGCCTGGCGTCGGATGGAGAGGCATGGGTCGGTTACACACGGCGGGTGGGCTGGACTACGATCAACCGGTTTTCCAGCTCCGGTGGCGCCACTGCCAAATTCACGTGCAGCCGAATTACCGGCTGTTAGGCCTGGGCATTCTTCTGTTCCTGAACCCAGGCCATATAGCTGTTCATCGGCGGGTTCTTCTGGAAGTAATTTTTCAGGCCTTCGAACAAGCCATCCGCAACCGCTTGTTGATGACGCGCCGTCACCAGGCGCTGGGCGTCCTGGGCATTGGAGATAAAGCCGGTCTCCACCAGGATCGACGGCACGTCCGGTGACTTGAGCACCGCGAACCCCGCCTGTTCCACACGCTTCTGATGCAGGCTGGTGATGCTTTGCAGACTCCCCAGCACCGAGCTGCCCAGTTGCAGGCTGGAGGCGATGGTGGCGTTCATCGACATATCAAGAATCACCCCGGCCAGCATCGGGTCCTTATCCTTGAGGTTGAGCAAGGTGGTGGCGCCCAGCAAATCCGCGCCGTTTTCACGCTGGGCCATAAAGCGCGCCGTGGCCGAGGTCGCGCCGCCCTCCGACAGCGCATACACCGAGGCGCCCGAGGCCGTGAGCCGTGGCGCGGCATCGGCATGCACCGAGATGAACATATCGGCCTTGTGCTGACGGGCGATGTCCACACGCTTGCGCAGCGGCACAAAGAAGTCGTCGTTACGTACCAGTTTCACGTCAAAACCCTTTTCGCGCTTCAAGCGCTTGGCCAGCAGTTGGGCGATAGACAGCACCACGTCTTTTTCGCGCTGGCCCTTGGACCCGACAGCGCCGGGGTCTTTGCCGCCGTGGCCGGGGTCGACCACCACGATAATGTCGCGCTTGGGGTGCGCCTTGTTCACCGCGGCCACCAAGGGCACCGCCTCAGCCGCGATTTGACGCGGTGCACGGGTGGCGCTGGTCAGGTCCAGCACCAGGCGATGCCCCTGCCCGTCCTGAGGCGGCAATACAAAGCTGTTGAGCTGCATCGGCGCGGCAAGGTCGAGCACGATGCGCGTATCCGCCTTGCCGAAATGCCCCGAGCGAATCGAGGTGATCCCGCTGTTCTTCAGCTCAAGTTGAGAAAAGTCACCACTGAGACCCGCGCCGCTCAGGTCGATGATCAGGCGTTCCGGAGCAGTCAGGGAGAAGGTCTTGTATTGCACTGGGCCGCTAAGGTCGAACACCAGGCGCAGCTTATCGTCCGAGCGCCACAGGCGTGCATTGCGGATCTGGGTCGCGTGGGCGGCGAACGGCAAAGCAAACAAAGGGCTGGCCAGGAGCAGGTTGAGGAGCTGACGTCTGTGCATGACAAATACCGCAAATGGAGGAGCGTCCGTACTCCACATGAGTGAAAAAAGGCCGGGGCAGAAAATTCATCGTCGATTCTATTGTTATACTATAACATGTCGAATTATTTCCAACGATGGACCTGCTTATGAATGCGCTGACTCTGCCGGATATTGCCGCGCAGGCTTCACGCCAAGCCTTGCCACTCGACTGGGTGGGCATGTGCGGCATCGCCCTGCCGATCCTCATTGACGGCCAACGCCTGAGCGCCAGCGCCGATGCCGGCGTCAGCCTGGACGATGGCGCCGCCCGTGGCATTCATATGTCACGCCTGTACCTGGCACTGGAGATGCTCGAACAGCAGCCCGTTACGCCTGCACTTCTGCGCAATGTACTGCAGCGGTTTCTCGACAGTCATGAAGATTTATCTAAGAACGCCTACCTGCGTCTGCACACGAATTTACTGCTGAAACGCCCAGCACTGGTCAGCCCATTGGCCGGCTGGAAGGGCTACCCGGTGAGCATCGAAGCGCGCCTGGAAAACCAGATGTTCCACGTGGAACTAAAAATTGACGTTACCTATTCTTCAACCTGCCCCTGTTCCGCCGCCCTCGCCAGGCAGTTGATTCAGCAGCAATTTCTCCAAGACTTCGGTAACACGCCGTTGCAGCATGAAGACGTGCTGTCCTGGCTCGGCAGCGCCAACGGTATCGTCGCCACGCCCCACAGCCAGCGCAGCAGCGCGCAGTTGCACGTGCACCTGCAAGGCGAGCATCTGGCGCTGACCGAGCTGATCAACGCGGCCGAAGCCGCCCTCGGCACCGCCGTACAAACCGCCGTAAAACGCGCGGACGAACAAGCCTTCGCCCTGGCCAACGGGCAGAACCTGATGTTCTGCGAAGACGCCGCCCGCCGCCTTAACCTCGCCTTGAAACGCTCGGATGCGGTCAAAGCCTTCCACCTCAAAGTGATCCACGCCGAAAGCCTGCACGCGCACGATGCCGTGGCTGAAAGCCGCTGGACGAGAAACCCTGCATGATCACCTGCACCGCTTTACGCTGGGGCGCCCCTGGCCAACCGCTCACTCCCGCCGTGGATTTCACCCTGGAAAAAGGCAGCCTCACCGGCGTGATCGGCCCCAACGGCTGCGGCAAAAGCAGCCTGCTCAAAGTCATCGCCGGCCTGCAAAAACCGTTGGCGGGCAAAGTGACCGTGGATGTTCCACGCCGAGGTGGCCTGTCGTTCCTGCCACAGCAACAACACCTTGACCGCCAGTTCCCCATCAGCCTGCAAGAACTGGTCGCCGCCGGCTTCTGGGGCACGCGCCTCACCCCGCAGCAAAGAAGCGAGCGCCTGCAAAAAGTGTTGGAAGACTGGTGCCTCAGTGGCCTGGAACAGCGCCCGCTGATGGCGTTGTCAGGCGGCCAACTACAACGCGCATTGCTCGCTCGCATGAGCCTTGCCGAGTCGCCAGTGTCACTGCTTGACGAGCCCCATGCCGCTCTGGACGAAGAAGGCCAGGCGCTGTGCTGGAGCCATATCCACGCCTGGCACGCCGAAGGCCGGACGTTGGTGGTGGTGTGCCATGACCTGGCTTCCGTACGCCAACACACCCAACAAGTGGTGCAGATCAAAAGCAGCGGCTGCGTGTTCGGTTCCAGCAAAGAGTTGATCCGCCCGCAGCCGCACATGCAGGTGGCCTGATGCACTTCGCCGCCCATCTGTGGATGCCCTTCCTCGACTTCGTCTTCATGCGTCGCGCCCTGATCGGCGGGCTGGTGCTCGCCTGCAGCACCGCTCCGCTCGGCGTATTTCTGATCCTGCGCCGCATGAGCCTGATCGGTGACGCCGTCGCCCACGGCATATTGCCCGGCGCCGCACTGGGCTTCTGGTTCGCGGGCTTGAGCCTCCCCGCGCTGACCATCGGCGGCCTGGGCGCTGGCCTGGGCATGGCCGGCCTGTCGGCGTGGATCACCCGCCGCACCGGCCTGCGCGAAGATGCCAGCCTGGCGGCTATCTACCCCATCTCCCTCGCCGCCGGCGTGTTGATCCTGGGTCTGGCCGGCAAGCGCCTGGACCTGCTGCACCTGCTGTTCGGCTCGGCCCTGGCCGTCGACGAAACCACCCTGACCGGCATGCTCTGGGTTTCCGGGTTCAGCCTGATCGCCATGGCGCTGATCTACAAACCGCTGCTGCTGGACACCCTCGACCCGCTGTTCCTGCAAACCGTCAGCCGCCTTGGCCCCCTGGCCCACGGCTTGTTCCTGACCCTGGTGGTCCTGAACCTGGTGATTGGCTTCCAGGCCATCGGCGCCTTGATGGTGGTGGGTTTGATGATGCTGCCGGCCATCGCTTCACGCTTCTGGAGCCGGCGCCTGCCGGTGTTGATCGCGGTATCGGCGGTGCTGGGATGCCTGTCGGTGTGGTTGGGTTTATTGCTGTCGTTCTACTTCTCGCTGCCCAGCGGCCCGGCGATTGTGCTGGTGGCTGGCGGTGGGTACCTGCTGTCCGTGGTCTTCGGTCCGGTGCACGGCTTGCTGCGCCGCCCGCCTTTGCTTACATCCCAATGAGGTGTTTCCCGATGCGCGCTCTACTCGTGCTGTTCAGTCTGCTGCTGCCGTTGTCGATGGCCCAGGCCGCCGACAAACTCCAGGTGGTTACCAGCTTCAGTATTCTCGATGACATCACCCACCAGATCGGTGGCGATCACATCCAGATCAGCAACATGGTCGGCCCCGACGCCGATGCCCATACCTACGAGCCAACCCCGGACGACGCCAAGGCGCTGCTCAAGGCCAAGCTGATCATCAAGAACGGCCTGGGCTTCGAGCCGTGGCTGGACCGCCTGGTCACCAGCACCGAAACCAAGGCCACGGTGGTCACCGCCAGCAAAGGTGTGATTTCCCACACCATGGAGGAAGACGGCGAAACCATCCCCGACCCGCACGCCTGGCACAACCTGGCCAACGCCGAAATCTATGTGAACAACATCACCAAGGCGCTGGTGGCTGCCGACCCGGCCAACAAGGCCGACTACCTGCGCAACAGCCAGGCCTACCTGAAAGAAATCTACCGCCTGCTGGCCGAAGCCAAGACCAAGTTCGGCGCGCTGCCACCGGGTAACCGTCGCATCGTCACCTCCCATGACGCCTTCGGTTACCTGGGCCAGGCCTATGGCATCCAGTTCCTGGCGCCGCAAGGCCTGTCCACCGAACGTGAACCTTCGGCCGCCGAAGTCGCAGCGCTGATCACCCAGATTCGCAAGGACAACGTCAAGGCCGTGTTCATGGAAAACATCAAGGACTCGCGCCTGCTCAAACAGATCGCCGATGAAAGCGGTGCGCAGATTGGCGGCACGCTGTACTCCGACGCCCTGGCCGCAGAAGGGCCGGCGAGCACCTTCACCGGGCTGTTCGAGTACAACCTCAACACCCTGTGCGCAGCGTTGAGCAAGCCGTGACCCTGAGCATGCTCGAACTGGAAGGGGCTGCCGTTGGCAGCCGCTTTCCACTCGCCGCCGTGCTCGACGCCCTGCCGTGGAACAGCGACGGTCTGATCGCCGCCATCGCCCAGCAACACGGCAGCGGCGAAGTGCTGATGCTGGCCTGGATGAACCGCCAGGCCCTCAACGAAACACTGGATACCGGGCAGGTCTGCTATTGGTCGCGCTCGCGTCGACAGCTGTGGCGCAAAGGCGAAAGCTCCGGCCACTGGCAACAGTTGGTGGAAGCGCGCCTGGATTGTGACGGCGACGCGGTACTGCTGATCGTCGACCAGCAAGGCCCGGCCTGCCACACCGGCCGCCCCACCTGTTTCTACAACGCCATCGACGGCGCCTACGTTCACATCATGACGGAGCCAGTTGCATGATCCGCAAGAACCCTTCCGGCGATCTGCCGGTGATTGCCGAATCGGCCTACGTCGACAAGACCGCGATCATCTGCGGCAAAGTCATCATCGGCGAGAACGTGTTTGTCGGCCCCTACGCCGTGATCCGCGCCGACGAAGTCGACGCCGGCGGCGCCATGGACCCGATCACCATCGGCGCCAATTCCAACATCCAGGACGGCGTGGTCATCCACTCCAAGTCCGGCGCCGCCGTGACCATCGGCGAATTCACATCCATCGCCCACCGCTCCATCGTCCACGGCCCCTGCACCGTCGGCGACCGGGTGTTTATCGGTTTCAACAGCGTGCTGTTCAACTGCGCCGTCGGCGATGGCTGCGTGGTACGCCACAACTCGGTGGTCGACGGCCGTGATTTGCCCGCCGCCTTCTACGTACCCTCCACCACCCGCATCGGGCCGAATACCGACCTGTCGCAATTCCCGCCGGTGAGTGTCAGCGCCTCGGAGTTTTCCGAAGACGTGGCACGTACCAACGTCGACCTGGTGCGCGGTTACAAAGCCCTGCAAAACGAGTTCTGAGCCATGAGCCGCCTGCTGATCCGCAACGCCCGCCTGGTGAACGAAGGCGAGGAATTCGACGCCGACGTGCTGGTCGCCCATGGCCGTATCGAAAAGATCGCCAGCAGCATCGGCGGGAATGCCGCGCCCGTGTCCATCGACGCCCACGGGCAGTGGCTGCTGCCGGGCATGATTGACGACCAGGTGCACTTTCGCGACCCCGGCGCGCCGGACAAGGGCAGCTTCTACAGCGAGTCCCGCGCAGCGGTAGCCGGCGGCATCACCAGCGTCATGGACATGCCCAACACCAACCCGGCCACGCTGAACCTGGAAGCCCTGGCCGATAAAAAGCGCCGCGCGGCCCTGCACTCGGTGGCCAACTACGGCTTTCACTTCGGGGTCAGCAACGACAACCTCGACACCGTCGCCGCCCTCGACCCGCGCGAAGTGGCCGGGGTCAAAGTGTTCATGGGCGCCTCTACCGGCAATATGCTGGTGGACCACCCACGGATCCTGGAACGGCTGTTTGCCGAAGTGCCGACCATTCTGCTGGCCCACTGCGAACACACGCCGAGCATCCAAGCCAACGAGCAGCGCATGCGTGAGCGCTTTGGTGACAGGATCCCCGCCGTCGCCCACCCGCTGATCCGCGATGCCGAAGCCTGCTATCGCTCATCCTCCTTCGCGGTGGAACTGGCCAAGCGTCACGGCACACGCCTGCATGTACTGCACCTGACCAGCGCCCGCGAGTTGGTATTGTTCGAAGACAAACCCCTGGCGCAAAAACGCATTACTGCTGAAGTCTGCGTGCACCACCTGCTGTTCGATGACCGTGACTATCACCGCCTCGGCCACCAGATCAAATGCAACCCGGCGATCAAGACCCGCGCCGACCGCGACGCCCTGCGCCTGGCCTTACTGAGTGATCGTCTGGATGTGATTGGCACTGACCATGCGCCGCATACCTGGGCGCAAAAACAGCTGGGGTATCGTGAAGCGCCCGCGGGTCTGCCCCTGGTGCAACACGCGCTGCCAGCGTTGTTGGAATTGGTGGCCGATGGGCTGCTGCCCCTGACCACCCTGGTGGCCAAGACCAGCCACCGTGTCGCCGACCTGTTTGCCATCCCGGACCGGGGTTACCTGCGCGAAGGGTATTGGGCCGACCTGGTGCTGATCAAACCGGAGCCCGAAGGAAAACCGGTCAGGGACGAGCCGATTCTTGCCCGCTGCGGCTGGACGCCGTTCGCCGAACGCAGCTTTCGCCACAGCGTGAGCACCACCCTGGTCTCCGGCCACCTGGCCTGGCACAACGGCCAGGTGGTCGATAGCTGCCAGGGTTTACCGCTGTACTTTCTGCGTTAAGCGCGAGGCTTGACCGTGCCGCAATCGGTGCCCAGCCATTGGGCGTGGGTATCCAGGCTGCCCTTCTGTTGAACGCCGGTGGCATTGAAGGTGCCGTTGACGGTGGTGGTGAATTCTTTCTGGCTCTGGAAGGTAGCGACGCCGGTGCCCTGGGCTTTCGGGCAACTGAAACGGAATTTCCACTGGTTACCGGTCTTGTCGGTCACTTCCTGTTTGCAGCCCGATTGCGGGTCGGTCAGGGGGATCGAATCAGAGGCGACTTGTGCCGGGGTGAGGCACACCTGCACGCCTTTGCCGGCTATGGTGATGCCTTGTTTTTCCAGCATGGCGCGCTGTTCGGGGGTCATCTGTTGCTTGAGCTGACCGAGGATCAGCGACAGGTCCGGCAGGTCCTGGTTATCGACTTTCATATTGCTGGTGGTCAATTCCCACAAGCCCGGCGCCAGCATCTGCGCCTGCGCTGCCAGCGGCAACGACAAACCTACAACCATGGCCAAACCAAGCAGACGAGCATTCATCGGGTAACTCCTGGGCAATTGTGGGCGTTAGACGCCGCAAAAGTGCCAGTGTTGCACGGCAAATAAAATAGCGACATTCGCAGCCGTTCATGGTCTGTTAGGCATTGGATTGTCTGGAGTACCGTCGTCCATGGATTTCTTTGGCCCGCACCTGCTCGCCTACTTCATCGCCACGCTGCACTTGCTCGGGACTCTCGCCGCGATCCACGCGGTGCTGACCGTCAGGACCGCCCAAGGCTCGATCGCCTGGGCCCTGTCACTGATGTTCATGCCCTATCTCACCTTGATCCCCTACCTGATCTTTGGCCGCAGCACCTTCGACGCGTATATCCAGGCCCGTCGCCAGGCCAACCAGGAAATGCACACCGCGATCACCGAGCTGAACTGGCGCCCGTGGGTCGAGGAGGCTCTCGCCGCGCGCAACTCCAGTGCCTACGCGTCGTTGCGCGCCATGCCCAAGCTGGGCCGCATGCCGTGCCTGGCAAACAATGAAGTGCACTTGCTGATCAACGGCGAGGCCACTTTCAGTGCAATCTTCGACGCCATTCGCAATGCCAAAACCGCCGTGCTGTTCCAGTTCTTCATCATTCATGACGATGAACTCGGTCGTCAGTTACAGGCGCTGTTGAAGGAAAAGGCTGCCCAAGGCGTGGGCATCTACGTCATGTACGACCGAATCGGCAGCCACGCCCTGCCCCATCAGTACGTGCAATCGCTGCGCGACGCCGGGGTGCAGGTCAAGGCGTTCGCCACCCGCAGCGGTTGGCTCAATCGTTTCCAGGTCAACTTCCGCAACCATCGCAAGATCGTGGTGGTGGACGGTGTCACCGGGTTTGTCGGTGGGCACAATGTGGGCGATGAATACCTGGGCAAAAAACCGCCGCTGGCGCCGTGGCGCGATACCCATGTGCAAGTTACCGGCCCGGTAGTGGCCTGCCTGCAGGAGTCGTTTGCCGAGGACTGGTTCTGGGCTGCGCGCGAGCTGCCGCCGCTGATCCTGCCGGACGCCTACCCCGAAGACGGCGTGCTCTGCCAATTGCTCGCCAGCGGCCCGGCCGATCCCTATGAAACCTGTTCGCTGTTTTTCGTCGAGGCCATCCATGCGGCCACCGAGCGCGTGTGGATCACCAGCCCGTATTTCATCCCCGACGAAGCGGTGTTCGCCGCCCTGCGCCTGGCGGTCCTGCGGGGCGTGGACGTGCGCCTGCTGTTGCCATCGCGGCCCGACCACCGCATCGTGTACGCCGCGTCCAGCCTGTATGCGATCGAGGCGGTGCGCGCCGGTGTCCGGGTGTTCCGCTATACGCCGGGTTTTTTGCATCAGAAGGTGGTGCTGGTGGACAACGAGATCAGCGCCATCGGCAGTGCGAACATGGACAACCGTTCATTCCGGCTGAATTTCGAAGTGATGTTGCTGACGGTCGACGAAGCCTTCGCCAAGCAGGTTGAACAGATGCTGCTGGACGACTTCGCCCAGGCCCATGAAGTGAGCCAGGAAGAAAGCCGCGAGACCCGCCGCCTGCAGCAACTGGGCATGCGGGTGGCGCGCTTGATCTCACCGATTCTGTAGGAGCGAGGCGTCCCCCTCGCTCCTACAGTAATCATTCACTTTCAGCGATAAATGTCTTCCCGCGTCCACGGCAGTTCATGGCTGCCATCCGCGTGAGGCTTCACCGCGAGGATCTGGTGCAGGTTGATCCAGCCCCGCGCAAACGCATAGGCACACCCGGCCAGGTACAGCCGCCAGATGCGCAACGCCTGCTCCGGCACCAGCTTCGCCGCCGCTTCCAGGTTGTCTTCCAGGCGCTCGCTCCAATGGTCCAGGGTGCGCGCGTAATGCAGGCGCAGGCTTTCGACATCGACCACTTCCAGCCCGACTTCGCTGATCTCGGCAGTCATCATTGCCAGGTGCGGCAGCTCGCCGTTGGGGAACACATAACGCTCGATAAACTCCCCGGCGCCACGGCCTACGGGCCGGCCGTCGGTGTGCTTGGCGGTAATGCCATGGTTCATCACCAGGCCGCCTTCGCGTACGGCACCAAACAGGGTCTTGCAGTATTGCGCCAGGTTGGCGTGGCCGACGTGCTCGAACATGCCCACGCTCACCACTTTGTCGAAACGACCATCCTGGGGCAGATCGCGGTAGTCGAGCAGTTGCAGGTCGATCTGGTCTTCCAGGCCCTCGGCTTTCACCCGCTCCTTGGCCAATGCCAGCTGTTCCTTGCTCAGGGTGATACCAAACACTTTCACCCCGAACTCACGCGCCGCAAAACGTGCCAGCCCGCCCCAGCCACAGCCTACGTCGAGCAGGTACTCGCCGGGCTGCAAGCGCAACTTGCGACACAGGTGGCGGAATTTGTCTTGCTGGGCCTGGTCGATGGATTCGCTGCCGGTTTCGAAATACCCGCAGGAGTACGCCATGTCCTGGTCCAGCCAGAGCTGGTAGAACGCGTTGGACAGGTCGTAATGGTAGGAAATAGCCGCGGCGTCGGTGACCTTGTCGTGAATCGAGCGCACCGGCAGACTCCCGCCCTCATCCTCGACCAAGGCATGACTGAGCTCATCACAGACCCGGATCACTTCACTGATGGAGCCTTCCAGCTCCAGTTTGCCCTCGACGAAGGCTTCGCCCAACGAGTCGAGCGTGGGGTGGGACAGTTTGGGTACGACCGTGGGGTCCTTCACCACGATGGTCACACTGGGCTCGGGGCCCAAGTTGAATTCATGGCCATCCCAGAGTCGAAGACGCAGCGGCAGCTGTAGATTCTGTAAGGCCGGTGGAAGTTGCGCGAGCATGAGTAGTCCCCCCTTGTTTCAGACGTCTGGAATGAGGGTAGACCATCCCGATAAAAAGTAGGAGGCTATCGATTTGATAGCGTTCTTCTATGGGGCCCGGCGCTGGAGCAAACCGTCCTGGATCCACTGTTTCAGCCATGTCACCGCTTGCAGTGGTGCACCCTCTCCATAAGTGACTGCCAGTTGCGCACACAGTTCTGCGAAGCGCCAACCGGTCGTCACCATCCCCGCCAGCGCAAACGCCTCGGCCGGTCCCAGGCTGCGATAACGGCACACATTCTGATCGCGCCATACCAGGCAGATCTGTGCGAAGTCCAAGGTGTGGCTGTCGGGGAAATCCGCGCCATCCTTGCTGGCACGCCAGATGGCCACGGTGTTGAAGTGGCAAAGCCGCTGCTGCACCGATGGTGTCAGGGAGACCTGCAAACCGGGCCAATCCTCGGGCGGCAGCACCGCCATATCATCCTGGGTCAGCGGCTCACCCTGCGGCGCATCGAACGCCAGGGTGAAGGCCCACTCCAACTGGGCCAGTTCAACCAGCGGCGCACTTTGCTCGGCCACCAGGTGCTCGTGGATAAACGCCGGAAACCGTTCGCCCAGCCAGCGCAGGCTGTAGTGAGCCGAGGGATAACGACGCACATAGGCTTGCGTCAGCAGCGCAAACTCATCATCCCCCAGCCAATACCGGATGGCGCTGAAGTCGTGCCGCAACACCTCCTGCAGCCGTGCCAGATAAGCGTTGTGGTAGATCGCCAGGCCGGTGTCCACGTCCAGCGTCGGCCCACCCAATAACGTGGCGGCAAAGCCATTGGTGGTATCTGGCGTCTGCGCTGACAGGTGCTGTTCAAAGGCCAACTGCCAGTCGATCAGGCGCATAACGACCTCCGGGCCAAGGCTGCGGCGCCTAGCTTGCGGGCCTTTTCCAGCTCGGTGAGGAGCTCTTCGAACGGCGGGAAATGGTCATCGCGCTCCAACAGCGTTGAGACCGGCCCGAAATGCTCCAGGGTCTGTTGATACAACGCCCACACCGGATCGCACACCGGATGGTCGTGGGTATCGACCACGTAGTCGCCGTAATCCATATGCCCTGCCAGATGCAGCTGGCGGATGCTGTCGGGCGGCAGGTTGCGGATAAAGGTCCAGGCATCGAAGCCATGGTTGCGCGCACTGACATACACATTGTTAACGTCAAGCAGCAACTGGCAGCCCGACAGGTGGGCCAGGGCATTGAGGAATTCCCATTCGGTGAATTCATCCGCCTTGGCACGCACATAACTGGAGACGTTTTCCAGCACCAGCGGGCGCTGCAACACATCCTGCACTTGGCGAACGCGAGCAGCTACGTAGTAGAGGCTTTCTTCGGTGTAAGGCAGGGGCAGCAGGTCATGCAACTGGTGCGCGCTGCCACGGCTCCAGCACAAATGATCGGAAATCCACGCGGGCTGGATGCGCTCCGCGAGCTGCTTGAGGTGTTTCAGGTAGTCCATGTCGACGGGGTGGGGGCCGCCGATGGACAGGGACACACCGTGCATCACCAACGGGTAACGCTCGGCTATCGCATCCAGGTAGTACAAGGCTTTACCGCCCTGCACCAGATAGTTCTCGGAGATCACTTCGAACCAATCCACGGCCGGAGCTTGTTCAAGGATCTGCTGGTAGTACTCACTGCGTAAACCCAGGCCGTAACCCAGACTTGGAAGGGACGCGGACATGACTCGCTCCTGGGCAAAGTGTCCGCAGCGGTGGGGGCTGCCGCTGCGGTTGCACTCGTTTGCCGGTTATTCGCCGACTTTGCCGCCCGCTGCGTCACAGGCGGCCTTGGTCATGGCCTTGAAGCCGTGGCCCTTGCACACCGCCTGGCCTTTGCAGGCGTTTTCAGCGGTTTTGCAGTCGTTCATGCCTTTGCAGGACGTCACGCCGTAGCAATGCACTTGCGCATCGGCGGCTTGTACCTGGGTCGCAACACCGGCAAACATGGTGGCGGCGGCCATCGCCAGGGCAGCACCAGCAGCAGCGGATTTAATCTTCATTCTCGTATTCCTCATGATCGGTAGTGGCGTCGGTCTGAACGGATTGCCCAGTCTCGACACAGCACTAGAGTGAGGCCCCTTATCGGCGTTACAGCCGTGTGCAAATATTTCTGAAATTAATCCTCAAGCTTCGACAGCGGCTCCTGAAACCGCAGCAAACGCCCGGCATTGCCCAGTACCAGCAAGGTGCTGAGGTTATGCAACACCGCCGCAATCATCGCCCCCGCAGCGCCCAACCAGCCAAAGGCGGCAAACACCACGATGGCCAGGGTCCAGCCCAGGCCGATGACCACGTTGACCTGCAACGTACGCCGGCACTGGCGACTCAAGCGCACACAGGTGCCCAGGCGCCGCAGGTCGCTGCCGATCAACACCACATCCGCCGAGGCCAGCGCAATGTCCGCCCCGCCCGCGCCCATGGCCACGCCGACCACGCCCGCCTTGAGCGCCAGGGAATCGTTGATCCCATCACCGACCACCATGGGCCGGAAGCCGCTGCCGATTTCCCCCAGCACGCGGTTGAGCTTGTCTTCCGGCAACGCCTGGGCTTCGACATCGCTGATGCCCACGTCCAGCGCCAGGCTGTCGGCCACGCTTTGACGGTCGCCAGTCAGCAGCAGTTGGCGACCCAGGCCCAAATCCCGCAACTCTTGCAGGGCCTGGCGCGCCTCCGGCTTGACGCTGTCGGCCAGCAGCAGCCAGGCCAGGAACTGCCCGTTCAGGGCCAGCCCGGCAATCGGGCCGTCATGGTTGGGCACCGTCGTCGTGACAATACCCAATTGCTCGAACAACTCGGGACGGCCCAACGCCGCTTCGCCCTGCTCGGTCTGTGCCACAACGCCCAGGCCCTGGCGCTCGCGAATATCCGTGAGCGCCAGCAGTTGCGCCTGAGTCGCCAACCCCGCCAACGCACGGCTGACCGGGTGGCTACTGGCCGAACCGAGGCTGGCCGCCAGGTTGAGCAGCGCCTGGCGATCGGTCGACGAGGTCTCGATGGACTGCAAACGCAGGGTGCCAAAAGTCAGGGTGCCGGTCTTGTCCACCACCAGCGAGGTCAGGTCCGCCAACTCTTCGAGGAACGCCGAGCTGCGAATCAGGATCCCATGCCGGGCCGCCACGGCGATTCCGGCAATCGCCGTCGCCGGTGCCGACAGCACCAGGGCGCAGGGGCACGCCGCCACCAGCACCGCGAGCATCGCCTGGGCGTCATTGGTCACAAACCAGGTTACTGCCGCCAGCAGCAATACCAACACCATATAGCTGCCCGCGTAACGCTCCAGCAGCCGCGTGATCGGCGGCTTGGAACGTTCGGCGTTCTGCATCAGCGCGATGACTTTGCCCAGGGTCGACTCATTGCCGGTACGTGTCACTTGCAGGCGCAACAGGCCATCGAGGTTGATCGCCCCGCCAAACACCTGCACACCCACACTAGCTTCCAACGGCACCGACTCACCGGTGATCGGCGCCGTGTCCAGGCTCGCCTGGCCCGACAGCACCACGCCATCGGCGGGCACCCGATCACCGGCGCGCACCTCGACGATATCGCCGGTGCTCAGGGTGCCGTTATCCACTTCGATGATGCTGCCGTCGGCCTGCACCCGCCGCGCATGGCTGCGGGTCAGTTTGCCCAGGGCATGAATCGCCTCCTGGGAGCCGATCACACTGCGCTCTTCCAATACGTGGCCGAAGATCATGATGATCGGCAGCAGCGCGGCGGTGAGCAGATCGCCGGTGGCCCAGGCGCCGAGCATCGCCAGGGCGATCAGTTGGTCGGTAATGCCATGCAGGCTGGGAAAACGCAGGCTGTACCAGGCCGAGCGCATCACCGGCACCGCCACCAGCAACGAGGCCACACCGAGCAGCAACTGGCTGACGCCCGTCTGGTCCGGCGCCAGCCAGCGCCATACCAGGCCCAGCGTCAGCAAGCCCAGGGCGAGCATGGCCAGGGTCAATTGTCGGGCAGCGCTGCGCTGTTCGGCGGAGGTCAGCATGGGTGCGCTCATTGTTCGGCTCCCTGGATGATCAAGCGGGAGTCGTCTTTAGGATCGACCGTGGTCACCGAACCGGCCTGGCCGAGAATCTTCGGCATACGCTCGCGGTACAGGCGCAACAGCAAGCCCGGGTCTTTGACCTGGGCCAGGCTGGCGACCGTGGCCGTTTGCGCCTGGGCATTGGCCAGGCGTTCACTGGCCTGGGCGTGGGCAACCTGCACCAGGCGGTCGGCCTGCTGGTTGGCGGTCTGGGTGAGTTTTTCCGCTTCGGTCCGGGCGTTTGCCACGGCTTTGTCGGCTTGTTGACTGGCGGTGAGTACGGCGTTGAATGCGTTCACCGCCGGGCCCGGCAGGCTCGATTGCACATCGACCCGCGTCACCTCGATGCCCAGCCCCAGACCGGTGGCGGCCAACTCGGCCAGGCGCTTGTTGATGCCTTGCACCAAGTCACCCCGCAGCCGCTCGCGACGCTCGGCGGCGCCGTTGTCGGTACCGATCAATTCGGGGCGCGCCACCAGGATCGTGTCCAGATCGCGCGCCGCCGTCAGGGCCACGGCGCTGCGGGTCACCAGGCGATCCAGGGCCGGCAGCACATGCGCGCCCTGCAACACAAAGGCGTAGGGTTCGGTGACCTTGTAGAACACCCGCACATCCAGCTGCACCACTCCGGCATCGCCGGTCAGCAGGTAGCCGGAGCCGGCCAGGGCATCGCTCAAGGGCGTGGCGAAACTGGCCACACGATCAGCCTGCACCGCCGCATCGGAACGCAACAGGTTCTCCACCCGACGCTCGATCACCCGGTCGGCCGCCGGCAATAACACCACCTGCTCGAACGGCTGCGGCCAGGCCAGCAGCAGCCCGGCATTCTGGATGCGGTCGAGGGCGCCGAAGTGCAGCACCACCGCACGGTTCTGCGGGTCGATCTGCCGCACATTGGAAAACGCCCATGCCAATGCGGCCAACACCGTCACCGCGTACAACGCCAGGAACGTCAGGCGCCCGGCCTGGATCCAGGGGCTGTCCGGGCTGTCACGCTCGGTCATGGCTGAACGTCCTTGGGCCCGTCCACCAACGCGCGAAAGGGCGCGGCGTCGGTGCGCAGGATGATTTTGGTGCCGGGGGTCACGACCGTGCCCAGGGTATCCAGGGAGCGCAGCAGGTTATACAGCTGCGGATTGCCGGCGTAGGCACGCCCATAAATCTGCGCGGCTTCGACCCGCGACTGGGCTTCGATGTCGGCGGCTTTCACCGTGGCATCGGCCTGCACGATGCGCGCATCACGCTCAGCCGCGGAGCGAATCTGCGCGGCCTCGCGCTTGCCCACGGCCGTGCGTTCGGTGGCGATGGTTTCACGCTCGGCACGCATGCGGTCGACGGTGGCGGTCAGCGTGACCGACGGCAACGTCAGGCGCTCGATCCCCACCTGCGCCACTCGTACGCCATAGGTGGTGAGCAATTGTTGATCAATCTGCTGGCGCAACTGCGCCTCGAAATCGGCGATGCGCACCTGGCTGGCGTCGGTGTTGATCAAGCTCGACAGGTCAAAACTGGCCGCCGTGGTTTCCAGTGCCGAGCCGACGAAGGTGCGAATCTGCCGCGCCGCCTCATCCGGCTGGTTCTGCACCGCGCGCATAAAGCGCTGCACATTGTCGGCATCGCCCTGCACCTGCCACGCCACATAGGCCTGCACGATAATCCGCAGGCCGTCGCGTGTGCCCACATCCTGCAAGCCGCTGGAGGTGGTGCGCAGGCGCAAGTCCACCGGGATCGCCGCTTCGAACGGCGCCGGCCAGCGCCAGCCCAGGCCCGGTTCCAACAACACCCGCGACGGGTTGCCGAAGCGGGTAATCACCGTGGCTTCGCCGGAGCGCACCTGCACCAGGCTCGCCGCCGCCACCGCGAACAGCACCAGCAACACCGCCCAGGCCATACGCCGCCAAGGGAAAGGACCCGCCGCCTGTTCATCACCGTGATGAGGGTGATGGTGGCCGTGGTGGTGACCATGATCGTGAGAATGAGCGCTCAACAGACAGACTCCTTATTGAACGGCTTTACGCGGCAGCGAAGGGTCGGCCGGCAAAGTAAAAGAACGCAGATCAATCGTCGGTGCACCTTCGGCGCCCAGGCGGTGATCCAGAATAAGCAGCTTGGCGTGGGCCAGGCCCAGGCTGAGTTGGCCCAGGTACTGTTCCAGCACAAAGGCCCGACCGGCCGCGGCGTAGGCCTTTTGTTCGGCGGTAAAGCGCAGGTCGGCGGCTTGGGCACCGGCATTCACTTCGCGGGCGGTGGCCAAGGCCTGGTCGCGGGCGGTGCTGGCTTGCAGCAAGGCCTGGTTGGTGTGTTCGCTGGCGGCGCCGCGCTCGCGGGAGATCAGGGCCTGGGCGCCGATCTGCGCGGCTTGCACGCCGTGGTAGGCATTGGCCGCGCCGGCCGGTGGGTGGATGGCTTCCACGACAGTGGCGAGGATTTCCACGCCGCTGTCGAGTTTCTGCAAATCCGCCTGCACGGCGCGGCCGATTTCGTCGGCCAGGCGGGTGCGTTGTTCGCCGAGCAATTCGTCGAGGGTACGCGAGGCAAAATCGTGCACCAGGATGCGGCTGGCGGTGCTGCGGATCAGGGTCGGCACATCCGCGCTGTTATAAGTGGCGGCGAGTGCGGCCTGGTCGGTGAGGCCGATGCGGTAAACGAAGCGCACATCCATATTGACGATCTGGAAGCTCTGCTTGTCGCCGCTGCTGCTGGCGATCACCTGGGATTTGTCATTCACATGGCTGGCGTCCCACAGCCGATTGGCAACCAGCGGTGCCGGGCCTTCGGCTGACGCCAGCTCCGGTGCGGCGGCCTCGCTGACGCTGGTGGCCAACTCATGCACCACGCCGTTCTCGATGTTTAACACACGACCCAAAGGCCACGGCAACCCGGCATGCAGGCCAGGGCCGAACACCTCGACGGGTTTGCCAAAGCGCTCATAAATCCCACGGCCTTGCAGGGGCACTTCATGCACGCCGGTCAGCGCCCAGCCGACCGCCAGCACCACCAGCAGCACCGGCAAAAACGCCCGGCGCATGTAGGTAAACGCCCAGATCTGGCGCAGGTCGATGCCGAAACGGTTGTGTAATTCGCGCTGCAACGCCAGCAGCGGTTGTGGCGGCCAGCGCAGCAACCCGGCGATGAAGCTTTGCGCCATCAACCGTGGTTCAAGGCGCGGCTGGCGCGGGCTGAACAGCGACAGCAGGCCTCTTAATAGAAACTCCACCGCCACCAGCGCCGGCAACAGCCCGACCAGCACCGCCAGGCGCAACGGCCAGACCGACTCAGCCCCGGCAAACAGCAGGCAAATGGCACTGACCACCAGGCAGATAATCGCCACCCGACTCAACTGCGCCAGTTGCGCGGCTTCCGGCCACTGGGCCGTGGTTTCCTGAGCCAGGCGCCGTTCGAACACCAGCAAGCCAAACGCCAGGGCCAACGCCAATGCCGCCCCCACGCTGGCCGCTTGGCCGACAGGCGCCGAGGACAGGCCCAGGTTCCAGAATTCGATGATGCTGACCAGCGCCAGCAGCGACCAGCCGCCCAGCCACAAGACCGGGGCGCCGATCTGCCGGCCAAAGCGTTCCACAAGGCGCGCGTAGCGACCCGTTTCTTCAACGGGCAATTCGGCCGCCGGCGCCTCCAGCGCCTGGGCCCGCCAATCGGCCACCCACCACGCCGACTGCAGCCCTGCCACCAGCACCAGCAGGGCCGATGCGCAGTTGATCAACACCACCGGCCAGATCGACAACGGTGCAAACAGCGCGACAAACAACGCCAGCACCCAACCGACTACGGCCAGTACTGTCAGACTGATACCGGCTTGCCGCAATCGGCGGGCATGGAACAGCCCTTGCTGAAAACGCGGCAGGCCTTCCACCGAAGCGCCGTCCGCCTCTAGATCCACTTGCATCCACTCACGCCCGCTTGTACACAATTCGTTACGATATAACACGCGGCGTGAAATTTTTGTTCGTTAAACAGGGTTTTTGAACATGGCAGAAATCTCCTGTGGGAGGGGGCTTGCTCCCGATGGCGATGGGTCAGCCGGCACATGCATCAACCGGTAGACCGCCATCGGGGTGTAGAACCGTAGACATCGTTTACATCTGAAACCGGGGACATCGTTTACACATTTGAGGCCTGGACGCGGGTCATACCTCGTCCAAGCCTCCCCAAGGGATAATCACACAGGTACAAAT
>NZ_JAFMZG010000021.1:0-210793 GCF_049132125.1 Pseudomonas sp. NFX5
GACTCTTGGTTCCAGGGCATGATCAGTTACCTCCTGATCATGCGTATTAGCCTGTAAACCATGTCCCCGGTTAGAAATGTAAACGATGTCCCCGGTTTGTACCGGGGCAAGCCCCCTCCCACATTTGTCCTTCAGTGCTTTCCAGATCGTGACTAAACCCCCATAAACACGCGCCATCACTGGTATAGGCCATGAATAATCGGCACACTCCAGGCAGTTTTTCGCGGGCTCTCGGACAAGGAAGCGTCACCCCCATGATTTCGATCTATCAGCTCAAACCGCGGTTTCAGAACCTGCTGCGTCCCCTCGTGCAGCGCCTCTATGACAATGGCACCACGGCCAACCAGATCACCGTGCTCGCCGGGGTCATTTCCCTGCTGGTCGGCCTGTTGATCGCCAGCTTCGCCCAGCACCTGTGGCTGTTTGCGCTGATCCCGCTGTGGATGATCCTGCGCATGGCCCTCAACGCCATCGACGGCATGCTCGCCCGGGAATTCGGCCAGCAGTCGCGCCTGGGCGCCTACCTCAATGAATTGTGCGACGTGATTGCCGACAGTGCGTTGATCCTGCCCTTCGCGCTGATCCCCGGCGTGAGCCTGGTGCCGGTGCTGCTGGTGGCGCTGCTGGCGGTGTTCAGCGAATACGCCGGGGTGCTGGGGCCGATGGTCGGCGCGTCACGGCGCTATGACGGGCCGATGGGCAAGAGTGACCGCGCGTTTGTCCTCGGCGTGCTGGCCACCGGTGTAGCGCTGGGCTGGCTCGGCGCTGGCTGGGTCGACACGGTGATGTGGCTGGTCGCCGCCCTGCTCGCCTACACCCTGGTCAACCGGGTGCGCCAGGGTTTGAAAGAAGAACAACCTATCTCCCCTTCTGCATAAGGATTTTGCAATGCGCGAACAGCAAGAGCACACCTTCAGTACCCATGACGGCGTCGAGCTTTTCTACCGTCATTGGCCGGCCAGCGCGCCGGCGGACGGCGAGCCGCGCAAGGCGATCCTGCTGTTCCATCGCGGCCATGAGCACTCGGGGCGTATCGCGCACCTGGTGGATGAACTGGACTTGCCGCAGTTCGACTTCTTCGCCTGGGACGCACGGGGTCACGGCCAATCGCCTGGCGAACGCGGCGACAGCCCGAGCTTCGCCACCAGCGCCCGTGATGTGCAAACTTTCCGCGACCATATCGGCGCCACCTATGGCATCGAGGAAGAAGACTGTGCCGTGATTGCCCAAAGTGTCGGCGCGGTGATCGCAGCCACCTGGGTGCATGACTACGCGCCGAAAATCCGCGCCCTGGTGCTCGCGTCCCCGGCGTTCAAGGTCAAGCTGTACGTGCCCTTTGCCCGGCCGGGCCTGGCGCTCATGCGCAGGTTTCGCGGCAACTTCTTCGTCAACAGTTACGTCAAGGCCAAGTTTCTCAGCCATGACCCGGAGCGCGTGGCGTCCTACGACAGCGACCCGTTGATCACCAAGGCCATCTCGGTGAACGTGCTGCTGGGCCTGTACGAAGCCGCCGACCGGGTTGTCGCCGATGCCCAGGCGATCCAGGTGCCGACCCAATTGCTGGTCTCGGGCGCCGACTTTGTGGTGCACCGCAAACCCCAGCAGCAATTTTTCGACCGCCTTGGCAGCCTGAAAAAAGAACTGCATATCCTCCCCGGTTTTTTCCACGACACCCTCGGCGAGCGTGACCGCGCGGTGGCCGTGAGCAGCGCCAGGCGCTTTATCCTGCAGAACTTCGCACACCCGCTGGACCGTGCGTCCCTGCTGGACGCCGACAAACTGGGCGCCACCTGCGCCGAATCCGAATCCCTCGCAGCGCCCTTGCCGCGCAATTCCCTGCGCGACCTGTACTGGCGCCTGACCCGCGCCAGCATGGGCCTGGGCAAGAACCTGTCGGACGGCGTCAAGCTGGGCTTCGACACCGGCTTCGACTCCGGCAGCACCCTGGACTACGTGTACCGCAACACGCCCACCGGCAAAGGCGGGCTGGGCCGCATGATCGACACCAACTACCTCAACTCCATCGGCTGGCGCGGTATTCGCCAGCGCAAGTTGAACGTCGAGGAACTGCTGCGCCTGGCCATGGCCAAGCTGAGGGATGAACAGCGCGAAGTGCGCATCGTCGACATCGCCGCCGGCCACGGGCGCTACATTCTTGAAGCCTTGCAGGGCGTGTCGCCGCTGCCGGAATCGATCCTGCTGCGCGACTACAGCGACATCAACGTGCGCGACGGTGGCGCGCTGATTCGTGAGAAGGGCCTGGGAGACATCGCGCAGTTCGTCAAAGGCGATGCGTTTGACCGCTTGGATTTGGCGGCACTGCAACCCAAGCCGACGCTGGCGGTGGTGTCCGGGTTGTATGAATTGTTTGCCGATAACGCCATGGTCGGTGGTTCGTTGGCCGGCCTGGCTGAAGCCGTGGAGCCCGGCGGTTACCTGGTCTACACCGGCCAGCCATGGCACCCGCAACTGGAACTGATCGCCCGCGCACTGACCAGCCATCGCCAGGGCCAGGCCTGGGTGATGCGCCGTCGCAGCCAGGCGGAAATGGACCAGTTGGTAGAAGCCGCGGGCTTTCGCAAGATCACCCAGCGTGTGGATGAGTGGGGCATCTTTACCGTGTCCCTGGCCCAGAAGATCTGACCATGCGCGAACCCGGTCTATTGAAACCAGCGGTGCTGTGGCTGCTGCTGTTGGCGCCGCTGTTTTTCAGCACCTACGGCTTCGCCACCTGGGTCACCAGCCAGCGCAGTGATGTCGGCACCCTGGTGTTCGGCTGGGAAACCCATATGCCGTTCTGGGCCTGGACCATAGTGCCCTATTGGTCCATCGACCTGCTTTACGGGTTCTCCCTGCTGCTGCCCAACAGCCGCCATGAGCTGAAGCAACACGCGCTGCGCCTGCTCAGCGCGCAGGTCATCGCCGTAAGTTGCTTCCTGATCTGGCCGCTGCGCTTCACCTTCGAGCGGCCGGAACTGGATGGCGTGTTCGGCTGGCTGTTTGCCGTATTGGCGGGGTTCGACAAACCCTTCAACCAGGCGCCCTCACTGCATATCGCGCTGCTGGTGATCCTTTGGGTCATGTATCAGCGCCACACCCAAGGGTTATGGCGCTGGCTGGTGCACGGCTGGTTCGCTTTGATCGGTATTTCGGTGCTGACCACTTATCAACATCACTTTATCGACTTACCCACAGGCGCCCTCGCCGGCTGGCTATGCGTGTGGCTGTGGCCGGTGGAACACCCCAGCCCCTTGCTGAATGCACGGCTGACCCGGGATTCGAAGCGCTGGCGCGTGGGCCTGCGCTATGGCCTGGGAGCCTTGGCACTGGCGATTCTGGCGTTTTCCCTGGGCGGCGGCTGGTTATGGCTGCTCTGGCCCGCGGTGTCCCTGGGCCTGATCAAGGCGAATTACCTGGTGCTCGGCGCTGCGGGCTTTCAAAAACGCAGCGATGGCCGGCTTACACCTGCTGCGCGTTGGCTGTACGCACCCTACCTGGCTGCGGCGTGGATAAACTCGCGCCTGTGGACACGCAAACACCCACAGCCGGACCTGATTGTGGATAACGTCTGGCTGGGGCGAATTCCCAGTGCGAAAGAGCAAAATTCATTCAGCGCCATCGTCGACCTCTGTGCCGAATTGCCGATTAATCCACAAGGCCGTGCGTATCAAAGCATCCCGGTGCTGGACCTGATCGCCCCGACACCCGCCGACTGCCAGCAAGCCGCCGAGGCCATCGAGCGCCTGCGTGCAAGCGGCCCGGTGCTGGTGTGCTGCGCCCTTGGCTACTCACGCAGCGCCACCGCCATCGCCGCCTGGCTGCTGCACAGTGGGCGCGCTGCCACGGTGGACCAAGCGCTGGCTATTATTCGTACAGCGCGGGCCCATGTGGTCCTGCATCCTGCTCATCGTCAAGCATTGGAGGGTTTGCCCCATGCCCGCTGATATGGAACTCCAGGTGGTCGCCAGCCTGCTGCGCCGTGGCCGTTCGCTGGATCAGTTATCCACAGGCCTGACCGTGGCCGGGGTGTTATTCGGCCTGGCCCAGTTGCTGATGGCGAGTGTTTCAACCATCTGCCTGCTGCTCAGCCTGTGGATGATTATCCTGGGGCTGCTGCAAAAGTACTGGGCGCTGCGGGTGGCCTTTGACGCCGACCTGTTCGCCCTGCTGGCCCGCGACATCGAGCGCACGGCGGACCTCGATCAAGCCCTGCAGACCCTTGGCCTGCAATCGCCCAAGCGGGCCGGCCGGCCCTGGACCGAGCGCCGTCGCGGCGCCCTCAAATTGCTGCGCAAACAAGCCTGGCTGCTGGGCGCGCAAGCGCTGCTGACCCTCGCCGTGATCCTCGCCAGCCCCTGGCTGCCTTTCGCCGCATAAGGAATCCCCATGTTCGAACCCGTGGTCGCCACGCTGATTACCTCCATGGCCCGCACCGTCACCGGCGCCCGCAGCCTGTGGCTGGGTTGCGCGCCAGTGCCGGTGCAACGTATCTATTTCGCCAACCACAGCAGCCACGGCGACTTCGTGCTGCTGTGGGCCTCGCTGCCGCAGAACCTGCGCAAATTCACGCGCCCGGTGGCCGGCAGCGATTACTGGAACAAAAGCGCCCTACGCCGCTACATCATCAACCGCGTGTTCAATGGCGTGCTGATCGACCGCGAGCGCAAGGACCCTGTGGATAACCCCCTGCAGCCCATGCTCGCCGCGCTGGAAGGCGGCGACTCGCTGATCATCTTTCCCGAAGGCACACGCAATCTGGAGGACGGCTTGCTGCCGTTCAAAAGCGGCATCTACCATCTGGCCAAAAGTTACCCACAGGCCGAGTTGATCCCGGTGTGGATCGCCAACCTCAACCGGGTCATGCCCAAGGGCCGCGTGCTGCCGCTGCCTTTGCTGTGCACCACCAGCTTCGGCGCCCCCTTGCAATTGGAAGAAGGCGAAGACAAAGCCGCGTTCCTTGCCCGAACCCGCGACGCCCTGCTCGCCCTCGCCCCGGAGCATTCCTGAGATGGATAGCCAAACCCTGATGTTATTCGGCGGCATCGGCGCGATCCTGGTGCTCGCCTCGCTGATCGGCCTGATCCTCAAACTGCGCACCCGTGGCACGCCCAATGCGGTGATCGACAACCTCAACGCCCGCATCAACGCCTGGTGGGTGATGGTGGTGGTCATCGGTATCGCCTTCTGGCTCGGTACCGGTGCGGTGATCCTGCTGTTCTATGCAGTGTCGTTCTACGCCCTGCGCGAATTCCTCACCCTCACGCCGACCCGGCGCAGCGACTACCCGGCCCTGGTGGCCGCGTTCTACCTGGCATTGCCGTTGCAATACCTGCTGATCTACTCGGACTGGTACGGGCTGTTCTCGATCTTTATCCCGGTGTACGTGTTCCTGCTGCTGCCGATCCTGGCCTCCCTCGGCGGCGACAGCACGCACTTCCTGGAACGCGCCTCCAAAGTGCAATGGGGGCTGATGATCGCAGTGTTCTGCGTGTCGTTCGTGCCCGCCCTGCTGACCCTCGACATCCCCGGCTACGAAGGCCGCAACCTGCTGCTGATCGCCTACCTGGTGATCGTGGTGCAACTCTCGGACGTGCTGCAGTACGTGTGCGGCAAGCTGTTCGGCAAACACAAGATCGCGCCCAACCTGTCGCCATCCAAAACCGTGGAAGGCTTTGTCGGCGGGATTCTGTTGTCCTCCCTGATCGGTGCGGCGCTGTGGTGGACCACGCCGTTCAACCCGTGGCAGTCGTTCCTGATCGCCTTGCTGATCAACCTGCTCGGCTTCGCCGGCGGCATCGTGATGTCGGCGATCAAGCGCGACCGGGGGGTGAAGGATTGGGGGCATATGATCGAAGGCCACGGCGGGATGCTGGATCGGCTGGATTCGGTATGTTTTGCGGCGCCGATTTTCTTCCACCTCGTGCGCTACTGGTGGACCTGAACTTCTTGAAAGCTAACAAATTGAATTGCTTTGTAAGCCTATAGGCAAACAGAATCCTGTATTTTGTTAGCTTATAGGCTTATTTTTTGTGATTAATGTATACCTATAGGCTAATATTTATTTCAATATTGATAGCCTATAGGCTTACAAAGGTCTTTCACCATGGGTACTTCCAACCTCTACAAGCTGCGCCTTTCTCAAGTAGAACGCGCTATTGAACCCTTTAACACCGTTAAAGGCGCACCCGTTCCGCCAGGCGGATGGTTGCGTTCTATCAGAGAATCGTTGGGTCGCTCATTAAGAGCCCAGGCCGAAATGGCGGGCGTGTCTTCAGTGACGTTGACCAAGTCCGAGCGTTCCGAAGCTGAGGATCGCATTTCGCTTGCACAGCTAAGAAAGCTCGCGGCAGCACTGGACTGTGAACTCGTGTACGGCCTTGTCCCCAAAAAGCCCCTGCATGAAGTCATCCAAGACCGCGCCGAACTCATGGCCAAGCAAGAAATCCTAGGCGTCGCTCATTCCATGAGCCTCGAAGATCAACGTCCTTCTGATGCCTTCATCGAACGTCAGATTGATGAACGTCGCAAAGAATTGCTCGACGGTCCATGGACACGCCTATGGCAATAGAACTGGAACTTAAACCCGGTCAAACCCCGCTCGATCCGGACGAAGTCGCTGGGCTGAAACCGAGACACATCGCCACCCAAGGCGAACTGGATGAATGGGAGGCGCAAAACATCCTCAAAGCCTCGCGTTGGGTAGCTCGGCAAAAAAAGCTGGATGTGCTGAATGATCATTTCTGCCGCGAACTGCACGTGAAAATGTTCGACGACACTTGGAAGTGGGCTGGCACTTTCCGCAAATCCGATAAAAACATTGGCTGTGACTGGACGCAGATTGCCGTCAAATTGCGTCAATTGCTCGACAACGTGGCTTACTGGCTGGAGCACAACGTATTCCCGCCAGAAGAGATTGCCGTGCGCTTTCATCATCGACTTGTGTGGCTACACGCTTTCCCCAATGGCAACGGTAGACATGCTCGCCTCATGACCGATTGCCTGCTGAGGCAATGTGGTCTTGCTCCCTTCTCCTGGGGGCGCGGTAACCTGGTAATCGTGAACGAAGTTCGCCACCGCTACATCCAGTCGCTTCGCGCTGCCGACGCCAATGATTACGCGCTGCTGTCGGCATTCGTGCGCAGCTGACTCGGTAAACATCCCCGCCGTGCGGCGTATCGGCGTCATCTTTTGTATCAAAGACCCTGTAAGATACGCCGCACTTAGCCCGGGATGCTCACCATGTTCGATTCGCTCAAAGCCATCAGCCGTCGTGTTGTCGGTGTGTTTCTGACTGTGGTGGGGGCCGTTTTCGGCCAATGGCATCCGCCGCTGTGGCTGCGCGCCATCGGCCGTGGCCTGGCGAACCTGGGTAACAAAGCCCGCGCTTATCCGCGCCAGGCCGGTGCCGGCATATTGGGCCTGGTGCTGCTGGCGGCCGCTGGCTTCTATGGCTGGCACTGGTACTCCAACCTGCCGCAACCCCACACCGTGGGCTATTCGCTGCACAAACCCAACCTGACGGACTACACCCAGCAACCGCCGGTTGTGGATAACTTGCAAGTGCGTTTTGCCGAATCGGTGGCCCCGCTGGCCGCCATTGGCAAGCCGGTCACCGAAGGCATCACCCTCAAACCCAATGTGGCCGGGAGCTGGCGTTGGTCCGATGACCGCACGCTGCTGTTCGTGCCGGAGAAAGACTGGCCCATCGAAGCGGGTTACACCCTTGATCTGGCCAGGAAAGGTTTGCTGGCCGATGGCGTACTGCTCAGCCAGTACAGCAGCCAGTTCTCCACCCAGCCGTTCCGCGCCACCCTGGCACACAACGAGTTGTATCAAGACCCGTCGAACCCGACGCTGAAACAACTGGTGGCGACCTTCCATTTTTCCCACCCGGTCGATGAAGACAGCCTGCGCAAGCGCGTTTCGGTCACTCTCGGCAAAGGCCTGGCCTACCGCGACGCCCAGTTGCCCAACCGCCCGGACATCAGCTTCGACGAGACTAGGCTGAACGCCTACGTGCGCTCCGCCGCCCTGGCCACACCGCTGGAAAGCACGCCGGTCAGCGCCAAGTTGGATGAAGGCATCAAGGCCCGCGACGGCGGCAACGCCAGCACCGCGCCGCTGGTCGCGGAAGTCACCGTGCCCGGCCGCTATCGCCTGACCTTTACCGGCGCCGAAGTGAGCTTTGTGGATAACGAACGCGGCGAGCCTGAGCCGGTGCTGATGTTCAGCAGCTCCAGTGCCGTGGCCGATGACACCATTGCCGGTAAGGTCCAGGCCTGGCTGTTGCCGGAAAAAGCCCAGGACGACACCCGTCCCTATAACAGCAACGACATCGACGATGCCCTGCTGGCCCGCAGTACCAAGGTCACGCTGACCCACGTGCCCAGCGTCGAACCGCTGAACACCCTGCACGCCTTCAAGTTCAAGGCCCCGGCCGGCCGTGCGCTGTATGTGCGCGTGCCCGCCAACCTGGAAGCCATCGGTGGCTACCTGGCGAAAAACCCGACAGCCTCGCTGATCAGCATGCCGGCTTATCCGCGCACCTTGCAGTTCCTCTCCGACGGCGCGTTGCTCAGCCTCAATGGCGAAAAACGCCTGGGTTTCATGGCCCGTGGTGTACCTGGCGCCCATGTGGAAATCGCGCGCTTGCTGCCCAACCAATTGCAGCACCTGGTGGACCAGAGCAGCGGCAGCTTTGCCCGGCCCAATTTCGGCAACGAGTATTTCGACCGCATGGTTGAACGCCAGTCCCTGGATATTGCACTGTCGTCCTCGGACCCGGCGAAAACCGTGTATGACAACGTCGATCTGAGCCACTACCTCACCGCCAACGGAGGCCGTCGCGGCATTTTCGTGCTCAAGCTCAGCCCTCAGGATGAGCCGGCGGAGCGCACGTTCGACTATTCGCGCAGCACCACCTCTGACCTGCGCTTTATCGTGGTCACCGACCTCGGCATCATCGCCAAGCGCTCCAGCGATGGCAGCCATGACGTGTATGTGCAGTCCATCGGCAACGGTTCGCCGGTGTCCGACGCCCAGGTCGACATCATTGGCCGCAACGGTCTGCCGGTAAGCAGCGGCCACACCGACGGTGAAGGCCACGTGCATTTCGCCAAGCTGGATGAACTGCGCCGTGAGAAAACGCCGCTGATGTATGTGGTCACCCGCGGCAATGACCAGTCGTTCCTGCCGATCGCCCGTCAATCCCAGCAGCTGGATTTGTCGCGCTTCGACGTAGGCGGTTTGGAAGAAGACGGCGCGATTGATCGCCTCAGTGCCTACCTGTTCACCGACCGTGGCCTCTACCGCCCTGGCGAGACCGCGCACCTGGGCATGATCGTGCGCAGCGGCAACTGGAAAGGTGCCCTGCAAGGCCTGCCCGTGGAGCTGCAGATCACCGACCCGCGCGGCCTGGAAGTGATTCGCCAGCCGCTGAAGCTGTCTGCCAGCGGTTTTGAAACCTTTGATTTCCCCAGCAGCGAAGTCGCCCCCGCCGGTGACTACACCGCGACCTTGCAGTTGATTGGCCAGAAACAGACCCGCACCGACCTCGGCAGTGTCAGCTTCAAGGTCCGCGATTTCGAACCGGACCGCATGAAGGTCAGCCTGAGCCTGCACGACACCCCGGTACAGGGCTGGATTCCACCGGACCAGGTTATGGCCAAGGTCACCGCGATGCACCTGTTCGGCGCCCCGGCGGCCGGCCGTCGCGTCACCGCGAAGATGTCCCTGAGCCCGACGCTCGCGGCATTCGAGCGTTACCCCGACTACCGTTTCCGCCTCAACGATTCCCTGGAAGAGGCCAGCACCGAAGACCTGGCCGAAACCACCGTCGACGACAACGGCCAGGCCGTACTCGACCTCAACCTGCAACGCTTCGCCAACAGCACCTATCGCTTGCAGGTGATGACCCAGGTGTTCGAGGCCGAAGGGGGCCGTAACGTGGCGGCGCAAAGTGCCTTGCTGGTGTCGTCCGCGCCCTACCTTGTGGGTGTGAAAAGTCAGGACTCGCTGTCGTACGTCGCCAAGGACGCCCCGCGCCAGGTGCACTGGCTGGCCGTCGCGCCAGACCTCACCCCGCTGGCGGTGGATGGCCTGACCAGCGAAGTGGTCGAGCACCGCTACGTGTCGGTACTGGTGAAACAGTCCAACGGCACCTACAAGTACGAGTCGCGTATCAAGAACATCAGCCAACCGGCCTCGCCGCTGGTGATGACCAAGGACGGCGCCAGGCAGGCCCTGAACACCGCCACCCCAGGGGATTTCACCCTGCAAGTGAAGGACGCCAACGGCAACCTGCTCAACCAGATCGACTACAGCGTGGCCGGACGCGGGAATACCTCGCGCTCCCTGGAACGCAACGCCGAGCTGCAACTGCGCCTGGATAAACGCAGCTACGCCACCGGCGATGAGATCGCGATCAGCATCCGCGCGCCTTACACCGGTGCGGGCCTGATCACCATCGAGCGGGACAAGGTCTACACCCAGCAGTGGTTCAAGGCCGACAGTACCAACAGCGTGCAACATATCCGCGTGCCTGCGGGGCTTGAGGGCAATGCCTACGTCAACGTGCAGTTTGTGCGCGACATCGGCTCGTCCGAGGTCTACATGAGCCCGCTGTCCTACGGGGTGGTGCCGTTCAGCATCAACCTGGATGCACGGCGCATGGCGTTGAAGGTCGAGGGCCCGGCGAAAATCGAGCCGGGGCAGACGCTGGACATCAAGGTCAACGCCGACCGCCCCGGCCGTGCTGTGGTGTATGCAGTGGACGAAGGCATCTTGCAGGTAGCGCGCTACCAGACGCCGGACCCGCTGGGCTTCTTCTTCCAGAAACGTGCGCTGGAAGTCGGCACCAGTCAGATCCTTGACCTGATCCTGCCGGAATTCAGCCGCCTGCTCAGTGGGGCGGCGCCCGGTGGCGATACGGAAGGCGCCCTGGCCAACCACCTCAACCCGTTCAAGCGTAAACACCAGCCGCCAGTGGCCTGGTGGTCCGGGTTGGTGGACTTGCCCGCCGGTGAAACCGTGCTGCATTACCAGGTACCGGACAGCTTCAACGGCAAGCTGCACCTGTTCGCGGTGGCTGTGGACGCCGACAGCGTGGGCGTCAGCGAGGCCAATACCGAGGTCCGTGGCCCGATTGTCATCACGCCGAACGTGCCGGCTTTCGTGGCGCCGGGTGATGTGTTCAACGTCAGCGCCGGGGTATTCAGCAACCTCGAGGCGGCAGCAGACGTGAAGTTTGAAGTGCAGACCAGCGACGGCCTGGTGGTGCAGGGCGACAAAGCCAGCACCTTGTCCCTGCAACCGCGCAAGGAGGGCACCACCGAGTTCAAGATCAAGGTCGGCGAAACCCTCGGTTCGGCGGATTTGCGCTTTGTCGCCGTGTTGCCGGATGGCAAGCGGATCCAGGTGGCGGAAACCACCTCGATCCGTCCCCTGAGCGAGCATCGCGTGGCCCTGAGCCTGGGCCGTTTCGACAGCGCCAGCAAAGAGCTCAAGCCCACCCGTGAACTGTTCAGCCAGTTGCGCGACGTACAACTGGGTGTGGCCGCCTCGCCGCTGGTATGGGCCAACGGCCTCAAGCATTACCTGGATGACTACGGCTATGCCTGCACCGAGCAACTGGTGTCCAAGGCCATGCCGGCGTTGATCTGGGGCGGTACCGCACCCGAGGCAGAACAGGCCTTCAGCAGCGCGGTGCGCATGTTGCGCCAGCGCCAGAACCAGGCCGGCGGCTTTGGTTTGTGGGCCGCCAACCCGGATGTGGCGCCCTATGCCAGCCTGTACGCCACCGATTTCCTGATCGAAGCCAAGGAACGCGGGCTGCCGGTGCCGGAAGACCTGCTGGTGCGCGCCAACAGCTATCTGACCGACCTGGCCAACGGCCCGAGCGAAGGCCTGTCTGAATTGCGCAACCGTGCCTACGCCAGTTACCTGTTGAGTCGTCAGGGGATTCTGGTGAGCGGCGCATTGAGCGATATCCGCGAACGCTACGAAAGCTACTTCAAGGACAGCTGGCAGAACGACCTGGGCGCCGCCTACCTGGCGGCCAGCTACAAACTGCTCAAGCAGGATCGCCAGGCCGACACCGTGTTCCGCAAGATCCCTTGGCGTTCGCTTGTGGATAAGTGGGACAGCGACGGCCTGTATTACGACCCGCTGGTCCACGATGCCGAGCACCTGCATCTGCTCGCTCGCCATTTCCCCGAGTTGCTGGACGATGTTCCTACCGCCCTGCTGGATAAACTCGGCAAGCGCCTCAACGAACAGCGCTACAACTCGCTGTCGGCGGCGCTGTTACTGCGGGCCTTGGACAACTACGGCCAGCGCGCGCAAAGCGATATGACCCTCAAGGCCACTGCCTGGCTGGGCGACAAGCAGCAACAACTGCTGGAAATGGTCGGCCAGCCACCGCGCGCGGCGGTACCGGGCGCCACGCAAAAACTGCTGATGGAAAAATCCGACGGCCCGGCGGCGTTCTATATGCTCAGCGAAGCCGGTTTCGACAAGGGTGCCAAGCTCAAGCCGATCAACAACGGGCTGGAGATCATCCACGAATACCTCGACCTCAAAGGCGACCCGGTGAGCACAGTGGCGGTGGGCGATGAGTTCCTGGTGCGCTTGCGCCTGCGTGCCACCGACCGTGACCAGGTGCAGCAAGTGGCGGTGGTCGACCTGCTGCCCGGTGGCGTCGAGCCTGTGTATAACTTGCCGCCGGAGCCGGAAGCCGCCAGCAGCGAGGAAAGTGAAGGCGAAGCGTCCGAATACGTAGAAGAAAGCGAACAAGAAGCCGATGCCTGGCAAGCGCCCATCGGCGAAACCGAGCTGAGCAACTGGCAGCCGGACTACGTGGATGTGCGTGATGATCGGGTGGTGTTGTACGGCACGGCACTGCGCGACGTAGGCACCTTCGTCTATCGCGTGCGCGCCACCAACGCCGGCACGTTCAATACGCCACCGGCCTACGCCGAAGGCATGTACGAACCCACCCTGCAAGGGCGCGGCAAAGTAGGCCAGCTTGAAATTACCAAGCCTTAAACACCTGGCGCCGCTGCTGGCAGCGGCGCTGGTGCTGGCGGGGCTGCGGCTATGGCCCCACGCTCCGCTGGAACAGGCTGTGACGTCGTCACGGGTGGTGCTGGCCGATGACGGTTCGCTGCTGCGCATGACCCTGGCGGATGACGGCCAATACCGCTTATGGCTGCCGCTGGAGCGCATCTCGCCGTCACTGGTGGAGGCCTTGCTGCTCAAGGAAGACCGCAATTTCCATTGGCACCCGGGGATCAATCCCCCGGCGTTGCTGCGCGCAGCCCTGGCCACCTACAGCGGCGGCCAACGCCAGGGCGGCTCGACCTTGAGCATGCAATTGGCGCGGCGCCTGTGGGATCTCAACACCCGCCAGGTACCCGGCAAATTGCAGCAGATGGCCTTGGCCCTGTGGCTGGAGGCGCGCTACAGCAAGCACGACATCCTCGAGGCGTACCTGAACCTGGCGCCCATGGGCGGCAATATCGAAGGCGCCGAAGCGGCCAGTCGCATCTACTTCGGCAAGGCAGCGGCGCAGTTGTCGTTGTCCGAAGCCTTGGCGCTGGCGGTGATTCCCCAGCAGCCGGGGCGGCGCGCACGCTTCGGGCCGTCACTGCAAAACGCGCGACTGCGCTTGATGAATGACTGGCGCGAAACATATCCACAAGACCCGCGTAACGCCAGTTTGCTCGAGCTGCCCCTGGAAGCCCGCAATCGCCAGCAGATCCCCTTCCTGGCGCCGCATCTGAGCGAGCAGCTGTTGGCATCCCAGCCCGGCAACGAACTCAACAGCACCCTCAACCTGCCCTTGCAGCAACTGCTCGAACGCCTGATCAGCGGCTTTATCGCCGAGCGGCGCAGCACCGGTGTGGAAAATGCCACGGCCATCCTGATCGACAGCCGCGACCAGAGCGTCAAGGCGCTGGTGGGCTCGGCGGATTACTTATCCACAGGCATCCACGGCCAGGTCAACGGCGTGTTATCACGCCGCTCGCCGGGGTCGACCCTCAAGCCGTTTCTCTACGGGCTGGCGCTGGATCAAGGGGTGATCCACCCCATGAGTATCCTCAAGGATTTGCCCAGTAACTTCGGCTACTTCCAGCCGGAAAATTTCGACGGCAGTTTTGTCGGGCCGCTGACCGCACGGGATGCATTGATCCGTAGCCGGAATATCCCGGCGGTGTGGCTGGCCAGCCAGGTGAAGTCGCCGTCGTTGTATGGGTTGCTGCAACGCGCCGGGGTCAAGGGCCTGCGCGGTGAAAGCCATTACGGCTTGGCCCTGGCCCTCGGTGGCGGTGAGATGACCCCCGAGGAACTGGCGAGGCTGTACGTGATGCTGGCGGGCGACGGCCATCTGCGGCCGTTGCGCTATCTGCAGGAGCAGCCCCAGGCTACCGGCCCGCAGCTCCTCACCCCGCTGGCGGCCTTTATGGTGCGTGACATGCTGCGCCGTAACCCACGCCCGGATGGCCTGCCCGCGCGGCACTGGCGCACCGCCTGGAAAACCGGCACGTCCTGGGGGTTCCATGATGCGTGGAGCGCAGGCCTGGTCGGCCCCTACGTGCTGGTGGTGTGGGTGGGCAACTTCGATGGTCGCCCCAACCCGGCGTTTATCGGTGCCAAGACCGCCGCGCCGCTGTTCTTCCGTATCGCCGACGCCCTGCCCCTGGCCTTGCCCAACGTCGTGATCAAGGCCGACAAACCACCCGCCGGCCTGGTGCGCATCGACGTCTGCGCCGCCTCGGGCGAATTGCCCAACCGCTGGTGCCCGCAAACCCGCAAGACCTGGTACATCCCCGGCGTGTCACCGATTCGCGTGTCCAACCTGCACCGCCCGGTACTGATCGACACCCGTACCGGCAAGGCCGCATGCCCGCCGTTCGAGGCGCAATACCCCCGCGAGGAAGTCTTCGAATTCTGGCCCAGCGACATACAACGCCTGTATCGCGCCGCCGGCCTGCCCCGCCGCACGCCACCCAACGTGATGAAAAACTGCCAGCCCAACCGCATCAGCGACCAGAGCGAAGCCCCGCAGATTCGCTCGCCGCTGACTCAAGTGAGCTATCAGTTGCGCCTGTCCCAACCCCAGGAAAGCATCCCGCTGAACGCGAATGCGGCCAGCGATGCGGCGACGCTGTACTGGTTTGCTGATCAAACCTTGATCGGCCAGGGCCCGCCGCAAGCCACATTGAACTGGCGGCCGGTTAAGTCGGGGGAGTATCGGCTGCGGGTCAGTGATGATCAGGGGCGCAGTGCGAGTCGGGGGTTGAGGGTGGAGTTTGTGCCGTGATAAGCCGCCTCTGACCCCTGGCTCAGTAAAAGCGCCGATGAAGATCAGGGAATATCATCTGCGCGAACCATACGGGTAGGCCGGGAAAAATCGAGCGTGACTTGGCAGACGGCGCTTCAACTACGCCCAAATCAATTAACTTTTTAAGCTGATCACTTGCTACGCGATCATGCAGCCCAGAAAAGATTTTGAAGTCCGCTCGGGCAATCTCACCTTGAGTTAGCAGGATATGGATGGCCTTGGCCATTTCCGGCTTCACTCCAGCCCCAATGAATCGCTCCTCAAGCCCAATCACTCTCTCAAGCCGCTGACGCAGACTTACCAGGCCCATCGCTTGTTCTACATACTCCATCTGATCAATGCAGACTTGCAGCATGAACTCTACAAATTCGAACAACCCACTTTGAGTCAGCTGACCACGACCGTCGAGATCACCGCGACGCGGCTGGTCCGCTGCACGCAAGCGTCCATAGTACTCATCCTGTTTTCGTGCCAGCCCCCGAGAAAGTGACCAAAGCGGGGACGCTAGCCCAAGGCGCATCAACTGCAAGTGCGTAATCATGCGCACGACTCGGCCATTGCCATCTTCAAATGGGTGAATAAACGCAAGACGATGGTGATAAGCAAGAGCGCTGAGAATTCGCGACGTCAGATCAGGTTGCCCCCCATATACCTGTTGAAGGCGGGTGAGCATGGGGGCGACGGATTCCCAGGCAGGCGCTGCATGATCACCCACCAAGACATTGCGTTGTGCACTATCACGCAATTGACCCGGCACCATTAAGCGCCCATCACTCAGCCGCAAGTCGTCGTCGCTGGCACCTGTAAAAAGGCGGCGATGAATGACAGAAATGAATTCAGGGGCAAAGAACACGCTCCAAGGCGCGTCAATTGATTTCGGCCGACGTACTGTTCGCTCCAGTAACGCCTGAACGCCGATGTGACTTTCGGCCAGCTCACGCAGTTCTTTGGAGTCGCGCCTGGGTACTCGTGTAGATAACGTAGCAGGCTCGGTGAATTGGCCTTCAATCAGGTTGCTGTAGTAACTATTGGTGATCCGCATCAGGCCGCCGATGCGAATAGCGGTGTTCTCGGGGAGCAAACCCGTGAGTTTTCCGGCACGAAACGATAGCGTCTCTGCCGTACGTAAAATCGACGCAGGAAAACCTGGCGATGGCCAGACAGGTTCCAACCAGTGATTACCGGACATGAACTTCTGCGTCATTTTCCTCACCATTTTCCGATTTTTTTTCGAATCTGTTTTCCTTTAAGGTCCAATAATAACGGGATAAATCCAAGATTTTATACAACTATCTGCTAAACATTTTTCTGATTTTTTTTCTGATTCTTTTTGGCCTATACAACCAGCTCCACGTAGTTCGACTCCCCGCCTCCCGTCGCCCCCGACAACCAACCCCACACGAAACTCAGCGTGGTACGCCCGGCAGCATCGACACCGATGATGCCCCGCGACCAGCCGGCCAGCAGCTCACCTTCCAGTGTCAGGCACTGATACAGCAGCTCGATAACGTCTGGGCCTGTGACGCGGCCGACCTGCGTACCCAGGCGGATGCGACCGCCTTGGTAGGTACTGGAAATGGCATCTCCCTCAACAAGGTAATGAAACACCGTTCCCGCGCCGGATAGCCCGTGGGTGTTATTGGCGACGGTGAATCGGCGGTTGTGCAAACGCTCGTGGATTTGTGAGGGGGTGTTCATCGAAGGTGGTTATCAACAACATAGTTTGACACAGCCCCTCCCGTAAATCGGGGTCTGTAGGATGATTCGGGGTAAAGGCAACAACAACATAGATTGACACAGATGGGTCGCACTTCAAATACGGGGCTCGATTGGTAACAACATAGATTGACACTACATCGAGAGCGTTCATTCAGGCCGAAATATTATGTGAGCGCGACCGGTCACTCACCTGTGCGGAAATAGCGTTTTTTCAGCACAGGCTCAGTGCGATGTTTAAATCCGTGCGCAACCTTCGACCGGACCCCATCAGCACATAAACTGTGTTTTTTGTTCGAAATAAGCAGTCGTGAGTGAAGGAAACACCCAGCGTTGTTCGGACCCAATCACCAGGCGGGAAGCGGCCTTTACTGTCTTGGATAACGGTCAAAGCGTAAACGAGAGCAGGAATTAGCTGTCTATCCGTAATGGCTTTTCGCTGACGTGTTGTAATGTCGAGATCCAAAATTGCCCAATCAGCAACAAGACAATAGGCACGGGAAGGAAAATGCAGACTGGCGAGGGACACTGCATCTGAGGGGGCGAGTTGGCATCCGTTTATTTTATCGCCTGCAGAAAGCACTGAAACATAATCTGCCAAATTCATTTGTAACTCCTGCCGATCAAAAAAACCGATTCGAACGAGAAGCATCATTCAGCTTAGCTCCCAGCGGATCACCAGGTTCCGATGCCGACGGATAGCAGCAGGGTGATCTCATGGCTGTTCCGTCTTCTCCCTTCATCTCACTGAACGGGATGATTTCTATCGAGCTGTCACCGGATAAAGTGGTTTGCGCCAGTACCCAGCTATGCCATTGCCGCGCGTGATCCCTACCTAGCGGTAGGTGCCAATGTGGGTGAAACCTAGTGCTTCATGGATGCCCGTGCATGCCGTATTCGGCAAGGCGACGCCGGTATAGGCGCATGAAATCCATGTTACTCAAGGAGCGGTAGAAGCCGTTTGGCTGCGACTGAATCAAAATGACATGCCCTCAGACACTTGAATCAGCATTTCTTCGACTAGATGTGTGCCAAAGGTTGTAGTGACCATCGCCGATGGGCTTTCTCCCAAAAAACGGGCTTTGGGTTTGGAAAGCCATTGTTTGGCCTTCCCTTTGTCACCGAAGATCACCTCGGCCATGGCGGTAATATGTGCAAACCGGAACAGGCGATCGCTCTCATGCAACGTTAAAAGCTGATTGGCTGACAGTTTTGTTTTGAGCGTTTTGGGTTGAATGATTCTGTCGCGTTCTTCGTCGCTGAGGGTTCCATCATCACAAAGCATTTTGATCAGGCTGACCGAGAAGCCAGCTACTATCATGTCGTGAATGTCCAGATCCGAAGCATTGACAGCGATATGAAGAAGCGTCTCCAGCCGCATGCGGTAAGCATGATAGGCATCCTGACGCAGGACGCCTGCAAACATGGGCCGCACTGATGTTGCGTTGCGCACGGGCGTCAGGACTAATGTGCCATTCAATACCTTTAGCTCCAGGTCGTCCCCAACACCTAACCTCATTTGGTCAAGCAACTCTTGAGGCAGATCAATGATGATGTCGCCAGTACCGTCCTCAGTTTTCTGGCATTTGACTATCCAGCGCTCAGTTTCACTCATGATCGTCCGGCCCTCATCCGCCATCAGAGAATGACACACATCATTATGCTTGGGCCCAGAGCTGACCAAAGGAACGCGCAATCCGCTGGTAGACAGGCACTGCCGCTGCTCGAACGCCGGCTAGCGAGTGAAACAGCAAAAAATGTGGCAATGGCTATACCTGCCTTTCCACCTTCACATGGTTAAGAGCCTGAGCGTGATCAGGTAACTACACGAAAAGGATATGACATGCACCCTGATGAGCTTTATGTTTCCGTCGACGTCGAGACTTCTGGGCCTATACCCGGCGAATACAGCCTGCTTTCCATTGGAGCTTGTCTTGTAGCCCAACCTGAAACGTCCATCTATCTTGAACTGCGGCCTGACAGTCCGAAACACGACCCCGAAGCGCTGGCAGTATCGGGGCTGAGTCTGGAGAAGCTGGAGAGCGAGGGCCTCGCTCCGCAACAGGCGATGCTGACATTTGATCAGTGGCTGAAATCGTCCTGCCAAACGGGGCAAAAAGTCATTTTCGTAGGACTCAATGCACCGTTTGACTGGTCATTCGTCAATTACTACTTCCACAAATACCTGGAAACCAACCCCTTTGGTTTTACAGCTATCGACATGAAGGCCTACTTCATGGGAGCTGTAGGGTGCAGCTGGCAGGAAACAAAATCATCCAAGATGACCGCTGCGCTGAAGCCACTCAGCGAACCGAACCATAACGCATTGGATGATGCCCGCTTTCAGGCAGAGCTCTTCGCACTAATGCTAGCGGGTAAAGGTAAACGCTGACCTGCGTTCCACCGCACGGACTTGAAGCTCATCTGACCCAGGTTGCCTCAACATATCTGCCGTCCCTGAACGACCACGCCTTGATACCTTCTGGTTTTTCGGACTTGCCGACAATAATGGCTATTGGGTGCGGCAGATCCTGCGTGTAACGTGCAGCAAATTTGGAGAAGCTTCCGATGTCTGCCGGAGAGATCACCGGAACGGATTGGGGGTGCGTATGCCAATAGCCCACCAGACGTAACCCTTGTTCGTTGGCAGCCTGGATCTCCTGACGGCACCGCTCCGCATCCAACTCTAGCCAAGACCAGCCTGACCGATCGGCGCGATGAGGCAACGTGGCCAAGGCCAGCAGCAACCCTTTCGGATCAACCGGGTTGACGAATAACTGTCCCCCTCGCTCCACGCCAAAAAGGCCCTGCCGATGGCTATCCAAGGTGTCCGCGACAGCTTGGGACACCAACAGCTCGGAATTCACCTCCGGCCATCGCCATCGCCATGCGATATCCGTCATATCGTTTCGTCCTTATCTTCCGGCCATCCGCGCTCGAGTAGGATCTGCTGCGCCCCCTCTGGCAGCTTGGGCCCATGGTATTGGCCTCCTAGGCTCAGCACATCTTCAGGTCTGTAAATGCTGCTGACCCAAGATGCAGTGGCGATGTTGCCGGTCAATGCGCGTAAGGCCGTGTGCGACACCATGGAGGCGATATTGGTCATTCCCAGCGAGCCGCCTGGGATAAAGCTCTCGCCACACGCGGGCAGTGGAACAACACCGCCTCCCGGCCACTCTGTAAATCTATGCAGAAAATCGCCGACGTCCGTGAACAACTGACGGCCATCAAAGGTGCCGGCTGGTGCGAATAGAGCATGGCCTACCTGTGTATACGGTTCGCTCCAGGCTTGTAAGAGCCCCCAAGGAACGCCGCTTGATTTGGCTCGCCATACAGTGACCTCCGACTGCCAGTCTGCTGTCGTGATCACCACCAGATCTGCGTTATCAAACACTTCTGGTTTGCTACTCATCACCACTTCGGCAAAAGTCGCATAAGCGGTACATTCTGTCGTCGGAAGATCTAACAGAATCTTGTCCCTCAACGCTGAGGCTTTCAGTCTCCCTAGGCTATCCGCTCCCAGAACGTGCCTACCCAAATTGGCTGACACCAAAGTGTCAGGATCGATGAGGGTAAGGTGGCCGACACCGGATCGTGCCAATTGTATTGCCACCGCACTGCCTAATGAGCCAACGCCAACACAAACGACTCGAGCATTTTCAAGGTGCTGAGCAGTGCCACTTATATCGCGGGACAGAATGGACGCTCTATCAAGCACGTCCAGGGCTGTTGCTCGGACGAGCGCCGGAGGATGTGCATTTGCGATAGCTGGCCGACGGCGCGCTGTACGCAAGCCAAACCTTGCCCCCCGCTCCTGCTGTACGCCGAGCGACCGCACATTGAGGCAATATGTTGGAGCATCTGCGCCTCCTGGAAGCTCCAGAACAATCCATCGACTCGGCAACGTTCCAGGCAGCTCAAACCATGCCAGCAATTGCTCGGCATCGTCTGGTTGAAGGTGTGGCGTGAGCCACAGCAATAAATCTTCGGGATCCGGGGTGCGTATGTCCGGATAAGTCTGAAGCTTGACGTAAAAACCGGGAGTTTCGGCCGCGCGAATGACAGCGGAGCGCCCGACAACCCGTCGGTAATGCCCTTTGAGAGCAGCTACGTTCGATGCTAACCAAACCGTTTCCTGACCGGATGGCACAGCTCGGCGCGGATCGCTGAGCGCAAACAACTGCGAGGCAGTCTGAGGTCGATCCAACAGTAAGAGGTTCTGAAATGACTGACCATGCTGAAACGACCAGTAGGTAGTGATCTCATTCTGAAATTCGATATCGCGCGTTGCCTGGCTTGATCCCATCTTGGACAACGAAACGATCTGGGCCAAGCGAGCAAGGCTGTCCTCTACCACGACCTCCGGGGAGCCCATGATGGGGCGTTCCTGAAAGCCATGAAGGCAAAGCCCCGACTTGGTGGCATGCGGCCAAACCAGCCATGGAGAGGGTTCGACGTTTAGGCGCAAGAGCCCACGGGGAAAGTTGGAGGGGAAACCAATACGCAGTCGCCGCTCCTGCCCCGTGTAATCGATGGGCAAGGGGAAGTGAAAGCACGCCGCTTCGTCAGCCCGCATGGGTGCGGGCTGGAGCAATGCATCGGCAGCATCCTGACCTAGGGTGTTTCGCAGTGCGGCGATTCCGCGCTGCAATGGCGTCTTAATAGGATCAGCCAAGGCGTCCAACTGGCTTTACGCTCGACTGAGAGGTTCCGCCACCGCTGGCCCCTCCGAAGAGCGAACCCATCGAAGCAGAGTTTCGAGTAGTGCCATCCGGTCGGCCGGGCATCGTCCAATTCGCAGGGATTTCATTGTTCACTGCCGTGATGAATGCCGGTGCTATACCGAAATTCTTTTTCACTGCCTCGGCAAAGGAATCATTGGATTCAAAACTTTCCAAACCTAATGACACCGACGCACTGGCGTCCGCATGCCACTTGGCGAATGCCTGACGATAGCCTTGCCCCTCGCCCGGTCGATTCCACTTCTCTGCAAAGTTTTCGCCGTTATCGGCAGGGTTGCAGACATAGCAGTCGCTACCTCTATGCGCGATGTGCTGCGGCATTCTGCGAACGATTTCCAAAATTGCATCGAGCGGTGCCAGAGGCTTCGACTGCGACTCCTTTACGACATCCAGGTATGCGTGCGTAGCTAGGGTGGTGATGACCGCAGATATTGGGCGAGTATCAGCGCTCCTTGTCTTGATGGCCCATTCATCGCGATGCCGCTTGAGCAGCTTAATGGTCGCACGCAGGGGATCTTGATCGATGTAATCCTGATAATGCGGCAAAGGATCTTGTGTCGCGGCATCAAGCATCCGCTGGCTTTTGGCAACCACCAAGCTTTCCAAAGAGATTTCCTGGGCAGAAGCAACCTGCAACCAATTCGAGTAAGGGATAGGGCTGCTTGCTTTCCACCCTGTGACCCGATCCGGAACCTCCAGCTTACCCTCGCCGTTTGCTTCGCCATTTCCGTTGATCGCGCGGGCAGGCGTGACATCAATGTGGAAACCTGGATTTTCGTCGGCATAAACGATCCGGATGCCACGACGTAATTGCTTAACTTCTTCCTGAACGCGGGAGCCTTCCCTAAAACGCTGCTCAATCGCTTCTAGAACTTCCTTCGCACCAGCGCCTTGAGCGTGAGGGAGCCAGATAATCGCGTCCGCATCAATGGTGTCCAGATCCGCAGGCGCGCCGGGGATTGGCTTGATGGTCGTTTTCAGCCGCATCGAGCCTTGCACAAAGATATGGGCCTCAGCGAGCAGCGGGTTGTCGGAAGCCGAGAGGATTTTTTCCAGTTGGGAGTAGCGGTCATTAATTTTTTCGTACTGCGCTTCCGACAGCGAGATTTCCCGCGCAGCGCGAAGCAGAAAATATTCCCAACTGCTGCGCTTGGTCTGTTCGTTGCTCAACAGCATTTACCTAGCCTCCTGGGCCACCGAGCCCAATTGCAGTGTTTGCGTAAACCGATCTTGGTTTTCTTTGTCCCGATCGAAGATCAGGTACGTATGTTGATGCTGCGTTGTGAGCAACGCGCCAAACTCGATGGCCAATGCCGCAGGAATAGCGGCGAAGACGTGAATAGGGTCAGGAGTCGAAGCTTCAAGCTGGCTCAGTCGTATTTGAAGTGCGTCACGAAAGGCATGAATCACCCGACGGTTTTGTACCATCGCATAGCTTGGCTCTGGGATCGACAGCTCTGCAATACGTGCACCGGGTAGAGCGTCGGTCACGTCGCGAACTGGAACTTGCGCAGAAATGGAGAGCACCAACGCCAGTGGACCATCGCCGTTGGGTGGAGGCGTAAACAGAAAACTGGGCGGCTCAGCAGACTGATCAGGCCAGCGCAAAAGATGCTCGCGGTGAAAAGAGAAGATTAAGCGTTTGGAACGATCGCCGATGCTCTGGCCCAACATCATCAAAGCAGGGATATCGGCCAAGCCTACTACTGCTAGCGCGGGCGAGTCGCCATAGGTGCCGCCGCGACGCTTGAGTTGCTGCTCCAGCTCATACTGGATGCTGTCTTTGACGTTCTGCCAATAGGCAGCGTCCCTGCCGCGCGGTCCGGGCGCAGGGAAGGCAATTTTGATGCCTTGATCGAAGGCGGTTAATCCCTCCGCAGACATCGCAGTCAACAGATCGCGAACGGGAATATCGTTGATCGTCTGGAAATGCTGACTCTGGACAATGAGAGGAATCGCTCTGCCACCATCAGGGGTCGTTGCGGCGATTCGGATGCGCTCTAGGTATGCTTGGTGTAAACCACTCAAATCATTCTCAGGATAACCGTCTGCGTCACGATCAATTTTGTCATGACAGCCTGGGCACAGGAGCATCAGGTTAGCAGTATCGTTCGTGTGCGCCTCAGCATCATGATCCGCGCGTCCCCGAGGGCCTTTGGGACTGGCGGGCAGGATATGCGCCACTTCGCCCCATTTCATTGGCTTGCCGGCACGATAATCGAACGTCAGATCCGTGCCGCACAGTTCACAATGACCAGCGGTCTGTGTCCATACGATCCGCTTCGTCTCATCATTTGTGTTGAAACGCCCGCTTGCGGGTTTAGCGTCTTCTTGTTCTGCCATTCCGACCTACCCCAGAGAAACATCCATGATTGAAAATGATGATGGCAAGATAAGATCATATTAAGGTCATTCGCCTCGATTTCAAGAGTGATCTGAGGGTGACGAATGCTGAGTCGGCTTTGAGCAGGATGCGGTTTTTGGCTCATCGAAACGCAGTGGCGGCAGCGTTCGTTTTTCTGGCAAGTGCAGGTGGGTAACGGCACTGACCACAGCGTATGTATCGAAATTAGCGAGTTTATGCAAAAGACATAAACTTGCTAATTTCGATACATACCGCGCGTAGGACCGATGAAAACGGGCTGTGCAGCTCAAACGAGGCTGCAAGCGCAGCCCCTTTTGTATGCATTTTTACGCGTCAGTGCTTGCCAGACTCAACGGACAAGTGTCGACGACGCATGAGGTGATAGGCCGCCGGGATCACAAACAGCGATAGCAAGGGCGCCGTAACCATACCTCCAATCATCGGGGCGGCAATGCGGCTCATCACCTCGCTGCCGGTACCGCTTCCCAAAAGTATTGGTAACAAACCAGCGATAACCACCGCAACGGTCATGGCCTTGGGTCGAACGCGCTGCACAGCGCCTTCACGAATCGCGGCCATCAACCCGCGTTCTGTGTTGTCACCGAGGTCTTGACGCTCGGCCCAGGCATTTTTCAGGTAGAGCAGCATGATCACGCCAAATTCGGCAGAAACACCGGCCAAGGCGATGAAGCCGACCCCGGTGGCGACCGACAGGTTGAACCCCAACAGATAGAGGAACCATGCCCCGCCAGTCAGGGCGAATGGCAGAGTGGCCATGATCAGCAGGGCCTCATCGAAGCGGGCAAAAGTCAGGTAGAGCAGCACGAAGATGATCAACAGCGTGGCAGGCACCACCAATTTGAGTCGTGCGTTGGCCCTTTCGAGAAACTCGAACTGCCCTGAGTAACTCAGGCTCATGCCGGGCTGCAACTTGACCTGTTCACTGACGACCCGACGCAGGTCGGCGACTACCGAGGCAATGTCCCGGCCACGCACGTCGATGTATACCCAACCGGAGGGCCGTGCATTCTCGCTCTTGAGCATCGGTGGGCCGTCGCTGACCTTGACCTTCGCCACAGTGCCGAGGGTGATCTGGCTCCCTAGCGGGGTGTAGATCGGCAACTGCTCCAGGGCGCCGAGCGAGTCACGCCACTCCCGAGGGTAACGCACGTTGATCGGGAAACGTGCGAGCCCTTCAATGGTCTCCCCGACGTTCTCACCGCCGATAGCACCGGCCACGATGGATTGCACATCGGCGATATTCAGTCCGTAGCGGGCGGCGGCTTTGCGGTCGATATCCACATCGATATAGCGACCACCGGTCAGTCGCTCGGCCAGAGCCGAACTGACACCGGGTACGCCCTTAGCCACTCGCTCGACCGCCTGAGTCGCGGCATCGATCTCCGTCAGGTTGGTGCCGGCAACTTTCACCCCAATAGGACTCTTGATCCCCGTAGCCAGCATGTCGATTCGGTTGCGAATCGGTGGTATCCAGATATTGGTCAGCCCAGGAACTCGCACCACTCGATCCAGCTCTTCCACTAGCTTTTCTTGGGTCATGCCTGGGCGCCACTGTTCGTGTGGTTTGAATTGGATGGTGGTCTCGAACATTTCCAAAGGTGCGGGGTCAGTCGCGGTTTCAGCGCGGCCGGCTTTTCCGAAAACGTGTTCGACCTCTGGAACTGTCTTTATCAGACGGTCAGTCTGTTGAAGCAGTTGCGCGGCCTTCTGCGCCGATAATCCAGGCAGAGCTGATGGCATATAGAGCAGGTCCCCTTCGTCCAACGGGGGAAGAAACTCACCACCCAGACGAGAGATCGGCCACAACGCGCTGACAAAGACTAGCAACGCAACCAGCAGCGTTATTTTAGGTCGACGTAATACGGCGTCCAGAGCGGGCTCGTAGATCCGGATCAACCAGCGATTTAGCGGATTCTGCTGCTCATTGGGAATTCGTCCACGAATCCAATACCCCATCAACACCGGTACGAGAGTTACCGACAGTCCAGCCGCTGCGGCCATAGCGTAGGTTTTGGTGAACGCCAATGGACCGAATAGACGTCCTTCCTGAGCCTCCAGCGTGAACACCGGAATGAACGACAGGGTGATGATCAGCAGACAGAAGAACAATGCAGGTCCTACCTCGGCAGCCGCTTCAGTCATCACGTGCCAATGACGTTCACCTTTCAGTTCCTCCCCAGGATTGGCCACGTGCCAAGCCTCAACCTTCTTGTGGGCGTTTTCGATCATCACTACTGCGGCGTCGACCATGGCACCGATAGCGATGGCAATCCCGCCAAGGGACATGATGTTGGCGTTGATACCCTGATAGCGCATCACGATGAAGGCGATCAGCACCCCAACCGGCAGGGAGATGATTGCCACCAGAGATGAACGCAGGTGCCAGAGAAAGATTCCGCAGACCAACGCGACGACGATGAACTCTTCGATCAGCTTGTGGCTGAGGTTTTCCACGGCACGATCAATCAACTTGCTGCGGTCGTAAGTGGTGACGATTTCTACCCCCGCCGGCAGACTGCTTTTCAGCTCGTCGAGTTTGGTCTTGACCGCCGCAATGGTTTCACGAGCATTCTTACCGCTGCGCAGAATCACCACGCCGCCGACGGTCTCACCTTCACCGTCGAGTTCGGTAATGCCTCGACGCATCTCAGGCCCTAACTGAATCGTGGCAACATCGCCCAACGTGACCGGCACACTGCCCGTGCCCAGTTTGAGCGGGATAGCGCGAAAGTCATTGAGCGTCTTTAGGTAGCCGGAAGCTCGTACGATGAACTCTGTCTCCGCCATTTCCAGCACGGCCCCGCCGGTTTCCTGATTGGCCTTGCCGATCGCCTCGGTCACCTCAGACTGCGTGATACCCAAGTTCGTCAACTTTAGCGGATCGAGCTGGACCTGATACTGTTTGACCATGCCACCTACGGTGGCTACTTCCGCAACGTTCGGCAGCGTCTTGAGCTCGAATTTGAGAAACCAGTCCTGTAGGGCTCGCAGTTGCGACAGATCGTGCCCACCGCTGCGATCAACCAACGCGTACTGGAAAATCCAGCCAACGCCAGTGGCATCAGGTCCTAAGGCTGGCTTAGCACTGGCTGGTAGGCGGCTTTGTATCTGGCTCAGGTATTCCAACACCCGCGAGCGGGCCCAGTACAAGTCAGTTCCGTCTTCGAACAGCACGTAAACGAAGCTGTCGCCAAAGAAGGAATAACCGCGCACAGTCTTGGCCCCAGGCACTGAGAGCATGGTGGTTGCCAGTGGATAGGTCACCTGGTTCTCGACGATCTGTGGGGCTTGGCCTGGGTAAGGTGTACGGATAATTACCTGAACATCCGACAGGTCTGGCAATGCATCGATGGGCGTATTTTTAACCGCCCAGATCCCCCATGCCGTGACGAACAGCGTCGCCAGCAACACAAGAAAGCGGTTGGCCACCGACCAGCGAATAAGGGCCGCAATCATGGCTGGCCCCCAGAGCGTTCCAGACGTTCAACACGCAGACCATCATCCGTCTGGCTAACAGCGATCCGAACCTTGTCGCCCGTTTTTAGGCCTTTCATCAGAGCTGGAGTGGCGAGAGGGAAAGTCATCGTCATGCCTGGCATACCCAATGTCTTGAAGGGACCGTGGGCGAGCGTGACTTCTTTGTCGTTGATCTCAACGATCTGACCATCGGCCTCATGCAAAGCGCCAACGGGCATAGTAGATGGCGAAACGTCCAGTGAGCTTGCGACAACGCCCTTGAGACTGGCCTCCGAGTCGAGCAGGAACTGGCCAGAGGTCACCACTTTCTGCCCCTCTTCCAAGCCTTTCAATATCGCCGTCTTGCCATCGTTATCCTGGCCTAGCTGCACCTCCACCGGGCGATATCGACCAGCGTCTTCAGAGAGCATGACCAACGCACGTCGACCGGTACGAATGACGGCCTCGCTCGGCACCCACAGAACACTTTGCTCCGTTGAACGATTGAGGCTTACCTGTGCGGTCAAACCTGGTCTGAGTCGGCCATCTGGATTGGGTAACTCAACTCGAACGCGAAGTGTGCGACTGTCCGAACTGGTTTCCGGAAGAATCGCACTGACGACGCCCTTGAGCACAACTCCAGGGAATGCGGATAAACGCGCTTCAGCTGCTTGCCCTACTACGATTGACCCAGCTTCCGCCTCTGGTACAGCCACGGCCAGCCAGACACTGCTCAAACCATTAACACGAGCCAACGTCTCGCCTGCGGCCACCGTCATACCTTCACGCACACTCAGCTCTTGAAGCACACCACCAATAGGGCTGGTCAGCGTCAGGTTCGATTGAACTTTGCCAGTGCGCTCAACTTGAGCAATTAACGTAGGTGGCATTCCGGTTAGCCGCAATCGCTGCCGGGCCGCTGTCAGCAAGCCAGCATCGCCACTACGCTTGAGGGCGAGAAATTCCTCCTGAGCAGCTGCCCACTCCGGCACCAAGATGTCTGCCAAGGCGGCATTCGCTTTCAGTACATCACCAGGTGCATGGGCATACACACGCTCGACAAAACCCGCCGTACGGGCCTGAATGACTGCAACGTCCCGTTCGTTGAAGGCCAGCACACCTACCACGTTCAGTGTCGAGGCAAATACGCCTCGACTGACACTAGCCAGTCGCACACCAAGGTTCTGAGTCAGGCTTGGATCAATTCGAATGGCAGCGCTGTCCCCCTTGGTATCTGCGTATTGAGGGATCATCTGCATGTCCATGAAGGGTGACTTACCCGGTTTATCGAATTTCTGTTGTGGGTACATGGGGTCATACCAATACAGAACTTTTCGATCGGCAGAGGCTTTGGGTTCATGATCCGGTACGACACCAGCTACTCCGCTCATTCGCGGTTGGGCTAACCAGTAACCCCCGGCAACTCCCAAGGCAATCGAGATGCCGATGATTAAAGTCCCTTTCCATAATTTAAAAATCATTGAGCGAACTCCCCGTAAGAGAAATACAGGCGAGCGCTGGTCAGGGCACGTTGCTCTTCAACGTCAACCTGCTTGAGACGGGCTTCGATAAGTTCGCGTCGGGCGGCAACAACCGAGTTCAAGTCACCCTTGCCGGAGCGGTAGCTGGCCATCGTGAGTTCGACCTTTTCTTTAGCCAACGGCAACAAGCTTTCCTGATTACGGTTGACTGCACGATTGAGGCGCTCGTAGTCAGCCAACTCATCCTCCAATAGCTGGGTATGCTCGCGTGACAGGGCTTCGCGCTCAGCCTCAAGCTGGTTTAGTTCGGCGTGCTTGGCCGCAATCTTGGGGTTTTGCCGAGAGTTAGGGAACAGCGGGAGATCCCATGAAAACTGCACGCTGACCATGTCACCGAATTGTTGGCCTCGATGCTGATAATCGAATTCCCAGCTCCAGTCAGATTGCTTTTCCGCCTCAGCTTCACGGATCTTGGCTTGTGCTTCACGGGTCATCGGCACAAAAGCCGCTAATTCGGGGTGATGTTGCAGCTTATGGGAGTAACCTGAGGTCTCAATAGGCCAATCAGGCAAGTTGCCTACCGGTTTGTCATCGGCGGCAGGGCCAATCCAGCGCTTGAGGGCGGCCCGGGCCTGTGCACGTTGGCGAACTAAATCATCCTGCTGCTCAGCCAGTTGAGCAGCTTCCTGTTTAGGTGTGACCGCATCGGCGGGTTGGGCTCGGCCACCCGCAACCTGAGCTCTGACGGTATCGGTCAGAAGACGGTTTTCTTTGTAGAAGTCCTGGAACAACGCATCTTTACGCTCAACCGAGTAGCTTCTGATCCAGGCTAATGCCGTGGACTGTCGGACGTTCAGACGCGCCACTCGACGCTCGGCGGACGCTCGATCAACAGCCGCATCCGCGACCTCAATACGTGCTTTGCGCTTGTCGCTGTTGGGCATCTCCTGCCTAATCCCGACCACTTGCATGGTCATGAAATCTTGGTCGATGCTCCATCTGTCGGGACCACCAATGGGGTAGTTCTGCACGCCCAGCAGTAGCTTGGGATCGGGTAGTTCGCCGGCGGGAATGGCCGCGCTAGTGGCTGCTTGAATTTTGGCGTCTTGTGCGGTCAACGATGGTGCATTGTTTTCGGCCAGCCGCAGCGCTTCATCGAATGTCAATGCGCTAGCGAAGCTCGGCAATGCCAGTACGCTTGCCGCCAGGCCGGCCAGGAAGGACCAACCTGTGCAACAGCACTTGGAGTTCATGTTCACGATTCCTGTGATGATCCACCGCGCGCTTCATAAGACATGCGCGCAGATATGCCATCCCGCTAACGCGGAATGAGGCTCAGTGTGGTACAGGAATCAAGTACGTGGGGGTCGCCATACCCCTGAAGAGGTTTGTACGAGCGGGAGATGGCTGGAGAATGATAGAGCGAGAGGACTGGACAGGGTGATAGGAGGCTTGATGATCGATACTTGCAGCATGCCGCCAGTTTTGCATTCCTGACCCGGCTTACAAGGTTTGCCATGCTCGGTGGGACTTTTCATGTCGTGGCAGCAGTCTTGCCCCATACCATCCATCATCGCCATGCCCATGGTTTTCATCGGGCATGGTTCAGTCGATGCCTGAACACCCGCCATCCCGCTGAGGGGAAGCGCCAAGCTAATCAGGAAAATTAGGCAAAACCGCAGGTAGCGTTTCATGAGCTGGAGTGTAGACGGTGCAAATGGCCCTTACAATTCACCCTTGAGACTCCTTTGTCGGCTGTCACCAACCGCTATGCCGCGCTCATTTCCATGACCGGGCTTAAAGTACCTAACCATGCGACTAGACAAACAATGATGACTGCCATCGAAAATTCGAGCTTCATGCTACGGCGCAAGGCATTGACCGCGACAGCATAGTCTCCATTTCGAACAGAACGTTCCAAGAGCGGGCTTAGGTGAAACCGGTTTAGCGTCGCTAATACGATCATCCCGGCAAATAACAGGACCTTTAAAAATAGCAACTCGCCATAAGTGCTGAGCATCACCTCATCGAGGTTTGGCCCAACGATAAATAGGTAGTTCGCCACTCCCGTAATGCTGATGATCACTACAATCACCGCGCCGGCCGATTCAAACCCTGTCAGTACCCGAGCAAGAATTCGTGCTTCCTGATCGCCTTTTAGTGATTTTAAACGCAGAAGCAGGGCAAATGCCGCTAGCGCACCCAACCAACCGCCTGCGGCCAAAAGATGGAAGATATCGCTAGTAAAATGCCAGTAGCGACGGCTACCCTCGTCCATTGCTCCGTGCCCTGTCCATGCCAAGGTTGCTAGCGCAATCGCGCCACACACGGTGACAATCCACAGACTGAGTGTCGGAAAGCGCTTGTTTAGGGAAACGCCAATAATGGCCGTCACCAACGCCCCTATTCGGACCATCCAGGTCAAACCGACGTCAGTCCCCATGAGAACCATTTGAAAAATATGGTGATGTAGCTCCATGAAACCCGACACGCCACTCATTGCTTTCGCAAGCAACAACATCGCGGCAAGGGACAGAGCTACGCCTACAGCAGAAGTAATGTAAAGAAGCGACTCAAAATTCAAAACTGTTCCCGATATTCTTTCTTTTCCCCTGAGGCTATAAAGACCAAAAATTGCCAGTCCAAATAACAGCATCAGGTCGAAATAAAGAGCAAAGCGAACAACGATATTTATTGAGTCGCTCATGAATCATTTCACTTTAAAAGAAAAGTTGCCGGTAATCGGGTGAGTGTCCGAGGAAACGGCACGCCATTCGACTTTGTAAGTACCCGTGGTCAATGGCGATGCGGGTGTAATAACCATCGTTTTCGGATCACCGCCACCTGCAACGTTAGCTTTTACGCCCATAGGTGAATTCGGCATACCAGGCATATCGGTCATGATCAGTTTTGCACCAGAGAACTGAGTCGTTAGATTCTCAGAAAAGTGCAGTTCAATTTTAGACGGAGCCGCCGCATCCGATCCTTCAGCGGGAGTAGAAGAAACCAGCTTTGGATGCGCCTGAGCAACTGCACTCAGAAGCAAACCCGCAGTCAGCGCAACAGCTACGGTGGTAGTTTTAAGGAATGACATGCAAGACTCCTGACAGCAAAAGCTGTTGGTTCTAGGTTTTTAGGGAATATCTAGTTTTTTACTTTTTGACGCTCGTTAAAACCACTGACGAATACCTAGCAAATTCCGTGTCCTAGGGCCGGCTGGACAGGGAGGAATCACAAGATTTCCAACGTCACAGTGCGAGTACACGATGCCACATGAACGCAAACTGTTCGATTACATTTCAGTCAGCTTGGGGCGGGTTTTTGGCACTGATCTGCCCGGATACGGCGCCAAATACGCGACTCTCTTTGGAACGCTCCAAGAGTTTTCTTTCATCCAAAAACGATCCTATTGAGCTAACCACATGTTGCCTGCATACATATGAACAAGGTGTCTTAGGCCTTTCTTGCATCAGCACATGGGAGTTCAATATGAAAGGCTGTTTTTCCGTTTAACGACGTACACCATATTTTTCCGTCATGCGCTTCAATAATTGATCGAGTAATCGATAAACCTAGCCCTGCATTACTTGGACTTCCTTCTCTGCGAGCTGGGTCCACGCGATAAAATCGATCAAACAGCTTTTCAAGATGCTCGGGCGCGATGGGCTCTCCCGGGTTCTCCACAGACACTGATATTGAAGTTCCTTTCTGCCGGATATCGACAGTAATACGCTTTCCTTCGGGGGTGTACCGGAGCGCATTTGAGAGCAGATTAGAGATGGCCCTGTCGAGCATAAGTACGTCACCTCGGACGCTACCCCTGCCTGTAACCTTGAGGTCGATCCCTCGCTCATCAGCCAGCAAACGGTAGTACTCGAGTAATTTCTCTACTACTGCTACCAGGTCTATCGGTTTGTTTTCATGTGTAATTAGACCGTTATCTGATTTCGCTAGAAAAAGCATGTCATCAATCATACGTCCCATACGTTTCAAGTCATCAAGATTTGAGTACAGATTGTCCTCGTAGTCCTCAATATTTCTTTTTCTAGATAAAACCACTTCAGTGTGAGTCATCAAATTGCTAACGGGTGTCCGTAATTCGTGAGCAATGTCCGCAGAGAAGTTCGATAAACGAACAAACGCATCGTCCAGTCTAGATAACATTGCGTTGAACGAGAGCACCATCTGCTGGAGCTCTTGGGGAACGGGACCTAATGGAATACGCTCTTTGAGCGATTTAGCTGACATTGAAGCTGCTACCTGAGTGACGAGGCGAATAGGTCGCAGTCCACTACGCGCTACCATCCAGCCCAGTGCAGCACTGACCAGCGCGCTTATCACCAGCCCTATCCAAAACCATCGTTCAAGTGTCTCGAAGAAGGCCATATGTTGAGTGACATCAAAGATCAATATCACTGTCAATGGTTTGTCCTGCCCCGTCACAATGGCTTGCGCCGTCACGCCTCGAAATATCTGCTCCTGGTCTCGCCACTCCCAGACATTGCTGTTTGTGATTGTTCGGAAGTCTTCAGGAACCACGATTGGACCTGGGTCAGCAAACAGGAGCTTACCGTCACCATCGATGATAAGGGCTGTCAAATCACGATGAGCACCAAGCAGTGCCTCCAGCTCAGGCTTAACATCACTGAACTGATCAATGCTGTTCAACCCAGTCAAAATTCTTTGCGTCGAGTGAAGCTTTTCGTTCAGCGCCTGCTGATCCAGCATCTTGAAATGATGTCGGCTGAGGTTGTTAAAACTGAGTCCAGCGACGGTGAGCACAGCCGTTACAGCTAGCATGAACATCAGGCTCATGCGCGTAGTCAGGGACATTCGCTTCATTCCGACCCCGTCCCCGAATCCGGCGCGTCCAGCATGTACCCCATGCCTCGAGAGGTGTGGATAAGCTTGACCTCAAAATCATCATCAATCTTTGCTCTGAGCCTCCTGACAGCAACCTCGATGACGTTAGTATCGCTGTCAAAGTTCATGTCCCAGACCTGGGAAGCAATAAGCGACTTGGGCAGAACCTCACCTCGACGACGGAGCAGCAATTCGAGCAACGCAAACTCTTTGGCCGTTAGATCTATACGTTTGCCTGCGCGGATAACCCTGCGCTTGAGGAGGTCCACCTCCAGATCAGCCAATTTCATATGGGTTTGGGAGGGTGCAGTGGTGCCTCTACGCAGCAGCGTTCTGACGCGAGCCAGCAGTTCAGAAAATGCGAAGGGTTTGATCAGGTAATCGTCTGCGCCCAGCTCAAGTCCTTTTACTCGATCCTCAACGCGGTCTCGCGCCGTGAGGAAAAGCACTGGTACATTTTTTCCGGATGCTCTCACTTTTTGAAGTACTTCCCAGCCATCCAGCCCAGGCATCATCACATCGAGAATCAGCAGGTCATACGCCTCGCTCAATGCGTGCTGAAGCGCGTCTTTGCCATTGGTAAAGCGATCAACATTGAACCCCGCCTCAGTGAGTCCTTGCTGCAAATAAATACCTATTTTGGGTTCGTCTTCCGCAACCAGAAGTCTCATGAGGATGGCTCTCGAATAATTGTGAGGCTGAGTCTGCAATGAAATGCCTCTGCCAACCAGCAGCTGACAGAAAAGTAATATTGGCTTCAGGTAGATGTCAGCGAGTGCTGTCTAGGGTTCGAGCATGAGTACTTCCTGGTGCTCGACCGACTCTTCAGCATGAAACCTAGAGGAGCCGGAGAACAAATCAAAAGGAGCTGCCTCATGAACCGTTTAAAAGCCCTATTCTTTGTTAGTTCGATACTCATCTCTGCGTCTGCGTTGGCTGAAGGTGGTGCAGATCGGATTCTGGAGCGCATGGGAAGTCTGCGCGACAAAGCCGAAGCGACCTTGGTACAAGCTGAAAAAGCTCCTGAAGGGCAACGCCATGTGCACATGGCCGAGCATATGAAAATACTGGGCGAGATCATGGACCAGCTTCATCTAGATCATCCAAAAGCATCAATGTCACCTCAGGAACATCTCGCCTGGATGGAAAAACACGACGCCATGGTTGATGACGTTTTGAACCAAATGCAGCGCGAGCACAAACTGATGCTTTCTGAGAACCATCAGTAACCGAATAACTCCCACGGGGCTCTTTGAACCGCCCTGCTAGACACGGCGTCATCTGGGCGCCGTGTTTTCTCAGGAAAACTGACAGAAATGTAGTGTTCAAGTCAGTTAACGGGCAGCTCTATCCCTTTAGCATAGCTAGTGTTTTCCACTTGCTCTCGAGGTCACCATGAAAACTAAGCTCATTACCCCAGTTATTGCGGCAATCACCCTACTCCTCGGCGCTACGGCGATGGCCAGCGTAGGTCATGGGAAAGAGGATATCGGTCAGCCTGGCGTGGCCTCTGCGGTTACCCGTACGGTAGAGGTGGAGATGGGTGATATTTTCTTCATGCCTAAAAACATCGACGTGAAGCCTGGTGAGACTATTCGTTTTGTCCTTCGCAATAAGGGCGCACTGCTGCACGAATTCAATATCGGCCAAGCCGCTGCTCACGCGGCGCACCAAAAAGAAATGGCGAGCATGTTCCAGAATGGAACGCTTACACCCACCGGAACTGGAAAAATGTCGGGCAACATGGGCCATAGCATGGGAGGCATGAAGATGGTTGGAATGGAACACAACGACCCAAATAGCGTGCTGATCGAGCCAGGAGCAACCAAGGAGTTGATCTGGACCTTCAACAACACAACTGGACTTCAATTTGCCTGCAACGTGCCAGGTCATTACCAGTCTGGAATGGTCGGTCAGTTTGACTTGAAGTAAGCCTGAACCGACCGCTAAAACCGCGTCGACGCAAGAGTTCGCTATGCTCTGAGGCAGAGATCAGAGCAACACGCTCACACACTGGGTCTAGATCATGGATAACCAGCAGCATCCGGCTGGAAGCACCTCCCCACCATTTTGGAGGCGCAAAACAGGCGTTGTACTGATCATGCTCATTGCGATCGGTGCCTTTTACGGAGTGCGGGAACATTTCACCCACGTTTATCCGTATTTGCCCTATCTCATCCTGTTGATCTGTCCATTGATGCATTTTTTTGGGCATGGACATGGCGGACATGACCATGGCGATCAGGCAGGAACCAACAAGGAAGAGAAATAGCTATGCCCACTACACCGAGCCACCACGATCACGGTCCCGCCCACGCTGCCTCGCCCCATGACGGTGATCTACGTGACCCGGTGTGCGGTATGGCGGTTACACCTCCAAGTAAATTTGGCGAGTCTTACCAAGGACAGACGTATCAATTTTGTAGCCAGAAATGCCAAGAGAAATTTCGGGCAGATCCAGAACGCTACATTGGTAATCATCCCAGCGCTGAACCCAGCAGCGCCGCTATAGAGCCCGCGCTACAGGTAGCCACTGAGTTTACCTGTCCTATGCACCCGGAAATAAGACAGCCAGGGCCCGGCAATTGCCCTAAATGTGGCATGACATTAGAGCCGGTCATGCCCGCGCTTGATGACGATGACAAAACCGAGCTCCGTGATTTCACGCGCCGCTTTTGGTGGTCGCTGCCTTTAACCGTGATGGTGGCCCTTCTAGCCATGGCGGGTCACTCATTACAACTCTTCCATGGTTCGGTTCAAAACTGGATCGAGTTCGCTCTTGCCACTCCGGTCACCTTATGGGCAGGTTGGCCCTTTTTTGTAAGAGGCATAGCATCTGTTAGAAATCGCAGTCCAAACATGTGGACTCTGATTGGTTTAGGTACTGCCGCAGCCTATCTTTACAGCGTCGCGGCAACCCTATTTCCCCAAAGTTTTCCCACCACCTTCATGCAAGATGGACGCATCGGCGTCTACTTCGAAGCCGCTGCGGTCATCATCTCGCTCACCTTGCTTGGGCAAATTCTTGAGCTCAAAGCACGGTCACAAACCTCCGCCGCCATTAAGTCCCTTCTAGGCCTGTCTCCCAAAACTGCACGCAAGATCAACGCTGATGGTCAGGAGGAAGACATTCCTCTTACCCATGTTCACTTGGGAGACCATTTGCGGGTCAGACCTGGTGAAAAAGTGCCAGTTGATGGCTCTGTACTCGAGGGAGAAAGTGCGGTGGATGAATCCATGCTCACTGGTGAACCTGTGCCGGTCATGAAAAGAGCAGGGGATAGTCTGATCGGTGCCACGCTTAATACTCATGGAAGCTTGGTGATGGAGGCGCGAAAGGTCGGCGCTGACACTATGCTGTCGCAGATAGTACAAATGGTCGCACTAGCCCAACGCTCCAAAGCGCCCATGCAACGAATGGCCGACTCAATCGCAGGCTACTTTGTGATGGCGGTTATCGCGATTGCGTTGCTGACCCTCTTAGGCTGGGGACTGTTCGGCCCTGAACCCAGCTGGGTCTTCGGCCTGATCAACGCTGTCGCCGTACTTATCATCGCTTGCCCCTGTGCACTGGGTCTGGCAACGCCCATGTCGATCATGGTTTCGACGGGTAAAGCCGCCAGTATGGGTGTGCTGTTCAGGGATGCCAGTGCCATCGAAAATCTCTGCAAGATCGACACACTGATTGTCGATAAAACGGGGACCCTGACAGAGGGACGGCCGGTATTTCACAGTGTGGAGGCCACACCAGATTTCAACCCACACGATGTGCTTCAACTGGCCGCTAGCCTTGATCAAGGCAGCGAACATCCTTTGGCTCATGCCATCGTCGATCACGCCCGAACTGAAAATGTTGCGCTCACCAAGCCTGAATCGTTTGAGTCCGGATCAGGGATTGGAGTCAGTGGCCTCGTTGGTGGCAAGAAAGTACAGCTGGGCAACACTGCACTTATGGAAGCTGCCGGCGTGAGCACTAAGGTCTTACAAGACCGTGCAGAGTTGTTGCGCCTTGAAGGCATCAGCATCATCTATCTAGCAGTTGACGGGGTCTTGGCGGGGTTACTGGCGGTCTCAGACCCGATAAAACCAACCTCTAAAGAAGCAGTCACCAAGCTTAAGGCTGATAACGTAAAAATCATCATGGCCACCGGAGACGGGATCACCACCGCACGTGCTGTCGCCAGGGAGATGGGTATTGAAGAGGTTCATGGTGAAGTGAAACCTCAGGACAAGGAGCGTCTGGTAGCCGACCTCCAGCAATACGGTCGAAAGGTTGCCATGGCCGGCGACGGTATCAACGACGCACCGGCCTTGGCGCGAGCTGATGTGGGCATTGCCATGGGGACAGGGACTGACGTCGCGATGAATAGCGCGCAGCTCACGCTGGTAAAAGGCGACCTGATGGGGATTTTACGGGCACGGGCACTTTCGGTTGCAACGGTAAAAAACATGCGGCAAAACTTAGGTTTCGCCTTCCTTTACAACTCAATGGGTATTCCCCTCGCCGCAGGCCTGCTCTATCCACTGACGGGACACCTTCTGTCGCCAATGATCGCTGCGTTAGCCATGAGCGTCAGTTCTGCATCTGTAGTTTTCAATGCTTTGAGATTGAGGAATACCCGAATAGATTGAGAGTAACCGATGCTCGCAGCCCGCAATATATAACTCTTGACCTTACCGTGGTGTCAACGTTGATGCTGTTGTTGCGGTGAAAAGAGACCGCCCAGCACAAGAGGAATAACCATGTTCGTCTTAAACGTATCAGGCATTGGTTGCGGTAGCTGCGTCAGCAAAATCATCAAAGCGATCCAGTCACTGGACAGCGAGGCTACGGTTTCCGTAGATCGCGCTGCCGGTAAAGTGAGCGTCGAAAGTAGCGAAAACCCAGAGCAGGTCCGTAAAACTGTCGAAGCACTCGGGTTCCCTTCCCAAATCAGCGCCTGAGGCGCTGATTCCCTAGCTGGGTAAAGTTTATTATTCACCTCGCAGAGCTTTAAGTAGCCCCTTAAATGCTCCATTTAATCTAGTAAAGGCGGTTTCGAAATGAATTTCATTTTCCGTATACTTTGCGACCTCGACCTGTTGATCCACAGTATTTTGATCAATGGAAGGTTGGTTCGGCGTACTGTAAAGCAAAGCACCGCTGTGAATATCACTTGCTAATTCGTTTACGGCAATATGTCTCGGGTTTGTTGTTTTTAAAGAGAACGGAGTAGCCAAACCTCCCTCTGTTTGGCTAGCCAGTACAGCAGAAAAGTCCAAGTCTCTGGCCTTAAAGTTAGGAGTGTCGGCATTAGCGATATTATTGCTAAGTACCTCAGCTCGTTGGCTGCGAAAAAGTAATGCTCTTTCTGCGGAGCCAAGCGCTTTTTCAAAATTAATACTCACCGGTGGCCACCTTTAGTTACGCTGCCATTTAATTCCCACCTATCGAACACTCAAGTGCTTAACGTAGTGCGTCCGAGCCGATGTATGATTTCAGCGAAACCTCAAAAACGCCACGCCATCGTGCAGTGACCGGAAACTTACAACACCGCACAGGTAAATTTTAGATGGTGGATGGCGGTTATGTGTCGTTGGATAGCTTAGACCTTACGGACTAATCACCCTGTATCTCAAGAGAAATATCGCAACCTGACACAACTGTAATATTGGCCTAAGCTTCCTGACAGGGGATGAGTCTTATAGTCCTATTGAGCCTCAAGCTCACCCCCCAAGAGTCAACGATTGATGTGGATTCAGGGGTTACCAATAATCATCCGAGGACCCCCAAATGAACCCTATCAAAACCTTGTTCGTCATCGCGGCTCTGACCGTCTCTTCTTTGGCTATGGCTGAAGGCGGTGGTGACCGGACTTTCGCACGCATGGAAGTGGCCAGGAATAATTCGATGGAATCGTACCGAGTAGCTCAAACGCAAAATGCCCAACCTCCCGTCGCTGAAAGCAAAGCCAAGGCGATGGATCACAAAAATTGCTAAATAGCTGGGCCCTCCAAGCTGACAGAAATGTAATCACTGCGGTGGTTTAAATGTGGCAATTTCTGAGCTCGCTTGCCGTAAGAGTTTGTCTTTTGTGACGGTGGGCAAAGCTGATCCGGGCAACTCATGATCGGTTGTTTCGCACGGCTTCCCTTTTGACTGATTGGAAATAAACGGCATGCATTCCAAAACCTCTAGACGGACATTCGTAAAAGGCTTGGCCGCTGGTGGCATTCTCGGCGGCTTTGGCCTTTGGCGCACTCCTGTATGGGCGGTGACAAGTCCAGGTCTGCCGAGCGTACTCACTGGCAATGAATTTGATCTGTTTATTGGTGAAACCCCTGTAAACATTACCGGCTCGGCGCGAACAGCCATGACCATCAATGGATCATTGCCAGGGCCTTTGCTGCGTTGGCGCGAAGGAGAGACAGTCACCCTGCGTGTAAAAAACCGCTTGGACCAAGACACCTCAATCCATTGGCACGGGATCATTCTGCCGGCCAATATGGACGGTGTACCTGGCTTGAGTTTCCATGGCATCGCACCCGACGGCATGTACGAGTACAAGTTCAAGGTTCATCAGAATGGTACGTACTGGTACCACAGCCACTCGGGCTTACAGGAGCAGGCAGGGGTTTACGGGCCAATCGTTATCGACTCGAAAGAGCCTGAACCTTTTCAATACAACCGCGACTACGTGGTGATGTTGACTGACTGGACCGATGAAGATCCTAGTCGCGTCATGGCCAAGCTTAAGAAACAGTCGGGCTACTACAACCACCATAAACGCACCGTTGGTGATTTCATCGACGATGTCAGTAAGCAAGGTTGGTCAGCAACAGTAGCTGACAGGAAGATGTGGGCTGAAATGAACATGAGCCCAACCGACCTTGGAGACGTCAGCGCAGATACTTACACCTATCTCATGAATGGCCAGGCGCCCAACGGTAACTGGACCGGTATTTTCAAGCCGGGTGAGAAGCTACGACTACGCTTTATCAACGGCTCGGCGATGAGCTATTTCGACGTCCGCATTCCTGGTTTGAAAATGACCGTTGTGGCCGCCGACGGCCAACACGTCAATCCAGTGAGCGTTGACGAATTCCGCATCGCCGTAGCTGAAACGTATGACGTGATCGTAGAGCCTGCCAGTGAAGAGGCTTATACCATCTTCGCCCAGTCTATGGATCGTACAGGTTACGCTAGCGGAACACTTGCAGTGCGTGAAGGCCTAAAGGCACCGATACCTGCAATTGACCCACGTCCTATAGTAACTATGGATGACATGGGGATGGGCGGTATGGCTGGTATGGACCATGGCAGCTCGGCTGGAATGGGCGGTGGCGACATGGCCGGCATGGATCACAGCAAGATGGCAGGGATGAACCAAGGTGACATGACTGGGATGACCGGCATGGACAGCGGTGACATGACTAACATGGCTGGTATGGATCACAGCAAGATGGCTGGCATGGGCAAAGGCGACATGTCCAACATGGCTGGCATGGACCACAGCAAGATGGCAGGAATGGGCAGTGGTGATATGTCAGGGATGGCTGGCATGAGCGGTATGGGTGGAGAAATGCAGACTCACCCAGCCTCTGAAACCAACAATCCCTTGGTTGACATGCAAGCCATGAGTCCAACGCCAAAGCTGAACGATCCGGGCATAGGCTTGCGGAACAATGGTCGTCGAGTGCTCACTTACTCCGACTTGAAAAGCACTTTCCAAGACCCTGACGGCCGCGAGCCAAATCGTACCATCGAGCTTCATTTGACCGGTCACATGGAGAAGTTCTCGTGGTCGTTCAACGGCATCAAATTCTCTGACGCCGAACCGCTGCGCCTGAAGTATGGCGAGCGTCTGCGCATCACCTTGGTGAACGACACCATGATGACCCACCCCATCCACCTTCACGGCATGTGGAGTGACCTCGAGGATGAGAACGGCAAGTTCATGGTGCGCAAGCATACGATCGATATGCCACCAGGTACCAAACGCAGCTATCGAGTCACCGCTGATGCCTTAGGCCGTTGGGCATATCACTGTCACCTGCTTTTCCATATGGAAATGGGCATGTTCCGTGAAGTACGGGTAGATGAGTAAAGGAGACGATCTGTGAGCACATACCTAAATCGTAATTCCCTCGTGGGTTGCCTCTTTGCTGCTGTCCTGCTGAGTGGACTCTCGTCCACGGTGCTGGCAGAGGAAAATGGCAGCGACCATTCAACCACTGTTCCTGCTACAGCAACGGACAAGCCAGCAACGGCAAACGATCCGAAGCTAGATCACGGGTCAATGGACCATAGCCAGATGAGCCATGAGTCGATGGATCATGACCAAAAAACCAAAAAGGCAGATTGAGATCATGACCAGTAAGTTTTTACGCCCAACGCTGATGGCACTTGCAGTCTCTACCGGTCCAGCATTCTTTTTCATGGCTCAAGCCGCTGAAGAGATGGATCCGTCGATGGCGATGCCATCAAGTGCGGACGCAAAGTCTTCAACTGCACAAAAATCCAAACCAGCCAAAGCGAAAGATGCCGCGATGGATCACTCCAAGATGGACCACGGCTCAATGGGATCCATGGACCATAGCAAGATGAGGGCTATGGATCACAGCAAGATGAGCATGGATAACGGGCAAATGGACGGTATGGAAAGCATGGATGGAGGGGCGACTACCACAAGCCGAACCCCGATCCCCGTACTTACCGACGCTGACCGGGCCGCCGCTTTTCCAGACTTACCAGGCCATGGTGTGCACGATAAAAAAATTAACTCGTTCATCCTCCTGGATAAATTTGAGTACCAAGACGCTGACAACGGTAGTGCGCTGGCTTGGGATGCAAAAGGGTGGATCGGCGGTGACGTCGATCGCCTATGGTTGCGTTCGGAAGGCGAACGTACCAATGGCGTAACCGAGAACGCTGAACTTCAGGCTCTGTGGGGACACGCCATCGGTCCTTGGTGGGATGTCGTCACCGGCATTCGACAAGACTTCAAACCTGGGTCACCTCAAACATGGGGAGCGCTCGGTATTCAGGGCATGGCCCTCTATAACTTTGAAGCTGAAGCGACTGCTTATATTGGTGAGAACGGTCAAACCGCAGCTCGGTTTGAAGGCGATTACGACATCCTGTTGACCAATCGCCTGATCTTGCAGCCGACCGCCGAAGTAAACTTGTACGGGAAAAATGATCCTCAGCGCGGCATAGGATCTGGATTGGCCAACACTGAACTAGGCCTGCGGTTGCGCTACGAAATTACTCGTCAATTCGCACCCTACATTGGTGTTAGCTGGAATCGCTCATATGGTAAGACGGCTGACCTGGCCAGCGATGAAGGGGAAAAGACAAACGAGGCCCGGTTTGTAGCTGGTATTCGGATGTGGTTCTGAGCGATTTGAGCACTAGCCCTACGAATTCAAATGATCGGGGAGTTGGCTCCCCGACTCTAAAGTAGATCCTTCAATGTAACCTTTGCAGCGGCATGAACGCTTGAGTGGGGTTCTATTGCTTCGTAGAACATCTCGCCGTCTCCAAGGGAAAAGGAAATATTCATGACAGGTAGCTTCCGACTTTCAAGTCGATTTCTGCGTATCACAACATTCACCGCGCTGTTCATTGGCTCAACGGCTCAAGCGGCGCAGACCCTGACCATCGATGTGCATCGAGATGCAAACTGCGGATGTTGCAAAAAATGGATTCAGCATCTTGAGGCCAATGGCTTCACCGTCATTGATCATGTAGAAACCAACATGAGTGCTGTCAAACAAGATCTAGGTGTCGCTCCACGACTCTCGTCTTGTCACACTGCGATGATCAACGGGAAGTTTGTTGAAGGTCATGTGCCAGTTGAGCAAATAATTGCGATGAGTAAGCGTGACGACCTTCTCGGGATCGCTGCTCCTGGCATGCCAGCAGGTTCTCCAGGAATGGAAGTCGACGGAGTGCATGAGGCCTACCAGATAATCGGCCTGACCAAAGCTGGCACAGATCAGGTGATTGCTGAATACCCCGAAAACTAATCCCACCCCGTCCATCCCGTCACAGCATGGTCACCGTTCATGGCCATGCAGCGGGACATGCTCTGTCGATTTCATTCTCAAACCATTCGCTAAGGACATCAGCAACAATTGTAAAGGCGCTCTTGCACCGAATTTGATAACCCCGTACTGCTGTCCTCAATAACAATTTGAGATGACGCCATGCTCCGTATACTGCCACGCATTGGGCAGCAGATTGCTGATCGGGATAGTGCTAAGTTTGGGAACGGCGTTGCCTCTCAGCTTGCCCTTTCGAATTAGGGCATCTGTCTCGGCTGAAAAAGTAGAAAAGGTAAATGACTGTGGTTTAAGAGTTCTTTTTTTGCAGGCTTTTCAGACGCAGGGTGGCGCGTTGTACAGCGGCCATTTTTTCTGGACGTTTCATTCGTTTCCATTTTCTGATGTCTTCCTTGGTACGACCGCAGCTGACGCATAGTTCGCTGTTCAGCTGGCAAACAGAAATACAGGGATTTTCGATGTCCTTGGCCATTGTTCAATTCCTCGTCGAACTTATGCGTGCTACGGGTTCATTGCTAAGCCAGAACGGCGACCTGATCGGGTGAGTCAGCGCCCAACTTCGTGCGGTACTCAACTGTCAGATGAGTGATCTCATGAACCGTCGCCAGCCGTTCTCGTATGTTTTCTGCATTCACTGCTGGGCTGCCCAGAACACTCACAATCGCGGCGCGGGCTTGCGGCCCCACCTGCCAGACATGAAGATCAATGATCGAAGCATCTCCCGGTCGCTCAACCAGTTCACGAATCTCTTCAGCGACATGATCATCTGTCTGGTCGAGCAATACACCCGAAGTCACCCGCATCAACGACCAAGCCCAGCGTGCAATCACAACGGCACCCACAATCCCCATTGCAGGGTCGAGCCATACCCAACCAAGGTATCGACCAGCAAGAAGGGCTGCGATGGCCAGAACCGAAGTCAGTGCATCTGCAATGACGTGAACGTATGCAGAGCGCAAATTATTGTCGTGACCATGCGCATGGTGAGACTCATCGTGGCCGTGGTCATGCCCATGGTGATGATCATGACCGCCAGACAGCAAAAGCGCGCTCACCACATTCACTGCTAGTCCGACAATTGCGATTAGAGTCGCTGTCCCGAATTGCATTTGAGTCGGTTGAAAGAGACGAAACAGCGACTCTCCAGCAATTCCCAAGGAAACCAGTCCCAAAATCAGAGCAGAAGCGAAGCCACCCAAGTCTCCCACCTTGCCAGTTCCAAAACTGTAGCGAGCACTTGAGGCATGTCTTTTCGCGTAACCGTAAGCAGCTGCGGCTATGCCCAGTGCACCTGCATGCGTTGCCATGTGAAAACCATCGGCAAGCAACGCCATTGAGCCAGTGAGATAACCTGCGGTGATTTCAGCAACCATCATTACGACGGTCAGGGCCACCACCCACAAGGTACGCTTGGCGTTTTCTTCATGTGATTTCCCAAGGAACATATGGTCGTGGGAATAGTCGGTGTACGAATTACTCATCTGGGCAAATCCTATTTGGAATAGCGGCGAATGGCTTCGAGAAGCTCATCGACGCCTTTCGCTCTTTCTTCGTTGCTGAGTGTTGGATTCGCGACGTGTTCACGAGCGTGGTCTTCGATGATTTCATCCATGAGCCCATTGATCGCGCCACGAGTCGAAGCGACCAAAAGCAAGGTTTTCGAGCAGTCATCATCAGAGTCGAGTGCTCGCTCAATCGCCTGGATTTGCCCAGCGATCCGCTTTACGCGCTTAAGAAGATTGTCTTTGCTCGATCTCATATGCCCCATACCATACCCCCCCTACCTATAGTTGAAGTATAATCACACGTTCCACCTAGCCATACAACCCAGGACGGAAATACACCTGCTCGTGCAGAACCTGTGTACGCAATAGATTGTGCGAGAGCTCATGAGGGGCAGCATCAGCACTGGAATGACGGCCGGGGATATACCGATAGTTATGTCAATATCCATCGGCATAGGGGACGGCCTTCATAGGCCGCTCCCCTGCCACACCACCCGGCATGCGGGTCCGCACCGGGCGGTTCGAGAGATTGAGGTTATGAGAGGCGCGCCAATCCCAGCCTGTCGAACCACGCAATATTCAGCACACGATTCAACTCAAAACGGCTATTACGCCACCAGCGATGAGAGTTACTGGCCACCCTCTGCGCCACCTGCTGGCTCGCCCCCAGTGTCCGCAGCTCTCGATAGATCGTAGGGCCACGCTTCCACTGCCTGAGCTGGATCGCTCTCAGTCGATGTCGTATCCATTCGTCCAGCTTGCGCCAGACTGCCGGTGTTTGCGACAACGTGAAGTAGGCTTTCCAGCCCAAAAGATAAGGCCGGAGATTATCTGCGACCTGTTGCAAGCTACGCCCGCAGGAGCGCCGGGTAAGCCAGCGGATACGCTGCTTGAACTGTTTCTGCGCCTTATAAGAGACCGCGCGCTTGACTTCACTTCGGGCTGACCACAACTCATAGCCCAGAAACTTGCGACCAAACGCGCTCGTCACTGCACTCTTGCTCTCGTTGACGCTCAAGTGCAGCTTTTCGTACAGCCGCCTCAGCAGGGCCATTACCCGCTGCCCCGCCTTCTGACTGCGCACATACACGTTCGCATCGTCGGCATAGCGCACGAAACAATGGCCTCGGCGTTCAAGCTCCCGATCCACTTCGTCCAGCAGCACGTTCGCCAACAACGGCGACAGTGGGCCGCCTTGCGGCGCCCCGCAGCGGCTTTTCTCGACCACGCCATTGATCAGCGTTCCCGCATCCAGATAGGCGCGAATCAGCCGGATAACCGCCTGATCCGTAATCCGTTTGCGCAAACGATCCATCAAGATGTCGTGATCGACCCGGTCGAAGAACTTCTCCAGATCAACATCCACCACCACTTTACGTCCTGAAGAGGCATAGCGCTGAGCCGCTAAAACGGCGTCCTGCGCACAGCGTCCCGGACGGAAGCCGTAGCTGTGTTCACTGAAGGTCGGATCGAGTAATGGCTGCAAGGCTTGCAGCAACGCTTGTTGGATCAAACGGTCGGTGACCGTTGGGATACCCAACTCGCGTTGACCGCCGTCAGGTTTGGGAATGACCACACGCCGTACCGGACTGGGCCGGTAGACTCCTGAAAGAAGCTGTTCACGAATCCCCGCCCATTGGGTCAGCAGGTACTCGGCCGTCTGATCAATATCCAGACCGTCGACTCCCGCTGCACCTTTGTTGGCCTTGACCCGTTTCCACGCCCGTTTCAGGTTTTCTCTCGCAAAGGCCCGTTCCAGCAGCCCTTGTCCTGCGTTATCGGGTTCATTTTGCGGGCGATTGACCTCGTCGCTGACAGGATTTCTCACGGTTTCACCGCTCGTTATCTCCGTCCGCCCCGCGTTTGGCAGGCATCTGACTTCCGGTCTTTCGCATCAACATGGCCTATGACGCTTTCTCTCGTTCGGCCCTTCGTCAAAAAAAAGACTACTACGGCCTCTGCTGACTTCTCGCTCCGACTCGCGCCGTCGCCCTTTCAGGCACAAGGCGAGATCTCCCCAGGTAAGAACGCAATCCTTCACCGCACAACCGCCGGATTTACGCTGCCTGACCCTTGACCACAAGAGCTTCGCGGTTTTATGCCCGCTCGCCCTGGTCGGCTTCGCCTTGTATCCGGTTCTTGTACATCGGCTCGCGGTTTCGATTCACGCTTCCTCCCCACACTCGGTCGCCCTCATGCAGTTGCGCTTCACTTCGTTCGCTGTGGTCAGCTTACGGCGGGACTTTCACCCACAAGATTGCGCCCATGCTGGGCGCACATAAAAAAAGGCGCCACTAGGGCGCCTAAGCCGTCTCCAAAACCAAAGGAGAAAAAAGAGACGGGGTGTATCTGGCAATCGGACGCTTGATGCCTACGGCCAGCGTCCGTTAAAGCATTTGCAGTGGATACTCGACAATCAGTCGGACCTCGTCCAAATCAGATTCGAAATCCGTGGCTCGTGTCGTTGCCTGGCGAACACGTAAAGACATGTCCTTCAGAGAACCTGACTGGATGACGTACTTAGCCTCGATGTCTCGTTCCCAACGCTTTTGATTCTGCAATGGGGCGCCATCCGCTCCACGACGCATGTACACGCTGTTCGCGTTGGAATAGTCCGCATCCCAACCCTTAGCGTAGCGGGTCATGAAGCTGAGACCGGGGATGCCGAAGGCCTGCATATCTAGATCGTAGCGCAGCTGCAAGGATTGCTCTTTCGGTGAGTTGAAATCGCTGTACTGAATAGAGTTATCCAAGAAAATTGAGTCGGATTGGCGAAGGTAGTCAAAGTCGTCGTTACCATTATTGCGCTGGTACCCAACGGTCACGACGTGCGCTCCGAATTTGACCCCGGTCTTGCCGCTCCAGATGTTGTTATCGAAGCTTCCCAGAAGTTTTTTACCCTCATCCACCGCTCGGTAGTAATTAAAACCACCGATTAGCGATACGCTATCTGAGAGCGGATAGCTCAATGTGGTGCCTGCGTAATACTGGTTCCACACATCCTTGAATTGGCTGGTGTAAAGACTCACACCTACGTGCTCATTGACTGTGTAATCGCCCCCTAGATAAGCGATCCACGGAGCATCTACCGCACCAGCGTAGAAAGTCGAAAAGCCGTCACGCATGCCACTGGAATTGGGTTGGCTCATCGCATGCAGCCGACCACCCTGAAGGGTAAGGTCTTTGATGCTGGTATTGGTAAACGTTTCACCACGAAAACTCTCAGGGAGGAGTCGGGAATCCCCATAGGCCACGACAGGCGTCGATGGAAATACGTCCCCTACCTTGACGACTGTATCCAGGAAACGCACTTTTGCGGCTCCGCCTACTTTTGAGTAGGAGTCTTCAGGTTGGCCTTTGCTATTGTGCGGCAAGACATCGACTGAGCTACGAGCTCCCGAGCGACCATCACCTGAATCGAGCTTGAGGCCTTCCATTGCAAACGCATCAATGCCGAAGCCTACTGTACCTTGAGTAAAGCCTGATTCGAATCGGCCAATGATGCCATGAGCCCATTCGGCTGAGTAACCATTGCCCGTGGGGCTTGACTGGCCCTTTCGATAATCACGATTGAGATAGAGATTCCGATTGAGAATACTAAAGGTGCTCCCCTCAATGAATCCTTCAGGTCTTTGCTCAACAGCCACTGCAACTTGCCCCATGCTCATGCTAAGGGCAATGAGAGAAAGACCATAAATGCTTTTATTGTTCATTTAACACTCCAGGCTTTAGCTTGGCATAGTTTCTTTATGAAATTTTTTATAATTATAAAAAGCCACCAGCACGTGAGGATTTATCCTACGTGCCGGCAGACATAATTTCATACAATAGATAACTCCAGCGTGACCTGAAAATTACTTCTATGTCAGCGAACAGTAAGCAGGCTCAAAAAATACCGAACAACCTTGCGCAGTTAGGGCCAACGCTAACTAGCTTCCGTGAGGGCAGTTAGTACCCATAACCTTGTATTCCAGGGTGTTGAGCTTGCCCGCCGAATCTTCATAGGTCATGCGCGAAGGGGCTACGCCACAGGTTTTATTGGCTTGAGTGGTACTGATTACCTTTTGGACATCGAGGTTCATTCCATATTCATAATGAACAACTTCAGGTGTCGTCTTTCCGTTTTCTAAGGCGTACTGCTCCATCGCCTTCTGGTTCTCTTGCATCATTCGACCATAAACGCGGTCACCACCTCCTTCAGCCATGGCCAAAGAAGACATGGTCAAGATGGTAACGGCAAAAAAAACTTTTAGTGATTTCATGATTTTCTCCTAGTGTTCACTTACTTCTGACTAGAGGATAACCAGTGATGCCTTTCAGAAAGCTGCCGCGAATATTACATATGCGTAAGGTGTTCCACAGTACACGTGAGCTCGACTATTAGAAATTTAACTTATTGGCGGAGTAGGCTGAATACGTCAGATAAGGCATTAGGGACCAACTCGAGCTCCTCATGAAGCACCCAAGATTTTTATTAAAGATACATTTCCTCTATATCATTGACAGCTGCTTGGACTGCTCCAGATGGATGAGTCGTTTGAGCGCAGTAAGATGAGACGAAGAACGTGTTAAAAAAGCCTCATGGGCTGAGAATATTAGGGGCTACGTTGAGTACCGAAAACACCATCGCTAGGATAGCCTTTAACAGCCATAAGAAATCGTCCCAGTATTTTATCGCGGCTAGCAGCAAAGCACCGACGATTGGAAGCAGGGACAACCCCTTCAGCAACCGAAAGGTCCTGGTGAGGGTTCGGCCTTGCTTGTCGACTTGATCGATGGTGATCCTGAGCAGCCCCTGAAGTTTAGGGGGATATGTTTTTATCTTGTCCTTGAAATCATCGAAAATGACATTGAAGCTGTGTAGGAGGCGCTCCGTTTGCAGCATTTGGTTGTGAAGGATTGCAAGCAGAACCACAGAAACCACTGCCAACCCAAGGACAAGGATAAAACCTTCGAATCTTGAGGTTGTTTTCTCCAGCACGACCAAACCCGCTAGCGATATCGGCAGGGCGAGCATCTTGCCGGCGATGTCGCCCAGCACACCGCTAAGCTTGGTGCCATAGTCGATTTCAGCTTGGGCCACCTCGCGCCGGGCCCGCTCAAACGAGAAGCTATAGACGTAGGTTTGCAGATTCGCGCGGTATGTGGCGAGGACCTCCCGCCACTCCCGCACGATCACCAAGAACAGATTGGGCTCGCTCTCAAACTTCTCTATGACGCTAGCCACCGCCATCCGAATCATTAATTTTCGTTCGGAGAGGTGTGCCTTATTTTCGTTTTTTCGATTGAGTATTTCTTCCAACAAGCTCAGGTGATTGAGCTCATAGTCAAGTACCTTGGCGTCAACCTGAGTAGGCAACAGAAATGTTCTCGGCGGCTTAGCCCCATCAGGAGGCAAGGCAAAGAAAAGATTAAAACCATCTTGGCTGCTGTCTTTGTCGACACCGATCGCTAGCAGTGCAAGCAGCTCGATCAACCGACATACGCGCCTGAGCGCCTTAATCGTCGGAGGTTCGGTGTCATCACTATCTGCCCAACAGAGCTCAACAATGTACACGTTGCTCGGAAATTGGCCCTTGCCCAATGAGCCATTGCGAGCGACAAACTCGCCTAGGTTCGCGTAGAAACGGCCAGACTCGTTCGATGGCAAGCGAAACTCAATATCGAGAGAGTCTGCTTCTTCAGAGCAATGCTCGAACTTGCCATAGGCTGCGGGCAGGCCATCGCACATTCGCAACGTACCGATAATGTCGGGCGTTGGCATCCCCTCATAGCGGATGACTCCGTCCTCAATGGGGGGCGCTCCAATGGCGCGGTAGAGAGCTACCACATTAGAAAACATTCTTAGCCGACCCTGGCCAGCAGTTCTTTCTCGATCACACCAACCAGTTCGGCAGTCAGATTGGACAGTGTCAAATTTTTCCGTCCCTCATCATAATAAACGTCTGCGGCCGGATCCTTACCTAACGCTCCACGCTCGAATTGCAACGACCAGTTAGCCGCGTCCCCCTTGATACGGGTCTTCTCTTTCAGCGATTTCGCATTGACCGTAAAGTCGTCTGGCACCTTATGTTTCTCACTATTCAAATAGTCTTTCAGTCCAACAATTTCATCCACTAAGTCAGCGGGTACGTGTGCGACAGCGACGTGGCAGATAGCGTCCAAGCGCGCAGACTTGCCTGCTGCCAACTGTTCCTCCAGATACTTGATAACCGCCTCTTTGGCCTTATAACCAAAGCCTTTTAACGTTTTGTTGTCGCGAAAAAACCGTGCAACGTTATCAATGGCATTTTTGGTAGCGCGTCCGGAAGCTACTCCTTTCGCGCATCCCAGTGCAGAGATGAAATAGTCGGATGCCTGACTATCACGGCCCCGGCTGATGAAGCACAGGTAGGTTGAATCCACTTCATCCTCCGCGTCATCCTCATCCTGCTCAGGCGCAGCAGCGGCCGCGGCAGCCATAGCCTTTATGGCCACGAAGCTCGCTAAATTGATCCTGGCGGCCTGCTGAACCTTGTTGAGATCGACCTCTTGAATTTCCTTGGGCACATAGTTCTCGTCCAGCTGTATACCGCCGCGTTCCTTCATGCTGGCGACCAGGAAAAAGTCGGTTGCACCTGCGGTGTACTGAGCGCAAAGGATGTGTCCACCGGTCGATAAGACTTGATTACCTGCTTGCTCCACCAACTGGTCCATTGCCAAGTGGGTCAAGTCGATAAATCGCGCTTCATCATCTTGTACTTCTACGAACGCGGTGAAGCGCTCTGGAAACGGTCCCTGACGGTCATCATCGGCAAACTGGCCGTAGACCACGCTGTTGCCTTCTTTGCCGATGAGGCCGTGGATACCATTGACCAGAAAATGCAACGCGGGATTTTCAGTATCGAGCGCCACATCCTTCTTGACCACCTCGGAGATAAAGCTGGTCTTGGCCAGCTTCTTGAAGCTGTGAATAATGGCAGTTTTCAGCGTAATCATAGGTCGAATTCCGTTCCGATAGTATCAATATGGAATCACTGAAAATAGCACCTTACCCAGCAAACTTCAGGGCTTATCTCGATATCAGATATCACCGAAGGGCTCCAATACCTACCGATCAGTAAGGCTGCACGAACCCAACAACTGTATATGTATACAGCATCATAATCTATGCCATTCATCAGCACGAGGAGCGGAGGGTTGAAGCGCGGATTGGCCGCCGCCAATAACCACGACATCAAATTTCGGATTTTGACTCACCACCATCCCCCCTACGTTTGCTGCGCATCGCTTGCGTGGGTTCAGACTTTACGGCCCAGATCATCAATTACGACCTGTCCGTCCTCTTTGACGAAACTGCCGCGCTGCTCTTGTGAAAGCAGGTCGAGGACAGCCTCTGACGGGCGACAAAGGCGCGCCCCTAAGGGTGTAACGACGATGGGACGATTGATCAGGATGGGATGAGTCATCATGGCGTCAATGAGCTGGTCATCTGCAAGTGACAGATCACCTAACCCAAGCACTTCGTACGGCGTGCCTTTGATACGGAGCAGTGCCCGCACCTCTATACCCATATCCTTGATCAGTCTGATTAGCGTTGTACGATCAGGTGGGGTTTTCAGATACTCAATTACCGTTGGCTCTTCACCGCTGTTGCGGATCAATGCCAAGGTATTACGGGAAGTGCCACATTCCGGGTTGTGATAAATCGTGATCTGACTCATATCGGATGTCTCGCTGTCGAGAGGCTCAAATGGATCGCTGGTTGACGCGTGTGGATAGCTCCTCAGCGGACTCTTTACGCTCGGAGTAACGACCAACCAGGTAATCCTGGCGATCACGCAACAGCAGCGTGAACTTCATTAGTTCTTCCATCACGTCGACCAGGCGGTCGTAGTACGAGGACGGCTTCATCCGGCCCGCCTCATCGAATTCGGTGAATGCCTTAGCTACTGAGGATTGATTTGGGATGGTGAACATCCGCATCCAACGCCCCAGTACCCGCAACTGATTAACTACGTTGAAGGACTGCGAGCCGCCGCAGACTTGCATCACCGCAAGGGTCTTTCCTTGTGTAGGTCGTACAGCACCTATCGCCAGTGGAACCCAATCAATTTGAGCCTTGAAAACCGCACTCATGGAGCCGTGTCGCTCAGGAGAGCACCACACCTGGCCTTCCGACCATTGCATCAGCTTGCGAAGCTCCGCGACTTTGGGGTGCGTCTCGGGTGCATCATCCGGCAGCGGAAGGCCTGATGGGTCGAATATCTTTGTTTCAGCGCCAAACCGTTCCAGAAGACGGGCGGCCTCCTGGGTCACCAACCGGCTGAAGGATCGCTCTCGTGTCGATCCATACAAAAGAAGGATTCGAGGTTTATGGAGTGAAGACGTGCGAGGCGTCAGTTGCTCCAGGGTGGGAATGTCAAGCAGTTCGGCTTGGACATTCGGCAGCGTATCTTGCATACAAACTCCTAGGGATGCGCCAAGCAGGCACAACTTCCATTGCGCTTCAAAGCGAACCGATACGGTTCAGTTCTGCTTTGAGTTGGTCAGGGCTCATGGTTTTCAGCGGCAGCGCAAGAAACGCGCTCACCCGTTCGCGAATTTTGGCGAGAGTGGCTTCAAACGCTGTTGTGATCTCGATCTCCGACCCGATGGCTTCCGACGGATCGGCTAAACCCCAATGGGCCTTCAAGGCTGGCCCGAAAAAGATGGGGCATGCCTCACCCGCGGCCCGGTCACATACGGTTATCACGATGTCTGGTGGAGAGCGTTCGAAAGCATCCGAAGCTTTGCTGCTCAAGCCCGCCGTGGAAATGCCCGCAGCCTCCAGCGTTTGCAATGCCCGTTGGTTCACGCGGCCGCTGGGAAAGCTTCCTGAGCTGATCGCTTCCACACCCTCTGGCGCTAGGTCGTTGAACAGTGCCTCGGAGAGGATGCTGCGGCAGCTGTTGTGGGTACACATGAACAAGACTTTCATCAGTAGATTCCTTGATTCAGAAGCTGAGGCGCAATGCCAAGGCACAGAGGGTGGCGATAAGGATGGGCAAGGTCAGCACGATCCCGGTCTTGAAGTAGTAACCCCAACTGATCGTGATGTCCTTTTTGGCCAGCACGTGAAGCCACAAGAGCGTGGCCAGGCTACCGATGGGGGTGATTTTCGGCCCCAGGTCGCAGCCAATGATGTTGGCGTACACCATTGCTTGATGGATGACGCCATCGACTTCGGCAGCATGAATGGACAAGGCACCGATCAGGACGGTGGGCATGTTGTTCATGATTGAAGACAGAAAGGCTGTGAGCAGCCCCGTACCCAAGGACGCGCCCCAGACACCGTAGTCGGCAAATACATTCAGGATCTGGGCGATATGGTTGGTCAAACCGGCGTTCTTGAGGCCGTAGACGACCAGATACATGCCCAGGGAAAAGATCACCACCTGCCATGGCGCGCCCTTGAGCACCTTGCCGGTGTCGATGGCGTGTCCACGGGCCGCGATGACGTAAAGAATGAATGCGCAGGCAGCCGCAATGGCACTGATCGGCACGCCCAGAGGCTCGACGACAAAGAAACCGACCAGCAGCAGAGCTAGAACCCACCAGCCTGCTATGAACGTCGGGCGATCACGTATCGCCTCTTTAGGATGATGCAACTGAGCAAGTTCGTAAGTCTTGGGCAATTCCTTGCGGAAGAACCACATCAGCATCACCAGCGTAGCCGCAACGCTGACCAGATTCACCGGCACCATGACGGATGCGTATTCGCTGAACCCAATCTTGAAGTAATCCGCAGAGACAATGTTGACCAGATTCGAAACTACCAGAGGCAAACTCGCGGTATCAGCGATAAAACCGGCCGCCATGACGAATGCGAGGGTGGCAGCGGGCGAAAAGCGCAATGCAAATAGCATTGCGATCACGATGGGCGTGAGAATCAATGCCGCACCATCATTAGCAAATAATGCTGATACCGCAGCACCCAGTAGGATGATGAAAGCAAATAGCTTACGAGTGCTGCCTCCGCCCCAGCGTGCGACATGCAATGCTGCCCATTCGAAAAAGCCGGCTTCATCGAGCAGAAGACTGATGATAATCACCGCGATGAACGTTGCGGTGGCATTCCAAACGATGTGCCACACCTCGGGGATATCCCCAAGAGTGACCACTCCAGTCAAGAGCGCGAGTACAGCGCCAAAGGTTGCACTCCAGCCAACACCCAGCCCTTTGGGCTGCCAGATCACCAGGACGATGGTGGCAATAAAGATCAGTACGGCAATCAACATTTCAATCACTCGATTTGGAAGCAGATCAGCCACATACGAGCTGGTTGATAGGACGAGCATTCATGTCGCTTAGCCGTTTGGCTTCGGTATCTAGCCAATCCTGATTCGCATCCACGACGTCCTTCAGAATTGCACTCACCCAACTAGGAAGGCCGGGATTCAGGCGGTAGTAAACCCACTGGCCTTGACGACGATCCATCAGCAGTCCCGCTGAACGAAGCAGCGCCAAGTGGCGAGAAATCTTGGGCTGGCTCTGGTCGAGCGCAGCGGTAAGCTCGCATACGCACAGCTCTCCTTCGCTCACGATGAGCAGTGTGATTTTGGTTCGAGTGTCATCTGCCAAGCACTTGAATAGTGCCGTGGGATTCATGGGCTCTGTCATAGATCCTCCAAGTGTTTTGTCTTGACCAAGACGAAGAGCTTAATGCGCTCATGGATGTCATGAAGTGTGTGGCGAAACGCGTCGGGATGATCGCTGGTGACCGGATCTGCGAAATCCCAAGTGATGACTTCGCCAGCGACGGGCATCCATGCACATTCCCGTGCGGACTTGTCACACAGCGTGATGACGTAATCGAATTTTTCGTCGCGAAGCTCATCAATGGATTTGCTATGCAGTCCGGATGCATCTACGTCGACATTGGCCAGAGCAGCTACAGTACGCGGGTCGACGCTGGTTGGCTCCAAGCCCGCACTGTAAGCGGCAAAACGCGGATCTGTGTGCCGAAGCAATGCTTCTGCTAAATGGGAGCGGGCAGAGTTGGCAACGCAGATGAAAAGCACTTTGATTGGGGCAGACATGGCAACCTCGACACATACGTTGAATCGAATATATGATTTATCGCATATTCGGTAAAGCGTATATTTTTGCGTCGCCGGTCACCAGCGGGTAAGGGCAGCGCTCGTCAGATCGTCGGACGACTTTTCGTCGGAAGACGAGCTGATCACAACGCAAATCAGCTGTAACCAGTACAGCAAGTTCAACAGCAGCATTGGGCCGAATTTTCCAACACTAAGAGGTACCAGGATTGGGCCACAAAGCTCACTTGCTGAATTCTTTTTTGGCTGTTGGGCACAACATGCTAGTGCGACAGATTTCCTGTCGTCAACCAGCGCAGGCTTGTTGACGGTCAGCATCCCCAAGATTATTGTTGCAGCTAACAACGAATTTGTGACGATTATGCCGAAGCGGAAAAAAGACCAGTTGTCCCAGGATGCCGAGGATCTGTACGAGGCGTTGAATCAGCTCGTCCGTGTCTACCAGTTTCGAGATAGAGATCGGATTTGCTGCTACGACGTTTCAGTCACCCAGTGCTACGCGGTCGAAACGCTGGTCAAGAAAGGAGCCATGCGGCTTCAGGTCTTGGCTGAAGAGATGTTTTTAGACAAAAGCACGGCAAGCCGCGTAATCGATGCGCTCGAACGCAAGGGGTATGTGTCACGCGCTGAGGATAACGAAGACCGCCGTGCCGTGAAGATCCAGGCCACGGACGCGGGCAGGGAACTCTACGAAAAAATCAGGGGCGATCTCATTGCCGAAGAGATAACAATGATCGAGAACCTTTCAGCCGAAGCCAGGCAAGGAGCATTAACCTTGCTCAGGCAGATTACACGAGCTACCGAAAAACGCTGCGGCCTCACAAATGAGCGTGGCTCAGATCCAACGCAAGCCTATTGAATCTCCATTTTTTGATTCAAATGTTGTTACTACCAACATAATGGAACCCGATCATGCGTATCCGTCCTGCTGAGCCAGTTGATGCAACCTCGATAGCCACTATTTATAACCAAGGGATTGCGGAACGAAGTTCCACGTTCGAGACCACTCCGCGTAACCCTGATGACATGCTAGAGCGACTTGAGGCTCATGATCGTTATCCCGTTCTGGTGATGCTTGATGAGCACGATAAGGTCATCGGATGGGCGAGCCTTAGTGACTACCGCAATCGCGCGTGCTATGACGGCATCGCTGACTTTTCGATTTACATGAGCCGTGAGGTGCGAGGCCAGGGGCTGGGTAAGAATCTCCTTCAGGCGCTGCTTAAAGAGGCAGAAGCTCGCGGATTTTGGAAAGTCCTTTCTCGCGTGTTCACCTCTAACCGCGCCAGTCTCGCCCTGTGCGAAGCTTGCGGATTCCGCCAAGTCGGGGTTTACGAGAAACATGCATGCCTTGACGGTCGTTGGATCGACTGCGCAATTGTCGAGCGACTCATTCCTACGAATCAAATGCCGTGGCTAACACCAATGGCTGCAACCAAGACTGAATCAAATGGATTAAGCGGCTGTTAGGGTTCTCTATCACACTTAAAACCTTGTCAGTCAGGCTACGTACAGCGAAACAATCAATCACGGCCTAACTGGTCAAGTCGAATGCAAATATGTGGTCAAGTCTATGTAATTACGCAGCCCACTGGAGTGGATTGCGCTAGCGACGTAATTCCCCTGCTCATGCTTGAATCGACGTTGAGATAGATACCGATGTCTGCGGACATTGAATACGCGAAATCGACGTATGCGGTATAAGCCCGTGTCTGCGGAAGTCGCTGATATCGTTGCACGTCCAATGCCCGATCAATACGCAATAGGCGTCGGTATTAATAGTGACATCCAACGCGCAGCAATAAGCCTCAGAAATCACCGGATCCAGAGCAACTGCGCCACGCCATAAAAATATCTACTGGAGCTTTGAATTGGACGCGATCATCTCCATGTATGCATTGCCACCCATGGGAATATCATAACCTGGTGGCCCTTCCCATTGCCGCGAGACACCGGTATTTCTAAGCATAACGTCAACCTTAATGCCGTCCTTAACCATGCTGTCTAAATCCCACTCGAAGTGATTTATGAGAGCCTGGCAGGCCACATGAGGCACTGTTGTCAATAATCTCAAGCTGGAGTTGTTTGGGGGTAACTTAAGCCTCGCGATCTCCGACATCGTCCATATAAATCTCCGTAACCTAAAATGCCAAAGAGACTCAAGATGAAGTTCAAGTTGAGCTGACAGCAATGGGAAAGACTTACGAGTCGCACGCTCCCTACTTACTTTTCGCGGCAAAATTGCAAGCATGTTACTGATATTTACTCGCACCTGTTTTTGGGTGATGCGGTACAAGTTCTCAACGCCCTCTATAAGAATAGTTGCGTATTTTTCGTCCTCATCGTTTACCACCGGCTCGACACTACTCTTCTGCATTAAGTTCCCTGTAATTTTACTCAACAACCAGTCCTTATCGTTTTCGTTGAGCCAACGGGTTACTTGATAAGCACTTACCCAAAGATAGTCCATACCAATGCCTGGCTTCACTTCAAGTAGCATTGAGATTTTTTCTCGATAAGCCTTTTTCTTATGTTCTGGCAAAGTTTTCTCTTTAAGACGGACCGTCGGGTTTGCCGAGCTAGCAAGTAGAGACTCTTCTGCCAAGCATTTCTCAAACTTTTCTGCACATCCAAAAAGATGGAGAGATATTAAAAGATGCCTTGCCAACGGCATATCAATTTGACCTCTTGTTGTCGATAGCCTAATCCATTGACTTCGAATTCCAGCTGCGTATGCCAAATCAATTTTCGAAATAATTTCATCGCTGAACTTATCACGAATACTGCTAAATAATTTAGCTGTGCCAATTAGGTTCCCATGAACAAACCCTTGCTTCTTTGCTTGACGCCGATAACAAGCAGCCAAAACCGTATAATCTATCGATGGCAGATTGCGTTGCAGAATATCATTTACAAAAACTGCAAACTCGCGCTCTTCATTTGAGGCGGGTGAGCGGTTCGCAGGTTTAACAGCGTTCCACCCGCAAGCACAATCATCGGTCAACCCCGGTAACAATCGGTTTTTACGATAGAAAGGGTGAGAGCAATTAGGGCAAGATTGAAGAAGTTCTTCACCGTGTCGCCAGCACGCTGTAACGCCCGGTACATGATGAGCTCGGTGCCAATATGCGTAGCCACACTCTATGAGGTCGGCCTGCACACAGGCCAAGCAAATTTTAGCTCTGCTATTCCTCGTACCTTCTCTCCTAGGCACTCGAGCGACATCAGATAAAACCTTGTCTAATTCCCTAGAGGGTTCTTTTGATAGTCCTATAAAAGGTTTGTAGGCTGGGAACGTAGTGTTAATCTCAAGCAACTCAGCCAAGTTGCTTTCTTTAACTCCCGGCAATCGAGAAGCAAGGTTTTCTAATTGCTTTGGTATGATAGATAGTTGGAATGGTGCAACGCCAAAAAGATCAAGAAAAGTTTCTGCCTCGGTTTTGTTTCCGGACAAAAAATGGTATCTCGTAATACGAGATAATAGTGTCTCGTCTGGCATTGACATTGGAAAAAACAGAATACTGGACATGAGTAGCCGACTTTCTAGCGTGGGTTCTGGTAGGACGCGAGTCCTGTGGATGGTGTTCTTTTATCACATACCACCGTGTACCCGGGTAAGGATTTTTGAAGATGAACGCCATACAGTAGCGAACAGCCAGCAACTATTTTATAAGAAAACAGCCGTTTTCACGCCATAGTCAAAATGCGATACACCACACATATAAATACGTTAACTGCACGCCTCGTCAAAATTCACACATCGAATCTACGTACAGCTCAAATATGGAGGCTTGTGTCGACGGCGTTACAGAGCAATATTCATACGCGGATCAGGGTGCATTCACTCATATTTGGAATTTTCTGAGACACGCTGTTCGATACAGCGCTGATTGAGTAATTGGTTTGCCGTCAAGTTTTAGCTTCCACTCGGCCCAGCTCAGGCGCCGCCGATGGAATGCATCAAGGGTTTCGCATTCGGCTGCCAGTGCAACCGCACAGTGCGGCAGCTTGTTGAGCTGCTTTTCAAACCTAGATAACACATGAAGCTCTCTGCCTATTTTTGTCCGAGAGATACGGACAGGTTTACCTGGAAGCGCTCGTAACATTTCAGCGCATTGAACCACTTCGTTGGCAAGGTTGAGGTCCAGGTCTTTGAATCTTTCTGCTTGCTGTCCGCGCAGTCTGTGGGCTTTACCTGGCTGTTGTGTACGCTCGGACAGCCATTGCCGATCGTTTCGATGAAGCCACACATAATCTCGACACTCATGAGCTAGGTGAGCTCTGTAATCCCCCTCAAATCGATTCCTCCTATCACCCAGCTGTTTCGAAAGCCTCGCCTCTTTCCATCGGTCAGGTCCATCGGAAATCGCGCGTATCATTCGGTAGACGCATGTAACCGAGTTCCTTGTTACTGACGCCATGGTCTTCGCGTCAGCCCCCGAGAGCGCCAGCCTCCAGATCGTTTCAGATGCCTCACTCATATACTCATTGGTGCTTGAGCGACTGGTTGGAGATCCGTTGGCAGCTTGTTCACCAGGTGTTTCGGTATTGGCTGTTCGATTCAACGACTCGGTAATAGGCGCGTTCTGCCGAAGTATCCTTTCCATGTCGACCTTCAGCGCGCAGGCCAGCAGGATGAACTTCAGCGGATGATGGGTGCCCCTCGGCTTACGCAAAAGCTTCACAACCCAGGCCGCCGGTATATCCGCAGACGATTTGCTCAGTATCGAGTACTCCCCTGAGGAGGGGAGAACCTCAAAGAACGCAGACATGTGCCGCGCCAATCTACCTAAGTGCAGCCGACCAGTGTCGGAAGCCATTTCCAAGGCGGTAGCACCATCCAAAAACACCGAGCGAATCGCATCAGGACATAAAGGAGGAACATCGACCTCAAGCACCTGCATCGAACGCTGCGCTATTTCGTGCAGAGCACTTTGTAGATTTTGAGGGATGTCTAACGGAATGGAGTGAGACTGAACGTCCTCATCGTCCGGCAAGTGCATTCTTCGAGAATTTCGACTCAACCAGCGGTAATCAAGGTACTTCAACGGGGTTCCATGGTGGGGACAGATCAAAACGCCTGGCAGCTGATGCACACGGTGCCAGTACGCTGCTCCCATACGGGCTCTATCCTGTTCGATACAGTCGAAGCAAAATCGGACTCTCGAAGCGAACTCGAGTCGACTCGCGATCAACCCCAACCTGAGCATCAACCCCTTTCCGTTTCCCGCCATCAAGATATGAGCGTCGTCCACCTGTTGCTGGGTCAAAAATGGTTCGTAGTAGGGCAGCTGCGTATGACGCTTTATAACTGCGGCTAGCGATAAGCCTGTGTCATAAGGCAGCGCCTCGGCAAGCTCGGCTAGTCGACATGGAAAAGCCACGTTCTGCGAGAAGAAGTTCGCGGACTGCGCTCCATCGAAAACGGCTCCACAGCTACGTACGCCACAGAGCCGGGCGTATCTTGAAAGGACGCTGTGAAGCGTTTCATCGGGAAAAACAGCCGGAAAGAAATGGAATTTAAGCGCCATTTCGTCACCCTTTATTCACCCCCTCCGATACAAAGGAGAGAACTCGAATAGATCACTGTTTATCCAACCGGCGCTCTTCAGCGCCTCAATGGAGTCTTCACTTTCACTTAGCGCCTGTGCCTCTGAGGTCTCAACCGCCACCGCCGCAGGTGACTGCGATTTGACTTGGTTAACGGCCGCCACATTAGGTTTGGTAGCACTATTGTCGCTGCGACTGATGACACTGCGCAGCAACGCCAGTCGCTCCGGCCGAGCCACACCATCGAGCGCCATCATGTCGCTTAGTTGGTCTTCAATCGGAAGCAAATCATCGAACTGCCGCATCCGTTTCGGATCTCGGCTTCGCAGAGCGGACAAAGCTGGCTTCAATATCTGCATCTTGGTGTTGCTCACCAACGCAATTGTCTCGGCGGTAACGCATTCCGAACCACTCTGGATCGCATACCTTTGACTGAGCACCAAAAGCTTCACCAAAAAGTCGGTGACCCCTTGTGTATGCTCATACAGCGCATCAAACACATCCTCTGTCAGTTCGACCGGCTGCTGGTACCACTGATAGCTCCAGAGGTTTTCAACAAGCATGCGCCACTCGTCATCGTCCTTCTCAAAACGTTTAAATTCGAGTACCCCGACGCCGCAGCAACGCCTTGCGTTGCGCATGACGTCAGAAAATAGGCTGATCATCGAATTGGTCCCGATGAACACCACAGGAATGCCGATGTTGTTCACTAGATGGAGGAAGAAATTCAGCATGTTGTCCTTGCCCCCAGTTTTTGCAAGGTGCAGGTTCTGAAGTTCGTCGATCAGCAAAGCTCCGATGAAAAATGTACTCGCAACCTGTTCCATTTGTTGCAACGAGTCATTGATGTTCCGAGCCCGATACCGCTTGTAGTAATCCTCATCACCTAAAGCTCGCCCGACCGCATAGAAAAATTGCTGACAGAAGCCTGCCAGCGACCCATCTCGGGGACAGTCAAGCTTGAGCCAGGTGATCTGGGTATGAACGAACTGCTTTCCTTCATAACGCTCGTGGCGAATCGTTTGAGGGTAGAGACTCAAAATGGCTTCGAGTGCGGTGGACTTTCCAATGCCACTAAGGCCAACCAGACTGAACGTTTCGGCAGTGGACTTGAATCCATCGTGGTAGCGCTGTGCGCCCGAAAGTGAGTGAAGATGTCTGACAGTGTCTGGAGAGGTCGGGTTGCGTCCGACGTACCCACGTCGTACCAGCAATGAAAATACGGACTCCAGATCCATGTGGACCAACAAAGGCTGGACCACCGTTCTCAACCGGTCGATGCAGTGAACCCGAGTCGATCGGTCGAGGGTCAGCTCTTCTGGATCAACAGGACGGGGGAAGTTCGAGATTAGTTGCATTGCCACCTCTTCTGAGAAGATCGGTGGCAGCGCTTCGATGAGTGGATTTCCCGCGTAGTCCGCTATCGCCTGCTTCGTGTAGCTTGCGAAAACTTGGGCGCCTTTCATGAGTTTTGTCCTGGGCGGAGGCGTTTGAGCATATCGATAACCTGAGCGCTGCGAGGACCGGCAAAGTTTTCTGAGCGATCTTGGGAGATCTCTGTCTTGAGCACAGGCGATTCAATCCTCACACCCTCTGGCACATGGGCGGTCTCACGCTCCTTGAGGCGCTCAACGGCGCGATTCTCACGAATATTTCCAATCATCTCAGCTTTGGTCGCAGGCGCTGGCTCATCATTTCGCTCAGCGATCGCACCGCTGACGACTTGATTAACTTCCTCTAGAAGCGAAATCCGACTCTCCAACTCAGCGCGTTTATGAGTCGGTGGAGTCTGGCGGTAAGCTTCGAGCAGGTCGAAAATCTCATCGGACCGATAACCAGCATACTTGCTATCAGACTTACGCAAATCGCAACGGATAAACTGTTTGGTGTCTCCCCGGATCCAAATATGTGCTGAGGAATTTGGGTCATACCAACACTCTATCGACCAAACCCCGCGGCTACGGGCTTTCGCAAACCAGTTGTTCTCGATCGCCACATCACAGACATAATGCATTCCTCGGAATAGCACACCACCCTTTTGGACCGTTGCTTGCTCACGCGGAAGCAAATGGAGATAGACCAGTTCATCGGGATGATTGTTTGGTTCGACATGGCCATTTTCCAATGCCCAAGTCCAAATACCTACCGGCGTCGGATCGACACCGTCGTTCATCATCTCTTGAGTGAGCCTGTCGGGCTGCCGGTTGAAGCGGTTATAGTGAAGGACGCACTGGATGATGATCTTAGTGAACTCTTTCATGCTCAGCGTCGCGTCAAGTCGGTAATCTCGCTCCCCACGCTCCTTCTCCCTAGCCGCTACGCCACCAGGAAGCCACCTGATGCCAGTCAGGTTGTTCAGGATACCGAACCGGCTCTCAACCATCGACTTCCAGTCAGGGCGGTAGGGCGGAGCAATTCCCAGCTCGATATTCAGGCCAGTGGCAAGACCTTCAGCTGCTTTCCCCAACATCTCGCCTCGATCAGCGTAGATGTGATGTGGGAGGTGATGACAGTCCCATTCCTCTGAATCGATTGTGACCCCATTGGTAGCGCAAAACTCAACCTTCGAAGTGAAAGCGTTGAAAAGCGCTTGCCTGGCTCCGTTCCAACTCGGGCCCTCTAATCCGATGTAGAGACCGACGATCATGCCGGAAAAGCTATCAATGACGACGTACACAACCGGCCGTCCAATGAGCATTCGCCTGGAGTATCCGTTCACGAGATAAATGTCCGCAATGGTGGCATCGATCTCAAACTGATGGCAGGGGCCACGAAGCCAGTCACGGACGGTTCCAGAAAGGGGGCGGCAATCTTTTAGCCACTTACGCATTCCCTTACGGCCACGTTCAGTTTCAACCTCGTCGAAATATTGCTTTCCCCAATAATCGAACTGTCTAAAGGAAGGAATTTCCGATTCGGGTAGCAAACGACCGCCTGATTCTGGATTTTTCGACAGGTCTTTCGCGGTATAGAACCTCCTGAGCATCTCAACATAGGCGTTGGTTATCGTAGAAGTCTTATCCCCGACAAATAACGAGTAGCCGATACGGATACAGCGCTTATCCACGGCATCGATAACCTTGGTCGGTGAAACGGCAATACCTTGATACCTTGGCTTCCTACCTGGGGGCTTTGCGGGATCATACTTGCGCTCAGGAACTCCGACGCTCGCATAGTTTTTCAAGAGCGCATTTCGAACTTGGCCATTGATCCAGTAACGGTACAGAAGTCGATAGATGCTCTTGCGCTGTATACCGAGCTCAACAGCTCTAGCGCCGACCATTTGACCCATCTCACCAGGAGCGAATATCTGACCTGGATAATCTGAGTCGATCAGGGGTGCGATGATGTTCCACTTTTCATCCCTTTCCCGCTTCTTTTTCTCATCCAAGTCATCCTCTAACACTAAGAGAAACTCAGGCGTAACGACCTTGGCTAGCTTCGTATCACCTGCAATGACGGATCCGCGAAGCTCCTCCAGGCCTAAACCAATCGGTTGGCGGGGCGGATCCGTTAATTGGATCAAAACGACCGCATCGTATCGCTCATTGAGGTACAAGACCCTAACGAAGCCCGGCACGACGGAAAACTCAGTAAGCGGTTCGAAACAATCATTGACTTGGACTTTCATGATAGGCCCTCCGCCGTCAGTGAAATTTTCATTGGTTTCTCAATGATTTCAAATGTTGGTAGTGGTGCAGTCATTTGAATGGGAGTACCAACCAAATCTACCTTGATCGACTTAGCCCATATCAGGTGATGATATAAAGCCCGAGAGTCTTGATAGGAGATAAATAAACGTGCGGCAATCTTTCGCAGAGATTCAGCAGTACTCCACGGGTAGGGACGACAGCTCGCTAAGTGCCCCAGAAAATCTGTGTGTAATGATGGCTCTGCCAAGGCGCGCGGCAGTTGAGCGAACTTCCTGAGTAAGCCTAAATTCTTGATCAAATCGGGGCTGAACATTTCTTCAGTGACAATAGCCCAGTCAACGTGTTGGCCAGCCCAGAATCGCTTTTCGATCTCAAATTTTTCCAACGTTCTCCTGGCTTGTTTGCCTTCGAGGTCGCCGCGGTATTTGATTGTTCTGGCTACAGACTTAAAGCTGCCGTCGGGCTTTTTTATCGTTAATAAAAAATCCGTGGTCATAACGTAAGGAAGCACTGTCTTCGGATACTTTGGGTATCGCACTCCCATAGAGCTCGCGATTGCTTGAGCACTTTCTCGCGGTAGCAATGGATACTGCTCGCGTATATCCACAACATTTTCCGAAAATTCACATACCAAAAAATAGGCGCGTTCTAGGTCAGAAAAGAGGTGGTGGAGACGATCGATCTTCACACCTTGGATCTTGTGGGAGCGTCCTCTGGAGGGCACATCTTGGACGCGCAGCCACGGCAGATAACTGGCACCAGCTCCGCTACCGAATCCATTCGAAATATGCCGCTGAATATCTGTCTCAGACGAAAACCTACGACCGCGCAATGCTACCTCCTTCGTCCGCCGGGACCGCCTCTCCTCGCCCTGAAAAATAGTTATAGGAAAAAATCGCCCACCACCTGTTCATGGTACAGCCCTCTTTAGCCTACTCCCGGAGCGGAACGAAGCGGAGAATCTAGACCGATGGCTCAGCCCAAAAATGGAAACCCCCGTAGATACGGGGGTTTCGGCCTTGTGTCAATCTATGTTGTGTCGTGTCAATCTTTATTGTTTTGTGTCAATCTTTATTGTTAGAAACCAGAAGGCGCGTCCTTTCGCGGGTACCTGGAGACCCGGGCGGGCCTCCAGGGTGGAGCGGGTTACTCCACCGTCACCGACTTCGCCAGGTTGCGCGGCTGGTCGACGTCGGTGCCTTTGAGCACGGCGACGTAGTACGACAGCAGTTGCAGCGGGATGGTGTAGAGGATCGGCGACAGGGTGTCGTGGATGTGCGGCATGTTGATGACGTGGGTGCCTTCGCCGTTGGTCATGCCGGCTTTTTCGTCGGCGAACACGATCAGTTGGCCGCCACGGGCGCGGACTTCCTGCAGGTTGGACTTGAGCTTCTCCAGCAGTTCGTTGTTCGGCGCGACGGTGACCACCGGCATGTCGTCGTCCACCAGGGCCAACGGGCCGTGCTTGAGCTCACCGGCCGGGTAGGCTTCGGCGTGGATGTACGAAATTTCCTTGAGCTTCAGGGAGCCTTCCATCGCCACCGGGTACTGCGCGCCACGGCCGAGGAACAGGGTGTGGTTCTTGTCGGCGAACAGCTCGGCGACTTTTTCCACGGTGCTGTCCATGGCCAAGGCTTCGCCCAGGCGGGTCGGCAGGCGGCGCAGTTCTTCCACCAGAGTGGCTTCGACGCCGGCAGCCAAGGTGCCGCGAACCTGGCCCAGGGACAGGGTCAGCAGCAACAGGCCGACCAACTGGGTGGTGAAGGCTTTGGTGGAGGCCACGCCGATTTCGCGACCGGCCTGGGTCAGCAGGGTCAGGTCGGACTCACGCACCAGGGAGCTGATGCTGACGTTGCAGATCGCCAGGCTGGCGAGGAAGCCCAGCTCTTTGGCATTGCGCAGCGCGGCCAGGGTGTCGGCGGTTTCGCCGGACTGGGAAATGGTCACGAACAGCGTGTCGGGCTGCACCACCACCTTGCGGTAGCGGAACTCACTGGCGACTTCGACCTGGCACGGGATGCCGGCCAGTTCTTCCAGCCAGTAACGAGCAACCATACCGGCGTGGTAGCTGGTGCCACAGGCCACGATCTGCACATTGCGCACTTTGGCGAACAGCTCGGCGGCTTGCGGGCCGAAGGCGTTGACCAGCACTTGCTTGTCACCAAGGCGGCCTTCCAGGGTGCGCTGCACCACGGCCGGTTGTTCGTGGATTTCCTTGAGCATGAAGTGGCGGAACTCGCCTTTGTCGGCAGCCTCGGCACCGTCGCGGTATTGCACGGCTTCGCGTTCGACGGAATTACCGTTCACGTCCCAGATCGCCACGCTTTCACGGCGAATGTCAGCAATATCGCCCTCCTCCAGGTACATGAAGCGGTCGGTCACCTGGCGCAGGGCCAGTTGGTCGGAGGCGAGGAAGTTCTCGCCCAGGCCCAGGCCGATCACCAGCGGGCTGCCACTGCGGGCGGCGACCACGCGGTCAGGTTGGCTGGCGCTGACCACGGCCAGACCATAGGCGCCGTGCAGCTCCTTGACCGTGGCCTTGAGGGCGGCGGTCAGGTCACTGTGGTCCTTGAGCTTGTGGTTGAGCAGGTGGGCGATGACTTCGGTGTCGGTATCCGAGGTGAACACGTAGCCCATGCTCTTGAGCTGTTCGCGCAGCACTTCGTGGTTTTCGATGATGCCGTTGTGCACCACGGCCAAGTCACCGGAGAAGTGCGGGTGGGCGTTGCGCTCGCACGGTGCGCCGTGGGTGGCCCAGCGGGTGTGGGCAATCCCCAGGCGACCCACCAGCGGCTCGCCGGCCAACGCCTGCTCCAACTCGCTGACCTTGCCTGGGCGGCGCATGCGCTCAAGCTTGCCGGCGTTGGTGAAGACGGCCACACCCGCGCTGTCGTAGCCCCGGTATTCCAGGCGCTTGAGACCTTCGAGCAGGATGGCAGTAACGTTACGTTCGGCGACTGCGCCAACAATTCCACACATGGTGCTTCTCCTAGATGATTGCCGCGCATATCAGCGTAATGCCGCGGGCTTGGATCTGGTCGCGGGCCTCAAGCGGCAGGCGATCATCGGTAATAAGGGTATGGACGCTGCTCCAGGGCAGTTCCAGGTTGGGAATCTTGCGGCCGATCTTGTCGGATTCGACCATCACCACCACTTCACGGGCGACCTCGGCCATCACACGGCTCAAGCCCAGTAATTCGTTGAAGGTGGTGGTGCCACGTTGCAGATCGATGCCGTCGGCGCCGATGAACAGTTGATCAAAGTCGTAGGAACGCAACACCTGCTCGGCGACCTGGCCCTGGAACGAGTCCGAATGCGGGTCCCAGGTGCCGCCGGTCATCAACAGCACCGGTTCGTGCTCCAGTTCGCTCAAGGCGCTGGCCACGTGCAGGGAGTTGGTCATGACCACCAGGCCGGGCTGGTGGCCCAGTTCCGGGATCATGGCGGCGGTAGTGCTGCCGCTGTCGATGATGATGCGGGCGTGTTCACGCAAACGCATCACCGCAGCACGGGCGATCGCACGTTTGTAGGCCGAGACCGGTTGGGCGGGGTCGCCCACCAGTTCCTGAGGCATGGTGATCGCGCCACCGTAGCGACGCAGCAACAGGCCGTTACTTTCGAGCGCGGCCAAGTCCTTGCGGATAGTGACTTCCGAGGTTTCGAAACGCTTGGCCAGTTCGTCCACGCTGACTTCGCCCTGTTCGTTAAGCAAGGTCAGGATGTTGTGGCGTCGTTGGGGTGTATTTCGTTTCGACATGGTAATTATAAGTTTCGTTTCGAAAGATAACGAAGGCAATCAAAACCTATTGAGAAGATATCGTCAAGCGTCGGAAACAGATTTTTCAAGCAACACACACAAATGTGGGAGGAGGCTTGCCCCCGATTGCAGTAGATCAGTCGACTGAAACATTGACTGAAAATCCGCCATCGGGGGCAAGCCCCCTCCCACATCTGGATAACGCTGCTGATAAGGCTGTGGATAACTCAGGTCTTCTTGATTTTGACCGGGCGTTTCCAGCCGTCGATGTTACGTTGGCGTGCACGGGCCACGGCCAGTTGGGACTTATCCACATCCTGGTTGATGGTTGAGCCCGCAGCAGTGTTCGAACCATCACCTATCGTCACAGGTGCAATCAGCGAGTTATTCGAGCCGATGAAGACGTCCTCACCAATAGTGGTCTGGTACTTATTGGCACCGTCGTAGTTGCAGGTGATCGCGCCTGCGCCGATGTTGCTGCGCGCACCGATCACCGCATCCCCCAGGTAAGCCAGGTGGCCGGCCTTTGCATCATCGCCCATGCGTGCGTTTTTCAGTTCGACGAAATTGCCGACGTGCGCCCTGGCGCCCATCACAGTGCCCGGACGCAACCGCGCAAAAGGCCCGGCATCGCTGCCCTCGCCCATTACGGCGCCGTCGATATGGCTGTTGGCCTTGACCACCACGCCCTTGCGCAGGGTGCTGTCCTTGATCACGCAGTTCGGGCCGATGACCACGTTGTCTTCGATGATCACGCGGCCTTCGAGGATCACGTTGATGTCGATCAGCACATCGCGGCCGACGGTGACCTCACCGCGTACGTCAAAACGCGCAGGGTCGCGCAGGGTCACGCCCTGGGCCATCAGGCGGCGGCCTTCACGCAGTTGGTAGTGACGCTCGAGCTCTGCAAGCTGCTTGCGATCATTGGCGCCCTGTACTTCCATCGGGTCGTGGGGCTGCTCGGTGGCGACCAGCAGGCCATCACTCACGGCCATCTCGATCACGTCGGTGAGGTAGTACTCGCCCTGGGCGTTGTTGTTGGACAGGCGGCTCATCCAGTCGGCGAGCTTATTGGCAGGCACCGCAAGGATGCCGGTGTTGCCTTCGGTGATAGCCCGCTGGGCTTCACTGGCGTCCTTGTGCTCGACGATCGCCGCGACCTTGCCGTCGGCACCGCGCACGATGCGCCCGTAACCGGTGGGGTCATCCAGCTCAACGGTGAGCAGGCCCATCTGGCCGGGCACCACATGCTTGAGCAGGCGTTGCAGGGTTTCCACTTCGATCAGCGGCACGTCACCGTAGAGGATCAGCACGGTGTCGGCGGTAATGAACGGCACAGCTTGCGCGGTGGCGTGGCCGGTGCCCAGTTGTTTGTCCTGTAATACGAAATTCAGGTCATCCGCCGCCAGGCGCTCGCGCACCACATCAGCACCGTGGCCGATCACCACGTGGATACGTTGCGGGTCCAGTTGACGAGCGCTGTGGATAACATGCCCAAGCATGGAATTGCCCGCGACCGGGTGCAGCACCTTGGGCAGGGCCGAACGCATGCGGGTGCCCTGGCCTGCGGCGAGAATGACGATTTCAAGAGACATGAATGGCTACCAATCCTGGGCGGTCCGGCTTCAGACCAAAGATGTGTTTTGCTAAAAAAGAAAAAGGGTAGCCGAGGCTACCCTTTTTAATCAATCGCGCATAAGCATCACGGCGTCGCCGCTTACTTCTTGCGGATCTGCTGGAGCGTGCGCAGCTGAGCTGCAGCCTCGGCCAGACGTACAGCAGCAGCGCTGTAGTCGAAGTCCGCACCCTTTTCGTTCAGGGCCTTCTCGGCAGCCTTGACGGCTTCCTGAGCGGAGGCTTCATCCAGGTCGCCAGCACGTTGCACGGTGTCGGCAAGTACCTTGACCATGTTCGGCTGAACCTCAAGGAAACCACCGGAGATGTAAAACACCTCCTTTTCCCCGCCTTGCTTGGTCAGAGTGATCGGACCTGGCTTCAAGCTGGTGATCAATGGCGCGTGGCCCATGGCAATACCCAGGTCACCGAGTTCGCCGTGTGCAATCACCATTTCTACCAGACCGGAGAAGATTTCCCCTTCCGCGCTGACGATATCGCAATGGACTGTCATAGCCATCTGATTGCCTCAACCTGATGAGCGCCCGTTTCCGGGCGCCTGGATTACAGTTTCTTGGCTTTCTCGATCGCTTCTTCGATGCCGCCGACCATGTAGAACGCTTGTTCTGGCAGGTGGTCGTAGTCACCGTTGAGGATGCCTTTGAAGCCAGCAATGGTGTCTTTCAGGGAAACGTATTTACCCGAAGCACCGGTGAAGACTTCAGCCACGAAGAACGGCTGCGACAAGAAGCGCTGGATCTTACGAGCACGGTTTACCAACTGCTTGTCGGCTTCCGACAGCTCGTCCATACCCAGGATCGCAATGATGTCCTTCAGTTCTTTGTAACGCTGCAGCACGTACTGAACGCCGCGAGCGGTGTCGTAGTGCTCCTGGCCGATCACGTTCGGGTCCAGCTGGCGCGAAGTCGAGTCGAGTGGATCGACCGCTGGGTAGATACCCAGGGAAGCGATGTCACGGGACAGAACGACGGTGGCGTCCAAGTGGGCGAAGGTGGTCGCAGGCGATGGGTCGGTCAAGTCATCCGCAGGTACGTATACCGCTTGGATCGAAGTGATCGAACCTTCCTTGGTCGAAGTGATACGTTCCTGCAGAACGCCCATCTCTTCAGCCAGGGTCGGCTGGTAACCTACTGCGGAAGGCATACGGCCCAGCAGTGCGGATACTTCAGTACCGGCCAGGGTGTAACGGTAGATGTTGTCGACGAACAGCAGAACGTCGTTACCTTCGTCACGGAACTTCTCGGCCATGGTCAGGCCAGTCAGTGCTACGCGCAGACGGTTTCCCGGCGGCTCGTTCATCTGACCGTAGACCAGTGCCACTTTGTCCAGAACGTTGGAGTCCTTCATCTCGTGGTAGAAGTCGTTACCCTCACGAGTACGCTCACCCACACCGGCGAACACGGAATAACCGCTGTGCTCGATGGCGATGTTACGGATCAGTTCCATCATGTTTACGGTCTTGCCTACACCGGCACCACCGAACAGACCGACTTTACCGCCCTTGGCGAACGGGCAAACCAGGTCGATAACCTTGATGCCGGTTTCCAGCAGGTCGTTGCCGCCAGCCTGTTCCGCGAACGAAGGTGCTGGACGGTGAATGCCCCAGCGCTCTTCGGTGTCGATCGGGCCAGCTTCGTCAATCGGGTTGCCCAGTACGTCCATGATCCGGCCCAGGGTCGCTTTACCGACCGGTACGGAGATGGCAGCGCCAGAGTCGATAACGTCCAGACCGCGCTTCAAGCCTTCGGTGGAACCCATCGCAATGGTACGAACTACGCCGTCGCCCAGCTGCTGCTGAACTTCCAGAGTAGTTTCCGCGCCTTGTACTTTCAGCGCGTTGTAGATGCTCGGTACGCTGTCGCGTGGAAATTCCACGTCGATAACGGCGCCGATGATTTGAACGATACGTCCGCTACTCATAGCTGGATCCTCTGAATATTTGAACCGTTAAACCGCGGCAGCGCCGCCGACGATTTCCGAGATCTCTTGGGTGATCGCAGCCTGACGCGCCTTGTTGTAGATCAGCTGCAAATCGCTGATCAGATCACCGGCGTTATCGGTAGCGTTTTTCATCGCGATCATCCGCGCCGCTTGTTCAGCTGCGTTGTTCTCGACCACCGCCTGGTACACCTGCGACTCCACGTAGCGCACCATCAAGCCGTCAAGCAGCTCTTTGGCGTCTGGTTCGTAGAGGTAGTCCCAGTGGTGCTTGAGTTCCTGATCCGGAGTCGCCACCAGTGGAATCAATTGCTCCACGGTTGGCTGCTGGGTCATGGTGTTGATGAACTTGTTGGATACCACGGAGAGGCGGTCGATCCGGCCTTCCAGGTAAGCATCCAGCATCACCTTCACACTGCCGATCAAATCATTGATCGACGGCTCTTCACCCAGGTGGCTGATAGCTGCAACGACGTTACCGCCGAAGTTGCGGAAAAAGGCCGCACCCTTGCTACCAACAACACACAGATCGATCTCGACGCCGTTTTCGCGGTTTACCGCCATGTCCTTGACCAGGGCCTTGAACAGGTTGGTATTCAAACCACCGCACAAACCACGGTCACTGCTCACTACCACATAACCCACACGCTTGACGGCGCGCTCGATCATGAACGGGTGGCGGTATTCCGGGTTGGCGTTGGCCAGATGCCCAATTACCTGGCGGATACGCTCCGCATAAGGACGGCTAGCAGCCATGCGCATTTGTGCCTTGCGCATTTTGCTGACCGCCACTTTTTCCATGGCGCTGGTAATTTTTTGCGTGCTTTTGATGCTCGCAATCTTACTGCGAATCTCTTTTGCGCCTGCCATGTAACACCTATCAGGTTAGCAAGCGGGAGCCTTGCGGCTCCCGCTGCGGCTTACCAGGTTTGGGTGGCCTTGAACTTCTCGATACCGGCTTTCATGCCAGCGTCGATATCGTCATTGAAGTCACCCTTCACGTTGATCTTCGCCATCAATTCGGCGTGATCGCGGTTGAAGTAAGCAATCAGCGCTTGTTCAAAGCTGCCGACCTTGGCGATTTCAACGTCGGTCAGGAACCCACGCTCAGCGGCATACAGCGACAACGCCATGTCAGCGATCGACATTGGGGCGTATTGCTTCTGCTTCATCAGCTCGGTAACGCGCTGACCATGCTCAAGTTGCTTACGGGTCGCTTCGTCCAGGTCAGAAGCGAACTGGGCGAATGCGGCCAGTTCACGGTACTGAGCCAGAGCGGTACGGATACCACCGGAGAGCTTCTTGATGATCTTGGTCTGAGCGGCACCACCCACACGGGATACCGAAACACCGGCGTTCACTGCAGGGCGGATGCCCGAGTTGAACATGGCCGATTCCAGGAAGATCTGACCGTCGGTGATGGAAATCACGTTGGTCGGAACGAACGCGGAAACGTCGCCAGCCTGGGTTTCGATGATCGGCAGTGCGGTCAGGGAACCGGTTTTGCCGGTCACTGCGCCGTTGGTGAACTTCTCTACGTACTCTTCCGAAACGCGGGATGCGCGCTCCAGCAGACGGGAGTGGAGATAGAACACGTCGCCTGGGTAGGCTTCACGGCCTGGTGGACGGCGCAGCAGCAGGGAAATCTGGCGGTAAGCCACTGCTTGCTTGGACAGATCGTCATAAACGATCAGCGCGTCTTCACCGCGGTCGCGGAAGAATTCACCCATGGTGCAACCGGAGTACGGTGCCAGGAATTGCAGCGCAGGAGATTCCGAAGCACTGGCAGCCACGATGATCGTGTTGGCCAGGGCGCCGTTTTCTTCCAGCTTGCGAACCACGTTGGCGATGGTCGATTGCTTCTGACCGATCGCTACGTAGACGCAGAAAATGCCGCTGTTCTTCTGGTTGATGATCGCGTCGATCGCCAGAGCGGTTTTACCGATCTGACGGTCACCGATGATCAGCTCACGCTGGCCACGGCCGACTGGGATCATGGCATCGACAGCCTTGTAGCCAGTCTGTACAGGCTGGTCTACCGACTTACGCCAGATCACGCCTGGAGCAACTTTCTCGACCGCGTCGGTCTCGGTGTTGCCCAGTGGACCTTTACCGTCAACAGGGTTACCCAGTGCGTCGACTACGCGACCCAGCAATTCCTTACCAACCGGAACCTCCAGGATGCGGCCAGTGCACTTGGCGCTCATGCCTTCAGCCAGACTGGTGTACGCGCCCAATACCACGGCACCTACGGAGTCTTGCTCCAGGTTGAGGGCCATACCGTAGACGCCGCCCGGAAACTCGATCATCTCGCCGTACATAACGTCGGCCAGACCGTGAATCCGCACGATGCCGTCAGATACGCTGACGACAGTGCCTTCGTTACGGGCTTGGGAGGTCACATCGAGCTTGTCGATGCGGCCCTTGATAATTTCACTTATTTCGGAAGGATTGAGTTGCTGCATTGCTCTGCTGCCCCTTCAAACTCAAGATTTCAATGCTTCGGCAAGATTCGCGAGTTTGCCGCGAATCGAGCCATCGATAACCAGGTCGCCGGCGCGAATGACAACACCCCCAATAAGGGATGGGTCTTCCGCAACTTGCAGGCGCACTTCCCGGTCGAGTCGTGCACTGAGAACCTTGGCGAGTTTGTCTTGCTGTTCTTGGTTCAATGCAAAAGCACTGGTCACTTCAACGTCTACCGATTTCTCTTGCTCGGCCTTGTACAGGTCGAACAGAGCGGCAATCTCCGGCAAAAGCAGGAGACGGTCGTTTTCGGCGATGACATTGATGAAGTTCTGCACTTTCACATCAAACTTGTCGCCGCACACTTCAATAAAAGTGGCGGCCTTGTCTGCGCTCGTCAGTCGCGGGGCCTTGAGCACGCGCTGCATGGTGCCGTCTTGCGACACTGCTGCAGCCAGGCCGAGCATGGCTGACCAAGAGGCCAGCTGCTGGTGGGCCTGGGCGTGCTCGAAGGCTGCCTTAGCGTAAGGTCGGGCCAACGTGGTCAATTCTGCCATGATCGCCCTCGCTTAAATTTCAGCAGCCAGTTTGTTAACCAGCTCCGCGTGCGCGTTTTGATCAATTGTGGCACCCAGGATCTTCTCAGCACCGCCGACGGCCAGAGCACCCAGTTGGGCACGCAGCGCATCTTTGACACCGTTCAGTTCCTGCTCGATCTCGGCTTGAGCCTGAACCTTCACACGGTCAGCGTCGATACGGGCTTTTTCAACAGCCTCTTCAACAATCTGGTTACCGCGTTTCTTGGCTTGCTCAATGATTTCGGCTGCTTGAGCTTTCGCTTCGCGCAGTTGCTGACCCGCTTTATCTTGGGCCAACTCCAGGTCGCGAGCTGCTCGTGCGGCAGCGTCCAGTCCATCCGCGATCTTCTTTTGACGTTCGTGCAAAGCCGCGATGACCGGAGGCCATACGAACTTCATGCAGAAAACGACAAAAATCAAGAACGCTAAGGACTGACCAATAATGGTTGCATTAATGTTCACGCCAATACCTCGCTCATTCGTTGCACAACACACCAATCACTCGAAAAACGAGTGATTAACCGGCGAGTTGACCAACGAAGGGGTTCGCGAAGGTGAAGAACAGAGCGATACCAACGCCGATCATGGTCACGGCGTCGAGCAGGCCGGCAACGATGAACATTTTAACTTGCAGCATTGGAACCATTTCTGGCTGACGCGCTGCGCCTTCCAGGAACTTGCCGCCCAGCAGGCCGAAACCAATGGCAGTACCCAGGGCGCCCAGGCCGATCAACAGTGCAACAGCGATAGCGGTTAGACCAACTACAGTTTCCATCTTTCCTCCCGACTTTTACGTCGTATGGTTTAGGTTTTTTAGATTTTAAAGCGGTAAAACAAATCGTTTCATAGCCCTGGTGGGCCACCTTCCCGTTTCACCGGGAAGGACATCAGGCTAGTCGAGACTGGCCTTAATGGTTCTCTTCGTGCGCCATCGACAGGTAGACGATGGTCAGCATCATGAAGATGAAGGCCTGCAGGGTGATGATCAGGATGTGGAACACAGCCCACGCCCACTGCAGAACAATGCCCAGGCCGCTGAGCCAGAGCAGGCCGCTGCCGAACATCACAGCGATCAGAATGAACACCAGCTCGCCGGCATACATGTTGCCGAACAGTCGCAGGGCCAGGGAGATCGGCTTGGCGATCAGGGTGACGAACTCCAGCAGGAAGTTCACCGGGATCAGCAGGGCTTGAACGAAGATGTTCTTGCTGCCGAACGGGTGCAGGGTCAGCTCGCCGATGAAGCCGCCGATGCCCTTGATCTTGATGCTGTAGAAAATGATCAACGCAAATACCGACAGGGCCATGCCCAGGGTAGCGTTCGGGTCAGTGGTCGATACGGCACGGAATGGAATGTGCGGGTCGCCGGAAATCGCCATGGCCAACTGAGGGATCCAGTCAACCGGGATCAGGTCGACGGCGTTCATCAGGAACACCCAGACGAAGATGGTCAGTGCCAACGGTGCAATCACCGGGCTACGGCCATGGAAGCTGTCTTTCACGCTGCCATCGACGAATTCGACCAGTACTTCAACGAAGTTCTGCAAAGCACCTGGTTGACCGGAAGTCGCCTTCTTTGCCGCCATGCGGAAAATCAGGACGAAGATCAGACCCAAAGCGACCGACCAGCCCAGAGTATCCAGGTGGAAAGCCCAGAAGCCCATTTCTTTGGCTTCTGCTGCGGAGTGGGCAAAGCCCCAGCCGCCGTTGGGAAGCTGACCGAAGGTCAGGTTCTGCAAGTGGTGCTGGATATAGCCCGAAGCGGTTGTTTCTGCCATGGTTGCCTCAAACGCCCTAAGGTTTCGAAAGTCTTGTTTTCATCAGCAGGGGAGCGAACCAGCTGACCAGTTGGGTCAACACGAAGACGCCGAATACAGCCAGCGGCGCCAATGGCTTCACACCTGCAAAGGTCAGTGCAAACAGCACTGCCGTCAAAATCAGTTTCCCCGCCTCGCCGGCATAAAAAGACCGGACGATAGCCTGGGCTGCTCGGGCGCCGGAAAACCGAAAGGCCCTGTGAGCAAAATACATATTGGGCAGCAAGGCTATCAGGCCTCCGCAGAGTCCTGAATATCCGGCTACGACTCCATACCAGTACCAAAGCGCCAATGCGGCGATCAGCAAGATGACAAATTGAGCCAATAAAACCGGAAAAACAGCCAAGCGATGGAAGGGCAACGTGTTTGGCGTGCGGGTTTCCATCACTCTTGCTCCTCAATAGTCGGCTGCCGGAAATCAATAACTTGGCATAATTTGTGCCGACAAAATGCGCGCAGAGTATAGGGGCGGTTCTGCCCCTATTCAACTGCCGGGTAGTGATTTCCGATCACGCGCTACATAAGCAAATGTTTCAGCGGATGTGGGCAAGGACGCCCTGAAGCTCATCAAGGGAGTTATATCCGATGACCAATTGCCCTTTGCCTTTCTTACCGTGGCGAATTTGTACCGCAGAGCCCAGGCGCTCGGCCAGGCGCTGCTCGAGACGCGCAATATCCGGATCAGGTTTGGCTGTTTCTACCGGTGCAGGTTTGCCGCTGAGCCACTGGCGAACCAGGGCCTCGGTCTGACGAACGGTGAGCCCTCGTGCGACAACGTGTCGCGCCCCTTCAACCTGTTGATTTTCCGGCAGACCGAGCAAAGCACGGGCGTGGCCCATCTCGAGGTCGCCATGGGACAACATGGTCTTGATGACTTCCGGCAGCGCGATCAGGCGCAGCAAGTTGGACACGGTGACACGGGATTTACCCACGGCCTCGGCGACCTGTTGCTGGGTCAGCTGGAATTCCTGCTGCAAACGCTGCAAGGCGATCGCTTCCTCGATGGGATTGAGGTCTTCACGCTGGATATTCTCGATCAACGCCATGGCGATGGCGGTTTCATCCGTTACATCGCGCACCATCGCCGGGATGGTGTCCTTGCCCGCCTGCTGGCTGGCGCGCCAGCGGCGTTCACCGGCAATGATTTCAAAGCGGCCGCCGCCGATCGGGCGCACCACAATCGGCTGCATCACGCCCTGGGCCTTGATCGAATTGGCCAGTTCCTCCAGCGCCTGGGGGTCCATGTCCCGGCGTGGCTGGTATTTGCCGCGCTGGATCAGGTCCAGGGGCAGGTGCTGCAGCTCGCGTTCGTCAGCCTGCACCGCTTGTTCTTCAAGCGATGTGACGGTCGGACCACTCAGCAGTGCATCCAGTCCACGTCCGAGACCTCGTTTCTTGACGGCCATGGGGATTCCTTAAGTTGGCTGGGCTGCAGCGGTGCGTGAGTTGCGGCGTTGACGACGAACCATCTCGCCGGCCAATGCCAGGTAGGCAATGGCACCACGGGATGATTTGTCGTACGCCAGCGCGGGCATGCCATAGCTTGGCGCTTCGGCCAGGCGGATGTTGCGTGGAATCACGGTGTCGTACAGCTGGTCGCCAAAGTGTTCCTTGAGCTGCGCCGACACATCGTTCATCAGGCTCAGGCGCGGATCGAACATGGTTCGCAGCAGGCCTTCGATCTGCAGGTTCGGGTTGAGCAGCTCGGCGATACGCTTGATGTTATCCACAAGGTCGCTCAACCCTTCCAGCGCGTAGTACTCGCACTGCATGGGGATAATCACCCCATCGGCAGCCACCAATGCGTTAAGCGTGAGCATCGACAGCGACGGTGGGCAGTCGATCAAAATGTAGTCGTAGTTCTCGCGGATCGGTGCCAACGCGCTGCGCAGACGGCTTTCCTTCATCTGCATTTCCAGCAGCACCACTTCCGCCGCAGTCAAATCGCGGTTGGCCGGCAGCAGTTGATAACCGCCATGCTCGGAGTAGTGCATGGCCTGGGCCAGGTCGCACTCGCCAATCAGCAAGTCGTAGACCGAGTTTTCCAGGCCGTGTTTATCCACACCGCTACCCATGGTGGCGTTGCCCTGTGGATCGAGATCGATCAACAGCACCCGGCGCTTGGTGGCAACCAGGGATGCTGCGAGGTTGATGCAGGTGGTGGTTTTGCCCACGCCACCTTTCTGGTTCGCTATCGCGAATACCTTAGCCATTCTTGCTTGTGTTCCCAATCATGCCGTGCGGCGCAGTATCAGCAGATGGCGTTGGCCTTGGCAACCGGGTACGGCCAAGGCGTGTTCGCTATCGAGGTGGAAGTCTGCCGGCAATGCTAACAGCTCATCGCTTGGATGGACGCCCTTCATTGCCAGCCAGCGGGTGTCGCGGTCGCCCAGGTGACGAGTCCAGTTGCTGAAGTTCTCCATGCTGCTGAACGCCCGGGAAACAATTCCGTTGAAGGGCAACTCAGGCGTGAAGGCTTCGACGCGACTGTGGATAACGTGCAGGTTATCCAGCTTGAGTTCGAGTTTGACCTGGGTCAGGAAGCGGGTTTTCTTGCCGTTGCTGTCCAGGCAGGTCACTTGCGACTCGGGAAACAGGATAGCCAGCGGGATGCCAGGCATACCGCCACCACTGCCGACATCGAGCCAACGACCGTTTTCGATAAACGGCATCACGCTCAGACTGTCGAGCAAGTGACGGGAAACCATTTCGTTGGGATCACGCACAGCCGTCAGGTTGTAAGCCTTGTTCCATTTGATCAACAGGGCCAGGTAACCCAGCAGCAAATCGTGCTGGGCTTCGGTCAAGTCCACGCCCAATTGGCGCGCACCTGTGGATAACTCTTCGGCGTGTTGCGAGGTGACCAACGAACTCAAGCGCTTTGCTCCAACTGACGGCCCGCGCCGCGTTTTTTCAAATGAATCATCAACAGCGAAATAGCTGCAGGGGTGACGCCCGGGATACGTGAAGCCTGCCCGAGGGTCTCGGGGCGAGTTATCCCCAGCTTGCTTTGGATTTCTTTCGACAATCCGGAAATACCGGTGTAGTCGATATCCACAGGCAGCCTGGTGTCTTCACTGGCGCGCAGACGAGCGATCTCGTCCTGCTGGCGGTCAATGTAACCGGCGTACTTGGTCTTGATTTCGACCTGCTCGGCAACCTGTGGATCATCGGCGCCGCCGCCGGTCACTTCGACCAGACCGGCGTAGTCGATTTCCGGACGGGACAGCAGGTTCAGCAGGTTGTATTCATGAGTCAGCGGCGTGCCGAATTTTTCCGCAATCGCGTCGCCCTGCTCGGTCCCGGGGCGAACCCAGGTACTTTTCAGGCGCTGCTCTTCAAGCTCGATGCTTTCGCGTTTTTTGCAGAAGGCCGCCCAGCGCGCATCGTCGACCAGGCCCAGTTCACGGCCTTTTTCGGTCAGGCGCAGGTCGGCGTTGTCTTCGCGCAGGATCAGGCGGTATTCCGCTCGGGAAGTGAACATCCGATACGGTTCCTGGGTTCCCAGGGTAATCAGGTCGTCGACCAACACGCCGATATACGCTTCATCGCGACGCGGGCACCAGCTGTCTTTGCCTTGTGCACGCAATGCGGCGTTGGTCCCGGCCAGCAAACCCTGGGCGCCGGCTTCTTCGTAGCCGGTGGTGCCGTTGATTTGCCCGGCGAAGAACAGGCCGCCGATAACCTTGGTTTCCAGGCTGTACTTCAGGTCACGCGGGTCGAAGTAGTCGTATTCGATGGCGTAGCCCGGACGCACGATGTGTGCGTTTTCCATGCCGCGAATCGATTGCACGATCTGGATTTGCACATCGAACGGCAGGGAAGTGGAAATCCCGTTCGGGTACAGCTCGTGGGTGGTCAAGCCTTCGGGTTCGATGAAGACCTGGTGGCTTTCCTTGTCGGCAAAGCGGTGGATCTTGTCTTCGATCGACGGGCAGTAACGCGGGCCAATACCTTCGATTACCCCGGAGTACATCGGCGAACGGTCGAGGTTCGCGGCAATGATTTCGTGAGTGCGCGCATTGGTATGGGTAATCCAGCAGCTCACCTGTTTGGGGTGTTGCTCCTTGGAACCCATGAACGACATTACCGGAATCGGAGTATCGCCCGCTTGTTCGGTCATCACCGAGAAATCCACGGAACGCCCGTCGATACGCGGTGGGGTCCCGGTTTTCAGGCGACCGACGCGCAGCGGCAATTCGCGCAGGCGTTTTGCCAGGGCAATCGACGGCGGATCACCGGCGCGGCCACCCGAATAGTTCTGCATGCCGATGTGGATAAGTCCGCCGAGGAACGTACCGGTGGTCAACACCACGGATTCTGCGAAGAAACGCAGGCCCATTTGGGTGACAACACCGCGAACCACGTCCTGTTCGACGATCAAGTCATCGGCGGCTTGTTGAAATATCCACAGGTTGGGCTGGTTTTCCAGGGTTTCGCGGACCGCGGCTTTGTACAGGATGCGGTCTGCCTGGGCCCGAGTGGCACGCACGGCCGGGCCTTTGCGGCTGTTGAGCACGCGAAATTGAATACCACCCTTGTCGGTAGCCTCGGCCATCACGCCACCAAGGGCGTCGATTTCCTTGACCAGATGGCTTTTGCCGATCCCACCAATGGCAGGGTTGCAACTCATGGCGCCGAGGGTTTCCACGTTATGCGTCAGCAACAGGGTTTTTACGCCCATGCGTGCTGACGCCAGTGCTGCCTCGGTACCGGCATGACCGCCGCCGATGACGATCACTTCAAAACGGGAAGGGAAATCCACCACGCACCTCGTGCCTGCTTATGTAGGTAATCAGGAATTGTTTGTTGAAAGGGTTTTGGAGCTTTGGCGGCAAGTATAGGGACTTCGCCCTTCCTAAAGAACCCTTTGCACAAAATTTAACCAGCTGTGGATGAATCACAGACAATAGAAATTAAAAGAAAGAAATTTATTAAATCTTTGTTTTTATGTTTATTTCTACTGGGCAACGTTTCTGTGGATAGATCTCTACAGGCCTTTATTTACAATGTGTACAGCGATTCAAAAGTCTGTGGTCATGTGCCAATGAGGCCCTTGGATAAGTGCTTTAAGCCTGTGGATTAAACAGGTGGTTATCCACAGAGGGGTTTTTACTCAGGTTTCGAGCCCTGTTATCAACTGGGCACAGGGGCGGTTATTCACAGGGCTTAATCCACAGAAATCCGTGCAATGGTGTGAATTTCGCCCACGACGAAGCCAACCGAATCTTTCTATTCGGGGGTGAGCACGTCAAAAAGAGATCTATTGTGAGAAAACAGCCAGGTAGTTAATAATAGCGATTATCATTAACCTAGCTTGTCATGCCCTATGTCCCCTTCTTCACACACGGCTGCGGTTCAGAACATCTACGAGCAGCACCACTCCTGGTTGCACGGGTGGCTCAAAGGTAAGTTGCATAACGCGTGCGATGCAGCCGATGTGGCGCACGATACGTTCGTGCGCATTCTGGTTGGGCGGCATGCGGCGCAGATCGTTGAACCGCGTGACTACCTGGCAACCATCGCCAGGGGCCTGGTGATTGATCGTTATCGCCGGCATGCCATCGAGCAGGCCTACAAGCAGACCTTGGCCGAACGGCCTGAAGCCACGGCCATCAGTGAGGAAGACAAAGCCATCATCATCGAGACGCTGGTGGCTGTGGATAAAGCCCTGTCCGGACTCGGCGAGCGAACGCGACGGATCTTCCTGTTGTCGCAGATCGAGGGGCTGACTTATCAACAGATCGCCGATCAACTGCAGGTGTCGCTGACCACGGTGAAGAAGCACATGATCCGTGCATTGACTGAATGCTCGCTGATCATGGCCAGCCTGTAATGGCCGCCCCCGATCGCAAGACCTTCGAGGCCGCTGCTCACTGGTATGTACAGTTTCAATCCCAAGCGCCTACGGCTGCTGAACGCCTTGCCTGGCAACAATGGCTCAACGGCGATCCGTCCCATCAGGCGGCGTGGAACCAGATGGAGCAATTGCAGCGCAGTCTCGGCGCCCTGCCCCAGGATTTCACCCGCCGGGCATTGTCGACCACGCAACAACGTCGCCAGGTATTGAAGTGGATGCTGGTAATGGGCGGTACCGGGTGCCTGGGCTGGAATGTCCAGCAACACACCTCCCTGGGCAATGTTTGGGCCGACTACCGGACCTCTGTGGGGGAACGCCGGCGTATCGCATTGGCTGACGGCACACGGATTGATCTGAATACCAGCACGGCGATTGACGTGATCTTCGACGGGCGCCAACGTTTGATCCGGCTGCGTGAAGGTGAAGTACTTATCCACACCGGCAAGTTGGGCGGGCACACGCCCTTTTATGTCGAAACCCGCCAGGGCCGAGTCCAGGCATTGGGTACTCGGTTTACAGTGCGCCAGTTGCCGGATTCCACGCGTGTCGGTGTTCTGGAGGATCGCGTAAGTGTGGCCCCTGGTGACCGGCCCAACCATGCTCGACTGCTCGGTGCCGGTGAAAGCGCTGACTTTGATCGTCAAAACGTAGGGCTTGGCCACACGTATAGCGGGTCCCAGGCTGCCTGGGTCGATGGCCAGCTGATCGTATTGGATGCTCGCCTCGGGGATGTGATCGAAGACCTTGCCCGCTACCGTCCGGGCGTCCTGAAATGCGACTTGGCTAGTGCACGCCTACGTGTTTCCGGGACTTTCCGCCTCGATTCCACCGATGCGGTGCTGGCGAATCTGCAGGCAACCTTGCCCATTCAGGTGAAATACTTCACTCGCTATTGGGTTTCGGTGAAGCGAATCGCTTGATCGGAAAAAATATCCTCACAAGGGGTTATCTTTTTTTTACCTGGCACGGCCCTAAAGGTAATCACGACGCCACCTTCAGGGCTTACCCACCTATGCGCCTTCGCACCAAGCTCCGCCAGCGACTTTCCTACCACGGTATGACGTGCAGCCTACTGCTCGGCACAGCAGCCACAGCCGGTGTTTTGCTATCCAGTGACGCCATGGCCGCCAGCACGGTGCAGCATTACGCCATTGCGGCTGGTCCCCTGGACAATGCCTTGAGCCAATTTGCCGCCAGGGCGAATGTTATTCTGTCTTTCCCGCCCCAACAAACCGCGCGCTTGAACACCACCGGGCTGGAAGGTGACTATTCGGTTGAGCAAGGCTTTGCACTGTTGCTGCAGAACTCGGGGTTACAAGCGGTAGTCCAGGCGCCAGGCAGCTATGTCCTGCAGGCCATTCCTACAGGGCAACTCACGCTCGCGCCCACCACTGTCAGCACTTATCAACAGGCTGGGTTCAATCAGGAGATTGCCGGGGATGTGGGCTACAAAGCGCAAAACAGCCGTATCGGTACCAAGACCAGCACGCCTCTGTCGGAAACACCGCGTTCGGTATCGGTCGTCACCGGCCAGCGCATCAAGGACCAGAAGTCGCAGACCCTGACTGAAGTATTGGGCTACGTGCCAGGTATCTTCGCGCCGCCCTTTGCTGCTGGCGACGGTCTCGCAGGTGACTTGTTCTTCATCCGCGGTTTCAATGCCACGGATTACGGCTACGGCCTGCTGCGAGATGGCCTGCGTGTACAAGGCAATCGGTACGACACCACCAGTGAGCCCTATGGCCTGGAGCGGGTCGAAATATTCCGTGGACCCTCTTCCCTGCTGTACGGTGAAAACGCGCCTGGCGGTTTAGTGAACCTGGTGAGCAAACATCCGACTGCCACGCCGCAGGGTGAAGTGCAGCTCGGTTATGGCTCGAATAATCGGCGTCAGTTGGGTGTGGATATCTCTGGTCCACTCAACGACAGCGGCAATATCCTTGGCCGGGTGGTGATGCTCGGCCGCAAGTCTGATACGCAGACTGACCATGTTCCTGATGATCGCCTGTATATAGCGCCTTCACTGACCCTGAATTTCGACGACTTCAACACGCTCACTCTGTTGGCCAATTACCAAAAGGACCACACCAATCTCGAACTCGGCCTACCCGCCGCGGGGACCTTGCTTACAAATCCGAACGGAAAGCTGTCCAAGCACACCATGCTCGGCGACCCGGACTGGAATACGTTCGAACGTGAAGCCTGGAGCAGCGGCTACGAATTCAGCCACAGCTTCAATGATGAGTGGCAGTTCCGCCAGAACTCGCGGTACATGCAATCGCGCATCAACCGTCACGAAACCTGGCCGGGCACATTGAACAATGGCGGTTTCGGCACCCAACTGAACATGACGGCCTACGACCGCTACAACAAGTCGATGGTCTACTCCCTGGATAACCAGTTGGAAGGCAAATTCCAGGTCGGTGACCTGGAAAATACCGTGCTGTTCGGCGCCAGCTATGACCGCACCTCGTTCAACCAGGATTGGGACGCAGGCTTCGCCGGCACCATCAATGTGTATAACCCCGTGTACCTGCGTGAGCCGCTTACCCCGGTGGCTGTGCAAAACACCTTGCTCGAGCAGCAGATGAAGGGTGTTTATGCACAAATCCAGAGCAAGTATGACCACTGGTTGTTCCTGCTGGGCGGCCGCCAGGACTGGGTCGACAGTGATTTCCGCGACAAGGTCAACAAGGCCAGCGACACCGGCTCCGAAGACCGCAAGTTTACCTACCAGGGCGGGGTGATGTACCAGTTCGACAACGGCCTGACGCCGTACGTCAGCTACTCCACCGCATTTGTGCCTGTACAGCAGATCTCCAACGCCGGTTCACCGTTGAAGCCGATCACCAGCAGTCAGTACGAAGTGGGGGTGAAGTACGAACCGGTCGGCTGGGATACGGCGATGACCCTGTCGGTGTATGACTTGCGCAAGGAAGATGACACCTACCTCGACGCCACCACCAACAGCTACCGCCAGGTGGGCGAAAGCCGGGCCAAAGGGGCCGAGGTCGAGGTGAACAGCAACATCACGCCCAACCTGAATGTGACCGCAGCCTACACCTACACTGACGCTCGTATTACCAAGGACTCGGCTACCTCGCTGGTCGAGGGGCATCAGATGACGGGGGTTCCGCGCAACCAGGCCTCGGTGTGGGGCAAGTACCGCTTCCTCGATGGCCAACTCAAGGGCTTGTCCCTGGGCGGCGGTGTGCGCTATTTCGACAGTACGTTTTCTTACACCCAGCCAAGCCTGTACGGAAAGCTGGATGCTGGGAGCGTCACTCTGGTGGACGCAGCCGTCGGCTATCAGATCGACAAGCACTGGTCAGTGGACGTGAACGCCAAGAACCTGTTCGACAAGGAGTATGTTTCTGGATGCAACGACGCGGGCCGCTGCTACTGGGGTGACAGTCGAACACTGCTTGGGACTGTTTCGTACAACTGGTGATGGATGAAGGCCTGAAGAATCAAAATGCTCTTCAGGCCGCTATCGCTGGCAAGCCTGCTCCTACTTGCCGATACAGAAGCTGGAGAAGATCCGTCCCAACAAATCATCGGAGCTGAATGCGCCGGTGATTTCTCCCAACAGCTGCTGCGCCTGGCGAAGATCCTCAGCCAGCAGCTCCCCCGCCCCCGCCAAGGTCAACTGCGCCCGGCCGTGCTCCAATGCCGAGCTTGCATGGCGCAGCGCCTCCAGGTGCCTGCGGCGCGCACTGAAGCTGCTTTCCGACGTCTGCTCGTAACCCATGCAGGCCTTGAGATGCTCGCGCAGCAATTCCAGGCCCTCACCCGCAGACTTGGCGCTCAGGCTGATAGTGACGTGGCCATCAGCGCTGGTTTCCATCGCAATGGCTTCACCCGTCAGATCGGCTTTGTTACGAATCAAGGTGACTTTGGCCGGGTCCGGCCGTTGCTCGAGGAATTCCGGCCACAATGCAAAAGGATCCACAGCCTCCGGCGCGGTGGCGTCCACCACCAGCAGTACCCGGTCCGCTTCGCCGATGGCTTTGAGCGCGCGTTCCACGCCGATCTTTTCCACCTGGTCATCGGTATCGCGTAAACCGGCGGTGTCGACGACGTGCAACGGCATGCCATCGATGTGGATATGTTCGCGCAGGATATCCCGGGTGGTGCCGGCGATCTCGGTGACAATGGCTGCTTCACGCCCCGCCAGCGCATTGAGCAGGCTGGATTTGCCGGCATTGGGACGCCCGGCGATCACGACGGTCATGCCGTCTCGCAGCAACGCGCCTTGCCCGGCTTCCCGCAGGACTGTGGATAACTCATCACGGACCTTATCCAGCATCGCCAATACATGGCCATCGGCAAGGAAGTCGATTTCCTCTTCAGGAAAATCAATCGCCGCCTCGACGTAGATGCGCAGGCTGATCAACTGTTCGGTCAAGTTATGCACACGCAGGGAAAAAGCGCCCTGCAGAGAGCGCAGCGCATTGCGTGCAGCTTGCGCAGAACTGGCCTCGATCAAATCGGCAATCGCCTCGGCCTGTGCCAGGTCGAGCTTGTCGTTGAGGAATGCCCGCTCACTGAACTCACCCGGGCGAGCCAGGCGGCAACCCAACTGCAGGCAGCGCTGCAGCAACATATCCAGAACGATCGGGCCACCGTGCCCCTGCAATTCCAGCACGTCTTCACCCGTGAAGGAGTTGGGTCCCGGGAAATACAGGGCCAGGCCTTCGTCCAATACTTCCTCATCAGAGCCGAGGAACGGGCCGTAATGGGCATAGCGCGGCGTCAACTCTCGTCCGCTGATGGCCTTCGCGGCAATCCCGGCGAGCGGTCCGGAAATACGAACGATACCGACACCGCCGCGACCCTGAGCGGTAGCGACAGCAGCGATGGTTTCACGAGGAGCGCTCATCAGCAGGTTCCAGAATAAAAGTGACGGAAAGCAAAACGCCCCACTAGGGGGCGTCTTGAGTGGTTATCCACAGAGTAAATTACGCCTCGGCTTTTTTGGTAGCCGCTTCGATTTTACGTGTGATGTACCACTGTTGAGAGATCGACAACACGTTGTTGACCACCCAGTACAGAACCAGGCCAGCCGGGAACCACAGGAAGAAGAAGGTGAAGATGATTGGCATCATTTTCATCACCTTGGCCTGCATCGGATCCGGCGGCGTCGGGTTCAGGCGCTGCTGGATAAACATGGTCGCGCCCATGATGATCGGCAGGATAAAGAACGGGTCTTTGATCGACAGGTCAGTTATCCACAGCATGAACGGTGCCTGGCGCATTTCCACGCTTTCCAGGAGTACCCAGTACAGCGACAGGAATACCGGCATCTGTACCAGAATCGGCAAGCATCCACCCAGCGGGTTGATCTTCTCTTTCTTGTACAGCTCCATCATGGCCTGCGACATTTTCTGCCGGTCATCGCCATGTTGTTCTTTCAGTGCGGCCAGTTTAGGGGCCACGGCACGCATGCGCGCCATCGACTTGTAGCTGGCGGCCGACAGTGGGAAGAAGATCCCCTTGATCAGCATGGTCAGGAAGATGATCGACCAGCCCCAGTTACCGACGATGCTGTGGATATGTTGCAGCAGCCAGAAGATCGGCTGGGCAATGAACCACAGGATGCCGTAATCCACAGTCAGTTCCAGACCTGGGGACAACTCTTTCAGCACGGCCTGGCTTTTCGGGCCGGCGTACAGCGTAGCGCTGGTTTCAGCCTTGGCACCTGGAGCGACGGTCATCGCCGGGCCTGTGTAGCCGATGATGTAGTTGCCTTTGCTGTCCTTGCGCGCCAGTACTGCATTGTTCTGGCCGGGCTGAGGAATCCACGCGGTCACGAAGTAGTGCTGCAGCCAGGCTACCCAGCCACCGTTCACGTTATAGGTGATCGGCGCCTTGGTTTTGTCTTCGGCCACTTTATCCATGTCTTTCATGGATACTTTTTTGTACGGCTCCGAACTTGTCCACAGGGCAGCGCCCAGGTAAGTCGCGGTACCCGTCGCAGTGCTGGACGATGGATCGGAACTGGCGTCACGCTTGAGCTGCGCAAACATTGCGCCGGTCCAAGGCTGGGCGCTCTGGTTGTCGATCAGATAGGTGACAACGATGTCGTACAGGCCGCGCTTGAGTGTGAAGCGCTTGATGTAGTTGACGCCGTCCTTGCTGAACTTCAAGTCCACGACCAGTTGGTCTTGGCCATCTGCCAGTTGATAGCTCTTCTTCTCCGCAGAGAAAATCGGACGACCGGTTGCACTCGCATCAGGGCCGTTGGTGCCGATCAGGCCACTTTGTGCCTGGTAAACACGTTCGCCACCGTTATCGAACAACTGGAATGGGATTTCCGGGTGATCCTGACGACGCGGATACAGCGGAAGTGTCAGCTTGGCAACATCGCCACCTTGCGGGTCGATAGCCAGGTCCAACACATCCGTCTTGATCTGGATGAGGTCGGTGCTTGCGGCAACTGCAACTTCGGCAGGTGCTTTTGTTTCGCCCGCTGCCCGTGGAATGTCATCACTGGCGGCAGTATTGGTGCCACTTACTGTATCGGGAAGCCCCGCTGGAACAGCATTGGCAGCAACATTCTGAGTCGGCAGGGCAGCCTGGCCATAGTCCTGGTTCCACTTAAGGACCATGACGTAGGACACGATTGCCAGGGCGACGATCAGGATCGTGCGTTTAATATCCATGATTACTCGGCCATCGAAGAAGAACGGGAGGTAGGGATAGGTGGAACCGGGTCATAACCACCGGGATTCCACGGATGACAGCGACCTAAACGACGAAAGGTCAGCCAGCCACCGCGCAGAAGACCATGATTTTCTATGGCCTCTAACGCGTAGCAGGAACAACTGGGGTAGAAACGACAGTGGCTGGCCATCAGAGGACTAATGGCATAGCGATAAAACTGGATCGGAACGAGTGCCAGTTTACGCATCGGTGCTGTCTACCCCTACAGTTTCGGTGCTGACTGCTGGTGCTGGTTTGTTGGTACGCGCCAGACGTTTCCAGAGCTTGCCGAAATGCTGAATCAATTCGGGGTTTTCTACATCCCCCAAGCCTTTGCGCGCGACGATAACAATATCCCAACCAACCAGGGTGTCCTGGTGGAGGCGAAACGATTCGCGCATCAGACGCTTGAGGCGATTGCGCTCAACGGAGAGCTTTACGCTCTTCTTGCCGATCACCAACCCGAGACGGGGGTGATCAAGATCGTTGTTACGCGCAAGGAGCAGGAGATTTTTCCCCGGAACCTTGCCGGTGGGGGAGTCAAAGACTGCCTTGAAGTGCCGGGGGGTTAGCAGACGCTTTTCCCGACTGAAGTCCTGACTCACCACCAGTACCGGATTATCAAACTGCCAGACGCGCACGACCTTTGGCGCGGCGACGCGACAGGACAGCACGGCCGTTCTTGGTAGCCATGCGAGCACGGAAGCCGTGGGTACGGGCGCGTTTGATGGTGCTTGGTTGGAAAGTACGTTTCATGGCGTTGTTACCTGGTTCGTCCACAACGGGCCGGAATGGCCCCCGTTTTAAGAGACCGGCGATTCTAGAGAAAGCAAGCCTCTAGGTCAATTTCCAACCAGCTTTTCCTTCAATTAGATCTTTACGGGCCTCCAGACCTTTTCTTTCCGTTCTGCTTCCATGAGCAATGCCATAGATATAAAAATAAAGAAGGAAGTTATTTAAAGCTTTTCTGTAAAGCTTATAAAAGCTAGGCAGGCCATCCTCTGTGGATAACTGCCTTAAGGCCATATTCCACGTGCTGTACAGAGAATGACAACATGGGGGAGAAGCGGTGCTCTGCCTGTGCTGCGCTGTCGGATAAGCTGTGTGTGGAATGGCATGTTATCCACAGGCCAGTTACCCACAGACTTTCGACCCCACTTGTACAACGAGCTCAGGCGCGCTTATCCACAGAGCTTATGCACAGACCATCTGTCGCATTTTTTGCAGTTAAGGCATTGATTTTGGCTGGCCTGTGAGCAACCTACATGTGGATAAGTGGGCTGCTGGCCGCTACAATGGCGGCTGTTTTTGCCTCACCGGCTTTCAACTTAGGGGATATCCGTGTCAGTGGAACTTTGGCAGCAGTGCGTGGAGCTTTTGCGCGATGAGCTGCCTGCCCAGCAATTCAACACCTGGATCCGCCCGCTACAGGTCGAAGCCGAAGGCGACGAGTTGCGTGTCTATGCGCCCAATCGTTTTGTTCTCGACTGGGTCAACGAGAAGTACCTGAGCCGCGTTCTCGAATTGCTCGATGAACACGGCAATGGCCTTGCGCCCGTGCTTTCCTTATTAATAGGCAGCAAACGCAGCTCGGCACCTCGTGCTGCACCGAATGCTCCGCTCGCAGCGAGTGCCTCGCAGGCTCAAGCCCCTGTGGCGCCTGTTAATAACTCGCCAGCGCCGGTTGCCCAGACGCCTTCGAAAGCCTCGTCGCAGAACAACGCGCCTATCAATGAAGAGCCGTCCCGCGACAGCTTCGATCCGATGGCGGGTGCCAGTTCACAGCAGGCTCCGGTCCGCGCCGAGCAGCGCACGGTGCAGGTCGAAGGTGCGCTCAAGCACACCAGCTACCTGAACCGCACGTTCACCTTCGAGAACTTCGTCGAAGGTAAATCCAACCAGCTGGCCCGCGCGGCCGCCTGGCAGGTCGCCGATAACCCCAAGCATGGTTACAACCCGCTCTTCCTGTATGGCGGCGTTGGCTTGGGTAAGACCCACTTGATGCACGCTGTGGGTAACCACCTATTAAAGAAGAACCCGAATGCCAAGGTTGTGTACCTGCACTCGGAGCGCTTCGTGGCTGACATGGTCAAGGCCCTGCAGCTCAATGCGATCAACGAGTTCAAGCGGTTCTACCGCTCCGTTGATGCATTGCTGATCGATGACATTCAATTCTTCGCGCGCAAGGAGCGTTCCCAGGAAGAATTTTTCCACACCTTCAACGCCCTGCTCGAAGGCGGCCAACAGGTCATCCTGACCAGTGACCGTTACCCGAAGGAAATCGAAGGCCTGGAAGAACGCTTGAAGTCGCGCTTTGGCTGGGGCCTTACCGTTGCGGTAGAGCCGCCGGAGCTGGAGACCCGCGTAGCGATCCTGATGAAAAAGGCCGACCAGGCGAAAGTCGATCTGCCCCACGACGCCGCGTTTTTCATCGCCCAACGCATCCGTTCCAACGTGCGTGAGCTGGAAGGTGCGCTCAAGCGTGTCATTGCGCACTCTCACTTCATGGGCCGCGACATCACCATCGAGCTGATTCGCGAATCCCTGAAAGACTTGCTGGCATTGCAGGACAAACTGGTGAGTGTGGATAACATCCAGCGCACCGTGGCCGAGTACTACAAGATCAAGATTTCCGACCTGCTGTCCAAGCGCCGTTCGCGCTCGGTGGCGCGTCCTCGTCAGGTGGCCATGGCACTCTCCAAGGAGTTGACCAACCATAGCCTGCCGGAAATCGGTGATGTGTTTGGCGGCCGCGACCACACCACGGTCTTGCACGCGTGCCGCAAGATCAACGAACTTAAGGAATCCGACGCGGATATTCGCGAGGACTACAAGAACCTGCTGCGTACACTGACTACTTGATGACACCAGCGCAGCTTATTAAGGCAAGGGACTAGACCATGCATTTCACCATTCAACGCGAAGCCCTGTTGAAACCCCTGCAACTGGTCGCAGGCGTCGTCGAGCGCCGACAGACCTTGCCGGTGCTCTCCAACGTATTGCTGGTGGTCGAAGGCCAGCAATTGTCCCTGACCGGTACCGACCTGGAAGTCGAGCTGGTCGGTCGCGTGCAACTGGAAGAGCCCGCTGAACCTGGCGAGATCACAGTACCCGCGCGCAAGCTGATGGACATCTGCAAAAGCCTGCCGAACGACGCGCTGATCGACATCAAGGTTGATGAGCAGAAGTTGGTGGTCAAGGCGGGTCGCAGTCGTTTCACGCTGTCTACGTTGCCGGCCAATGATTTCCCGACTGTGGAAGAAGGCCCGGGCTCACTGACCTGCAGCCTGGAGCAAAGCAAACTGCGCCGTCTTATCGAACGCACCAGCTTCGCCATGGCCCAGCAGGATGTACGTTACTACCTCAACGGCATGCTGCTGGAAGTGTCGGAAGGCATCATTCGCGCCGTGGCCACTGACGGTCACCGTCTGGCGATGTGCTCGATGCGCGCCGATATCGGTCAACCTGACCGTCACCAGGTGATCGTGCCGCGTAAGGGTATTCTCGAACTGGCGCGCCTGCTCACCGAGCCGGATGGCAATGTCAGCATCGTGCTGGGTCAGCACCATATCCGCGCGACCACCGGCGAGTTCACCTTCACCTCCAAGCTGGTCGACGGCAAGTTCCCGGATTACGAGCGCGTTCTGCCTAAAGGCGGCGACAAGCTGGTGATCGGTGATCGCCAGGCCCTGCGTGAAGCGTTCAGCCGTACTGCGATCCTGTCCAACGAGAAGTACCGGGGCATTCGTCTGCAGCTGGCCAACGGTCAGTTGAAAATCCAGGCCAATAACCCGGAGCAGGAAGAAGCGGAAGAGGAAGTGGGCGTCGACTACAACGGCGGTTCTTTGGAAATCGGCTTCAACGTGAGCTACTTGCTGGACGTGCTGGGTGTGATGACCACCGAACAGGTTCGCCTGATCCTGTCCGACTCCAACAGCAGTGCCCTGGTGCAGGAATCCGATAATGACGACTCGGCTTACGTTGTTATGCCGATGCGCCTGTAATCATGCCCAGCAGAAGCTAGATGTCCCTTAGTCGCGTCTCGGTCACCGCGGTGCGCAATCTGCACCCGGTGACCTTCTCCCCCTCCCCCCGCATCAATATCCTCCACGGCGCCAACGGCAGTGGCAAAACCAGCGTGCTGGAAGCCATCCACCTGCTCGGGCTTGCCCGTTCCTTTCGCAGTGCCCGCTTGTTGCCGGTGATTCAGTACGAACAACTGGCTTGCACGGTATTTGGCCAAGTCGAACTGGCAGAGGGTGGGCACAGCAGCCTGGGGATTTCTCGTGATCGCGGCGGTGAGTTCCAGATTCGCATCGACGGGCAAAATGCTCGCAGTGCCGCACAACTGGCAGAGATCCTGCCGTTGCAACTGATCAACCCTGACAGCTTCCGCTTGTTGGAAGGCGCGCCGAAGATCCGCAGGCAGTTCCTCGACTGGGGAGTGTTCCACGTGGAACCGCGATTCATGGCCACGTGGCAGCGCCTGCAGAAGGCCCTGCGGCAGCGGAACTCATGGCTGCGGCATGGTACACTTGACGCCGCTTCGCAAGCGGCCTGGGACCGGGAATTGTGCCTGGCCAGCGATGAAATAGATGAATACCGCCGTGCCTATATCAAAGCCTTGAAACCAGTCTTTGAGCAGACCTTGAGTGAGTTGTTGGATCTCGAGGGGCTGACGCTGAGTTACTACCGTGGCTGGGACAAAGACCGTGAGCTGAGTGCAGTGCTCGCGACGTCCCTGCAGCGGGATCAGCAAATTGGCCATACCCAGGCCGGACCCCAACGGGCTGATTTGCGTCTTAGATTAGGCGCACACAATGCTGCGGATATCTTGTCCCGCGGCCAGCAGAAGTTGGTGGTGTGTGCACTGCGGATCGCCCAGGGGCATCTGGTTAGCCAAGCCCGACGTGGTCAGTGTATTTATCTGGTGGATGACTTGCCGTCTGAACTCGACGAGCAACACCGCCGTGCGTTATGCCGCTTGTTGGAAGATTTACGCTGCCAGGTGTTTATCACCTGTGTAGACCACGAATTATTGAGGGAAGGCTGGCAGACGGAAACGCCAGTCGCTTTGTTCCACGTGGAACAAGGCCGTATCACCCAGACCCACGACCATCGGGAGTGAAGGCATGAGCGAAGAAAACACGTACGACTCGACCAGCATTAAAGTGCTGAAAGGTTTGGATGCCGTACGCAAACGTCCCGGTATGTACATTGGCGACACTGATGACGGTAGCGGTCTGCACCACATGGTGTTCGAGGTGGTCGACAACTCCATCGACGAAGCTTTGGCCGGTCACTGCGACGACATCAGCATCATCATCCATCCGGACGAATCCATTACCGTGCGCGATAACGGTCGCGGCATCCCGGTAGATGTGCACAAAGAAGAAGGTGTTTCGGCGGCAGAGGTCATCATGACCGTGCTCCACGCCGGTGGTAAGTTCGACGACAACTCCTACAAAGTCTCCGGTGGTCTGCACGGTGTGGGTGTGTCGGTGGTGAACGCTCTGTCCGAAGAGCTGATCCTGACGGTTCGCCGCAGTGGCAAGATCTGGGAGCAGACCTACGTCCACGGTGTACCGCAGGAACCGATGAAAATCGTTGGCGACAGCGAAACCACTGGTACCCAGATCCACTTCAAGCCCTCGGCTGATACCTTCAAGAACATCCACTTCAGCTGGGACATCCTGGCCAAGCGGATTCGTGAATTGTCCTTCCTCAACTCCGGTGTCGGCATCGTCCTCAAGGATGAGCGCAGCGGCAAGGAAGAGCTGTTCAAATACGAAGGTGGCTTGCGTGCGTTCGTTGAATACCTGAACACCAACAAGACTGCGGTCAACCAGGTGTTCCACTTCAACATCCAGCGTGAAGACGGCATCGGCGTGGAAATCGCCCTGCAATGGAACGACAGCTTCAACGAGAACCTGTTGTGCTTCACCAACAACATTCCACAGCGTGACGGTGGTACTCACCTGGTGGGTTTCCGTTCGGCGCTGACGCGTAACCTGAACACCTATATCGAAGCCGAAGGCCTGGCGAAGAAGCATAAGGTCGCCACCACCGGTGACGATGCCCGTGAAGGCCTGACCGCAATCATCTCGGTGAAAGTGCCGGACCCTAAGTTCAGCTCCCAGACCAAAGACAAGCTGGTGTCTTCCGAAGTGAAAACTGCGGTTGAACAGGAGATGGGTAAGTACTTCTCCGACTTCCTGCTGGAAAACCCGAACGAAGCCAAGCTGGTTGTCGGCAAGATGATCGACGCCGCACGTGCCCGTGAAGCGGCGCGTAAAGCCCGTGAGATGACCCGCCGTAAAGGTGCGCTGGATATTGCCGGCTTGCCAGGCAAACTGGCTGACTGCCAGGAGAAGGACCCTGCCCTCTCCGAACTGTACCTGGTGGAGGGTGACTCTGCTGGCGGTTCCGCCAAGCAGGGTCGTAACCGTCGCACCCAGGCCATCCTGCCGTTGAAGGGTAAGATCCTCAACGTCGAAAAGGCTCGTTTCGACAAGATGATTTCCTCCCAGGAAGTCGGCACCTTGATCACGGCACTCGGCTGCGGTATTGGCCGAGACGAGTACAACATCGACAAGCTTCGCTATCACAACATCATCATCATGACCGATGCTGACGTCGACGGTTCGCACATCCGTACCCTGCTGCTGACCTTCTTCTTCCGTCAGTTGCCCGAGCTGATCGAGCGTGGCTACATCTACATCGCCCAGCCGCCGTTGTACAAAGTGAAGAAAGGCAAGCAAGAGCAATACATCAAAGACGACGACGCCATGGAAGAGTACATGACGCAGTCGGCCCTGGAAGATGCCAGCCTGCACTTGAACGACGAAGCCCCGGGGATCTCCGGCGAGGCGCTGGAGCGTCTGGTTAACGACTTCCGTATGGTGATGAAGACACTCAAGCGCCTGTCGCGCCTGTACCCACAGGAATTGACCGAGCACTTCATCTACCTGCCGTCCGTAAGCCTGGAGCAGTTGGGCGACCACGCACACATGCAGGAATGGCTGGCCCAGTACGAAGTGCGCCTGCGCACTGTCGAAAAATCCGGCCTGGTGTACAAAGCCAGCCTGCGTGAAGACCGTGAACGTAACGTCTGGCTGCCAGAGGTCGAATTGATCTCCCACGGCCTGTCGAACTACGTCACCTTCAACCGCGACTTCTTCGGCAGCAACGACTACAAGACCGTTGTGACCCTCGGCGCGCAACTGAGCACCCTGCTGGACGACGGTGCTTATATTCAGCGTGGCGAGCGTAAGAAAGCGGTCAAGGAGTTCAAGGAAGCCCTGGACTGGTTGATGGCGGAAAGCACCAAGCGCCACACGATCCAGCGATACAAAGGTCTGGGCGAAATGAACCCGGATCAGCTGTGGGAAACCACCATGGACCCAGCTCAGCGTCGTATGCTGCGCGTAACCATCGAGGACGCCATCGGCGCAGACCAGATCTTCAACACCCTGATGGGTGATGCGGTCGAACCTCGCCGTGACTTCATCGAGAGCAATGCCCTGGCAGTGTCTAACCTGGATTTCTGATCCAGGTACGACGCCCAAAATAAAAAAGGCCAACGCATAGCGTTGGCCTTTTTTATTGTGTGGAAATCATCTTCTGCCAAATGCTCCACGTGGAACATCGTGGTTTTTATCCATGAGAAGAAGCCGCCGCCACACTCTCCAATCGATACCCATACCCATAGATCGTCAACAATTGCCAACCCCTGTCAGCGGTAAGCCCGAGCTTGTTGCGTAGCCGATAGATATGCGTATCCAGTGGCCGGGAGGACACCATTTCTTCATGGGTCCAGAACCGCTCATAAAGGTACTCGCGTGACAGCGGCCGAGCCAGGTTGGCGAACAAGCAGCTCGCCAGGCGATATTCGCGCTCGGTAAGGTTGATCGGTTTGCCTGCGCGTGTGACGGTCAACTCTGCATCGTCGAAGGTCAGGTCGTTGAAACTCTGCACTTCAGGGGTTGCCGATCTCTGCAGGCCATGCCGACGTAGAACGGCTGTCACTCGTGCCTTCAGTTCGTTAGGTCGAAAGGGTTTGCTGACGTAGTCGTCGGCCCCGCTGTTCAATGCGCTGACGATATCGCTTTCGGCATCACGGCTGGTGAGCATGATGACTGCAGGTGGCGACTCCATGTGTTCACGGGTCCAGCGCAATAAGGCAATACCGGTGATGTCGGGCAGTTGCCAGTCGAGTATCAGCAGGTCGAAGGTCTCCCGGCGCAATTGTCGCAGCAGGTCTTCGCCGCGCTCGAAGCAATGCAGTGTCCAGGGTTGTTCGGCGGTGCTGGGGATTTGTCGCAGTGTCTGTTCCACCCGTCGCAATTCAGCGGGTTCGTCATCCAGTATTGCGACACGCATGGGGGGGTCCTTTCTTCTTGAAGAGTACGGCAGTCGTATTGAGGGGCACGTACTGCGCAGATGCCGGTCAATGAATCTGAAGAATTGTGCTCAGGTTCGTCGACCCCTTGGATCTCTCGGTACGCTGGGATCAATAAGCGAATACGCCATTGAAAGCCCTCCATACCTATGTGGGAAAGATACCGGCTCCAGGCGTTAAGGAAAAGGATCAGCCGACGCATGCGCTGTCGTAAACTCCTGTGCCCCGATAGTGGATGCCCTTTGGACTCCCCGCCGTTATGAACATCCAGCAGGAAATTTTTTCCACCGTGTCGAAAATGAGCTTCACTGGGCTCAATGCGTCGTTCTATCACGTACGCGTGTCGGCTTACGCCGTGCAACGCCTGAGGAGGAATCGGGGGGCTATGCCATCTTCTATCGCACGCCAACAACTCAAGCGCGTTGATCCATGATGCTCTGGGGAAAGGCCGAAAAGCGCCAACCCACCCATGCCCAGCGCCTGTTCCACGGTCTGGTACGTGAGTGGTTATGGATCGGTTTGCTGCTGTTGCCAATCACTGCATACCTCTCGATGAGTCCTGGCCTGGCCTTGAACAACCCGCTATACGACAGCCTTCGACGTCTGGCGCCCCTGCCGGTGGATCCGCGCATCCTGCTGGTAACCATCGATGACCCTAGCCTGAAGAAACTCGGCCAGTGGCCCTGGCCGCGCAGTGTGCACGCCGACCTGATCGATCGCCTGAGCGCGGCGCAGCCGGCCGGTATCCTGTTTGATGTGATCTTCAGCGAGCCCGGTAACCCGGTCAATGACAAGCGCCTGGCCGACGCGGTGTGCAACGCCGGCAACGTATTGTTGCCCTTGGCTCGTGACGATTCGGCCAGCTACAGCCAGTCTGGGGCACAAATGCTGTCGCTGCTCAAATGTGCCAAGGGTGTCGGGCATATCAATGTGGAGGCGGATAGCGATGGCGTGGTCCGCAGGCTGTATATGCGCGAGGGGCCAGCCGGTGCCACGGCGCTTCAGTTAGCGTGGCTGGCTTTCGCGATGAGCGGGCAATCGGCCGAGATGCCCGGGGAACCTCTGCCATCGATCACCCAGGATTGGCACCGGGAGCATGCGGTCCGTATCCCGTTTATTGCTGCCGACACCCATTTCCCGAGCGTGTCTTATGTCAGCGTATTACGTGGTGAGGTCCCTCCTGAGCGGTTGCGGGGCCGTCTGATTCTGGTGGGGGCGACAGCGTCGGGCATGGGCGATCGCTTTGTCACACCGCTCTCTCCTATGGCTGGCACCACAGCGGGTGTGGAGATCCAGGCCAATGTGCTCAATGGCTTGCTGCAAGATCGAAGTATTGTGGACTTGCCCGGCTGGCTGGCCGCACTGATCGCAACGTCCCTGGTGGCGATGTTGCTGGGCCTGCTGCTCTACCGCCCACGCTATGCGCTGTGGATGACCCTGGGATGCATGTGCTTGGCCTTGCTCGGTTCAGCGGCCTTATTGCGCCTGGGCTACTGGTGGTCGCCTGCGGCCTGCTTGATCGGTTTGCTGCTCAGCTACCTGATCTGGAACTGGCGGCGTCTCAGCGTGATCCTGGCCTACTTCGGCTGGGAATTGGCGCGCCTGGATAACGAACCCAAAGTCTTGCCCGAGCGCCGCCGTGCACCCGCCAATAAGGGTGACGTATTGCAGGGCCGTATCTTTGCCTTGGAGCAAGCCGTCAGTCGTACGCGGGACACGCGACGGTTTATGGCTGATGGATTGGAATGCCTGCCGGTGGCGACACTGATCACAGACACCCAGGGTAATGTCCTGTTGGCCAACCGCATCGCCCGGGAAGTGTTCGGCAATGACTTGATCAACCATAACCTTCTGGAGCAACTGGCCGACCTGGGTTATCCGCCGCTGCACAATGGCGTACGCCCTACCCTCTCGACACTGGAACTCGTTGAGTTTCGTGATATCCACCAACGCAGCCTGCGCATGGAGCTTGCCCCCTTGCTGCCGGCCGAAGGGGATGTCGCGCTGGGATGGCTGCTGAGCCTCACCGACCTGAGCAAGGAGCGCGAGGCCCAGCAGCATCGGGAAACCATGCTGCGCTTCCTCTCCCACGACTTGCGCGCCCCCCACTCGGCGATCCTCGCCCTGTTGGATGTGCACGACAGTGAGTCGCCGATATTTGCACAGATAGAGCAACAAGTACGCCGCGCCTTGAGCCTGACCGAATCATTTGTGCAACTGGCGAGGGCTGAGGCCGATGGCTACCAGTTCGAGCCTACGCTGTTCGCCATGTTGGTAATGGATGCCTTTGATCAAGTGGCCGTGATCGCCCAGCTCAAGGGGATTCACCTGGTCCACGATCTGGACGAGGCCGACGAAGGGATGGTGTCAGCCGATCAATCGCTGCTCACCCGCGCATTGTTCAATGTGCTGGAGAACGCGATCAAATATTCCCCGTCCGGTACCACTGTCCGGCTGCGACACAGCAGCGCGCAAGGCTGGCTGGAATGCCGCATCAGCGACCAGGGCCCAGGCATAGCCGCCGAGGATTTGCCTGAACTGTTCAGCCAGTACAAGCGCTTTGACTCGGCCCAAGGCAGCGAAGGGCTGGGGTTGGGACTGAGCATGGTCAAGGCGGTGGTGGAGCGTCATGGGGGCCGTATCGAGTGTGAAAGCACCGTGGGCAAAGGCACCACTTTCCGCCTGCAGTTGCCCTTGCTGGACGACTGCTAAAACGTACTTTTCCGCTGTGCATAAAAAACCGGTCTCAAGGACCGGTTTTTTAATGAAGGAAAAAACTTATGCACGTTTTTTGCGATTTTAATGGATTTGGAAATATCTAACTAAATCAACTTATTAGGACCAAAAAAAGCCAATTCGCCAACAAAGCGTACACAGGTTATCCACAGATGCTCATACCACCGGCGTCTCCACCACAATCGGCTCTGGCGGTAGGGAACCCATGGCCCGCTGCTGCGCTTCATTCCATGCCTGGGCACGGTCATTCAGCGCGGCAATGGCGCGTGGGCCTTCCCCTTCTGCGTACATTGGCTCGCCTATCACCACAGTGATGGTGCCTGCGCGTTTTGCCCAACCCGCCTTCGGCCAGAACTTGCCGGCGTTATGCGCAATCGGCAGCACCGGCAGGTTTGCGTTAACTGCCAATGCGGTACCGCCGCGAGAGAACTTGCCTACTGTCCCAAAGGGTACCCGCGTACCTTCCGGGAAGATCAGCACCCACACGCCATCCTTGAGCAGTTCATCGCCCTTCTTGGCGACGTGCTTGAGCGCCGCCTTGGGGTTGTCACGGTCGATGGCGATCGGGCGCAACATGGCCATGGCCCAGCCGAAGAACGGCACGTACAGCAGCTCGCGCTTGAGCACCTGGCTCAACGGCGAGAAGTAAGCCGAGAGGAAGAAGGTCTCCCAGGTGCTCTGGTGGTTCGACAGAATCACGCACGGCTGCTCCGGTACGTTTTCAGCGCCCTTGATCTCGAAACGAATGTTCAGGAACGCCTTGGTCAGCCACAACGCGCAGCGGCACCAATAGACGTTGATAAAGCGATAGCGCGCCTTGAACGGCAGGAACGGCGCAATAAAAAAGCTCAGGGTGCACCAGAGAAACGAACTGGTGCCCAGCAGCAGGTAAAAGAAAAAGGTTCTGATGGCCTGCAAAATCGACATGGCGGCATTTACCGTTGCGGGACATGGCCCGCCTGTTAAAAGCGCACTCCCGAACAGTCCTTGGCCAGGAAGTCGAGGGCGGCTAGTTGTTGATAAGTTCTGCGGCAACCGCCGCCAGATCGTCAAAAATCAAGGTGCCTACCGGCAGGTTTTTCGCCTGGGTCTTTTCGCCTTTCCCGGTCTTTACCAAAACTGGCTGAGAGTCGACGGCTTTGGCCGCCTCCAGGTCACCGAGGCTGTCCCCGACGAACCATATCCCAGCCAAGGGCACCTTGTAATGTTCTGCAATGGTTTTCAACATGCCAGGCTTGGGTTTGCGGCAATCGCAGCCCTCATCCGGCCCGTGAGGGCAGTACACCACCAGCCCCACTTCCCCGCCCTGCTCCGCCACCAGCGTGCGCAAGCGCGTGTGCATGGCGTCCAGGGTGGCGATGTCGTAATAGCCGCGGGCGATGCCGGACTGGTTGGTGGCGATGGCCACCGTCCAGCCGGCTTTGCTCAACTGCGCGATGGCCTCGATCGAACCGGGCAGTGGAATCCATTCCGCCACCGACTTGATGTAAGCGTCGGAGTCGTAGTTGATCACCCCGTCCCGATCGAGAATCAGCAGTTTCAACATGGTCAGCTCAGCGTAGAAATGTCAGCGATGTTGACGAACAGGCCACGCAGACGCGCCAGCATGGCGTAGCGGTTTTTCCGCACGCCGGCATCTTCGGCATTGATCATCACCGCTTCGAAGAACGCATCCACCGGCTCACGCAAGGTCGCCAGGCGTGCCAGGGCTTCGGCGTAATTGCGTTCGGCGATCAGCGGCTTCACCGCGTTCTCTGCCTTGGCAATGGCAGAATTCAGCGAGAACTCCTTGGCGTCGGCGAACAGGCCTGGGTCGACATCGGCGTTGCCCAGGCCTTCGGCCTTGCCCAGCAGGTTCGACACACGCTTGTTCACAGCGGCCAGGGCGTCGGCTTCCGGCAGCTTACGGAACGCCTGTACGGCTTGTACGCGTTGATCGAAGTCCAGCGCCGAACCCGGTTGCAGGGCACGTACCGACAGGTAGACGGAAACGTCCACGCCTTCGTCTTCATAACGCGCACGCAGGCGGTCGAACACGAACTCCAGCACTTGCTCGGCCAGGCCGGCTTGCTTGACCTTGCCACCGAACTGGCCGACCGCGAACACCACGGCCTGGGTCAGGTCGAGGTCGAGTTTCTTGTCGATCAGGATACGCAGCACGCCGAGGGCCGCGCGACGCAGGGCATACGGGTCTTTGCTACCGGTAGGCAGCATGCCGATACCGAAGATACCGACGAGGGTATCCAGCTTGTCGGCGATGGCCACGGCCGCACCGGTCAGGGTGGTCGGCAGCTCGGCGCCGGCGCCACGCGGCATGTACTGCTCGTTCAGCGCCAGCGCGACATCGTCCGCCTCGCCATCGTTGAGGGCGTAGTAGTAACCGGCAACGCCCTGCATCTCCGGGAACTCGCCGACCATTTCGGTGGCCAGGTCGCACTTGGACAGCAAGCCTGCACGCGCAGCCCAGGCGGCATCACCGCCGATGCGTGGGGCAATGTAGGCCGCCAGCTTGGAAACGCGCACGGCCTTGTCGTAGACGCTGCCAAGTTTTTCCTGGAACACCACGTTCTGCAGGCGCAGGTTGAAGTCTTCCAGCTTCTGCTTCTTGTCTTGCTTGAAGAAGAACTCGGCGTCAGTCAGGCGCGGACGCACGACTTTCTCGTTACCGGCGATGATCTGCTGCGGGTCCTTGCTTTCGATGTTGGCCACGGTGATAAAGCGCGGCAGCAACTTGCCGTCCACGTCCAGCAGGCAGAAATACTTCTGGTTGTCCTGCATGGTGGTGATCAGCGCTTCCTGCGGCACATCGAGGAAACGTTCTTCGAACGAGCACACCAGCGGCACCGGCCATTCAACCAGCGCGGTCACTTCGTCGAGCAGGCTTGGCGGCACGATGGCGGTGCCTTCCTGCAGGCGGGCGAGTTCTTCGGTGCGTTTGCTGATCAGATCGCGACGCTCGTTGGCATCGGCCAGCACGTAGGCAGCACGCAGATCGGCGGCATAGTTAGCCGGCGAAGTGATGCGCACCGCTTGTGGATGGTGGAAGCGATGGCCACGGGAATCACGGCCAGCTTTCTGGGCGAGGATGGTGCAATCGATGACCTGGTCACCGAGCAGCATCACCAGCCACTGGGTCGGGCGCACGAACTCTTCCTTGCGCGCGCCCCAGCGCATGCGCTTGGGAATCGGCAGGTCGTTCAGGGAGTCTTCGACGATGGTCGGCAACAGGCTGGCGGTGGGCTTGCCTGTGATGACCTGGCTGAAACGCAGTTTCGGGCCGCTCTGGTCGATCTCGCTCAGCTCGACGCCACACTTCTTGGCGAAGCCCAGTGCGGCTTGGGTCGGGTTGCCTTCGGCGTCGAAAGCCGCCTGGCGTGGCGGGCCGTCGAGGTTGATGCTGCGGTCCGGTTGCTGGGTTTCCAGCGCGGTCAGCAACACGGCCAGGCGGCGCGGCGCGGCGTAGACTTTTTTCGCTTCAAACTTCAGGCCGGCGCTCTGCAGGCCTTTTTCGATACCGGCCAGGAACGCATCGGCCAGGGTATTGAGTGCCTTGGGTGGCAGCTCTTCGGTGCCCAGTTCAACCAGGAAATCTTGAGCACTCATTGTGCAGCCTCCAGCTTAGCCAACACTTCATCACGCAGGTCCGGGGTGGCCATCGGGAAGCCCAGCTTGGCGCGAGCCAGCAGGTAGGCTTGGGCGACGGAACGCGCCAGGGTGCGTACACGCAGGATGTATTGCTGGCGCGCGGTTACCGAGATGGCACGACGGGCGTCCAGCAGGTTGAAGGTATGGGAGGCCTTCAACACCATTTCATAGCTCGGCAACGGCAGCGGCTGGTCGAGTTCGATCAGGCGCTTGGCTTCGCTTTCATAGAAGTCGAACAGTTCGAACAGCTTGTCGACGTTGGCGTGTTCGAAGTTGTAGGTCGATTGCTCCACTTCGTTCTGGTGGAACACATCGCCATAGGTCACTTTGCCGAACGGGCCGTCAGCCCACACCAGGTCGTAGACCGAATCCACGCCCTGCAGGTACATGGCCAGGCGCTCGAGGCCGTAGGTGATCTCACCGGTTACCGGGTAGCACTCGATGCCACCGGCCTGCTGGAAGTAGGTGAACTGGGTGACTTCCATGCCATTGAGCCAGACTTCCCAGCCCAGGCCCCAGGCGCCGAGGGTGGGCGACTCCCAGTTGTCTTCGACGAAACGGATGTCGTGCACCAGCGGGTCGAGGCCCACGTGCTTGAGCGAGCCCAGGTACAGTTCCTGGAAGTTGTCCGGGTTCGGCTTCAGGACTACCTGGAACTGATAGTAGTGCTGCAGACGGTTCGGGTTTTCGCCGTAGCGGCCGTCAGTCGGGCGACGACTGGGCTGCACATAAGCGGCGTTCCAGGTTTCCGGGCCGATGGCCCGCAGGAATGTAGCGGTGTGGAAAGTGCCGGCGCCTACTTCCATATCGTAGGGCTGAAGTACCACACAACCTTGCTCGGCCCAGTATTGCTGGAGGGCGAGGATCAAGTCTTGGAAGGTACGCACGGCTGGCGTAGGCTGGCTCACGAAATTCACCTGTTACTTGGGCTGCGATTTAAAGAGCGGGAGTATACCCGATTCGGCCGCGCCACCATCCCCTGGAGCCTTATGCCACGCTGCTTTTGGTGTTCTGAAGATCCGCTGTACATGGCTTATCACGATCAGGAGTGGGGAACGCCGCTGCGCGATGCGCAGGGTTTGTTCGAGTTGCTTTTGCTCGAAGGGTTCCAGGCGGGCCTGTCCTGGATCACCGTTTTACGCAAACGCGAGCATTATCGAAAGGTCTTGTTTGGTTTTGATGCCCTGCGTCTGGCACAGCTGACCGATGCCGAGATCGAAGCGCTGATGCTTGACCCTGGCATTGTGCGTAACCGCCTCAAGCTCAATGCCACCCGGCGCAACGCCGCAGCCTGGCTGGCGCTTGAAGATCCGGTGGGGTGGCTCTGGTCGTTTGTCGGCGGCGTGCCCAAGGTCAACCATTTCAAGGACCGCAGCGAAGTGCCGGCGATTACGCCGGAGGCTGAAGCCATGAGCAAAGCACTCAAGAAAGCCGGCTTCACCTTTGTCGGCCCGACCATCTGTTACGCGTTCATGCAGGCCTCGGGCATGGTCATGGACCATACCCAGGACTGCGACCGTTACGCGGACTTGGTCAACGCCGGTTAGAATGGCGGCTTTGCGCACCACACACGATCAGGAGTGACCTGTGGAAAAGTTTAAAGGCGCCTTGCTGGTAGGCGCTCTTCGGTTGTTTGCCCTATTGCCCTGGCGCGCGGTTCAAGCGGTCGGCACGGCCATCGGCTGGATCATGTGGAAAACCCCTAACCGCTCCCGTGACACGGTGCGGATCAACCTCTCTAAATGCTTCCCGGACATGGACCCCGACGCGCGCGAGCGCCTGGTTGGCCAGAGCCTGAAGGACATCGGCAAGTCCCTGACCGAAAGCGCCTGCGCCTGGATCTGGCCGGCCCAGCGCTCCATCGACCTGGTGCGTGAAGTCGAAGGCCTCGAGGTGCTGCACGAAGCCCTGGCCTCGGGCAAAGGTGTGGTCGGCATCACCAGCCACCTGGGCAACTGGGAGGTGTTGAACCACTTCTATTGCAGCCAGTGCAAACCGATCATTTTTTACCGTCCGCCCAAGCTCAAGGCGGTGGATGAATTGCTGCGCAAGCAGCGCGTACAACTGGGTAACCGCGTGGCGGCGTCCACCAAGGAAGGCATCCTCAGTGTGATCAAGGAAGTGCGCAAAGGCGGCCAGGTGGGTATTCCGGCCGACCCGGAGCCCGCGGAGTCCGCCGGGATCTTCGTGCCGTTCTTCGCCACCCAGGCGCTCACCAGCAAGTTTGTGCCGAACATGCTCGCCGGCCACAAGGCGGTCGGTGTGTTCCTGCATGCCCTGCGGCTGCCGGACGGTTCGGGCTACAAAGTGATCCTGGAAGCGGCGCCGGAAGACATGTACAGCACCGACACCGCCACGTCCTGCGCGGCGATGAGTAAAGTGGTGGAGCGTTATGTCGGTGCCTACCCGAGCCAGTACATGTGGAGCATGAAGCGCTTCAAGAAACGCCCGCCGGGTGAAGAACGGTGGTACTGACCCACAGCTGACCAAATGTGGGAGGGAGCTTGCCCCTCCCACATTTTCGATCTGCTCAGGCCTGGCGCTCGAGTTTCTTCAGGAACACCGTCATTTCTTTCTCGGCCTGCTTGTCGCCATGGGCCTGGGCCGCTTCGATGCCCTTCTCCCACGCCTGTCGCGCCGCGGCGTTATCACCCTGCCCCAGCTGCGCCTTGCCCAACAACTTCCACGCCGCCGAATACTTCGGATCGAACTCGACGCATTTGTGCAAATGCTCCGCCGCCTTGGCATTGTCCTTCAGGTCCAGATAACCCTTGCCCAACCCAAAGCGCAGCAGGGAATTATCCACACCCTTGGCGAGCATTTTTTCCAGGGATTCGAGCATGTCGGTCACTCCGGTTGATCAGAAAAAGCTCAATCCCACGTGGAACAGCTTCTCCACATCGCGGATATGTTTTTTATCCACCAGGAACAGGATCACGTGGTCACCCGTGGCGATCACCGTGTCGTCGTGGGCGATGATCACTTCCTCATCACGAATGATTGCGCCAATGGTGGTGCCCGGCGGCAGGCCTATATCGCGGATGGCCTTGCCGATCACTTTGCTCGACTTCGAATCACCGTGGGCAATCGCTTCGATGGCCTCCGCCGCGCCCCGGCGCAGGGAGTGCACGCTGACGATATCGCCACGGCGCACGTGGGCAAGCAAGGTGCCGATGGTGGCCAGTTGCGGGCTGATGGCGATGTCGATATCGCCGCCCTGGATCAGGTCGACGTAGGCCGGGTTGTTGATGATGGTCATGACCTTCTTGGCCCCCAGCCGCTTGGCCAGCAGCGACGACATGATGTTGGCCTCGTCATCGTTGGTCAGGGCCAGGAAAATATCCGCATCGGCGATGTTTTCTTCCATCAGCAGGTCGCGGTCCGAGGCACTGCCTTGCAGTACGACCGTGCTGTCCAGGGTGTCGGACAAATGTCGGCAGCGTGCCGGGCTCATCTCGATGATTTTCACCTGGTAGCGACTCTCGATCGCTTCGGCCAGACGCTCGCCAATCTGCCCGCCGCCGGCGATGACGATGCGTTTGTAGCTCTCATCGAGCCGACGCATTTCACTCATGACGGCACGAATATTCGCTTTGGCAGCGATGAAGAATACTTCGTCATCGGCCTCGATCACCGTATCGCCCTGGGGCAGGATCGGCCGGTCACGTCGGAAAATCGCGGCTACGCGGGTTTCCACATTCGGCATGTGTTCACGCAGTTGACGCAACTGCTGACCCACCAGCGGCCCACCGTAGTAGGCCTTCACGGCCACCAGTTGCGCCTTGCCGCCGGCGAAGTCGATCACCTGCAAGGCGCCGGGGATTTCGATCAGGCGCTTGATGTAGTGGGTGACGACCTGTTCCGGGCTGATCAGCACGTCCACGGGGATAGCGTCGTTATCAAACAGACCGGCGCGGGTCAGGTAGGCGGCTTCACGCACCCGGGCGATCTTGGTCGGGGTGTGGAACAGGGTGTGGGCGACCTGGCAGGCGACCATATTGGTCTCGTCGCTGTTGGTGACCGCGACCAGCATGTCGGCGTCGTCGGCACCCGCCTGACGCAGCACGGTGGGAAACGACGCCCGGCCTTGTACGGTGCGGATATCCAGGCGGTCGCCCAGGTTGCGCAGGCGCTCGGCATCGGTGTCGACCACGGTGATGTCATTGGCTTCACTGGCCAAATGTTCGGCCAGTGTGCCGCCAACCTGCCCTGCTCCAAGGATGATGATTTTCATCCGGTCACTCCCTTAAACCCGTTCAGCCGCGCGCGGCGGCGATCTTGATCAGTTTGGCGTAGTAGAAACCATCATGCCCGCCTTCCTGCGCAAGTAACTGGCGGCCATGGGGCTGCTTGATACCGGCGGCCGTGGCGAGGTCCAGTTCCCGTGCGCCGCTGGTGCGGGCGAGAAAGGCTTCGATCACCTCGGTGTTTTCGGTGGGCAAGGTGGAGCAGGTGGCGTAAAGCAGGATGCCGCCGACTTCGAGGGTCGGCCACAGTGCGTCGAGCAGTTCGCCTTGCAGCACCGCCAGGGCGGCGATGTCGTCGGGTTGGCGGGTGAGCTTGATGTCCGGGTGACGGCGGATCACACCGGTGGCGGAACACGGCGCGTCAAGCAGGATGCGTTGGAACGGTTTGCCGTCCCACCAGGTGGTGGTGTCGCGGCCGTCGGCAGCGATCAGCTCGGCGCTGAGGCCCAGGCGCGCGAGGTTCTCCCGTACACGCACCAGACGCTTGGCTTCCAGATCGACCGCCACTACACCGGCCAGGTCCTTTTCGACTTCGAGGATGTGACAGGTCTTACCGCCCGGAGCACAGCAGGCGTCCAGTACACGCTGACCGGGAGCCAGGTCGAGCAGGTCGGCGGCCAGTTGCGCGGCCTCGTCCTGCACACTGATCCAGCCTTCGGCGAAGCCCGGCAGACTGCGCACGTCGGTGGCCGCTTCCAGCACGATGCCGTCGCTGCTGTACACGCATGGCGTGGCGTTGATCCCTGCGCTCGTCAGCAAGTGCAGGTACGCATCACGGCTGTGATGGCGACGGTTGACCCGCAGGATCATCGGCGGGTGCGCGTTGTTGGCCGCGCAAATGGCTTCCCATTGCTCTGGCCAGAAGGCCTTCAGGGATTTTTGCAGCCAGCGCGGGTGAGCAGTGCGCACCACCGGGTCATGTTCCAACTCGGCCAGCAGCGCTTCGCTTTCGCGCTGGGCGCGGCGCAGTACCGCGTTGAGCAGGGCCTTGGCCCAGGGCTTTTTCAGCTTGTCGGCGCAACCGACGGTTTCACCGATGGCGGCGTGGGCCGGCACGCGGGTGTAGAGCAGCTGATAGAGACCGACCAGCAGCAGCGCCTCGACATCAGCATCGGCCGCCTTGAAAGGTTTTTGCAGCAGCTTGGCTGCCAGCGCCGACAACCGTGGTTGCCAGCGGGCGGTGCCGAAGGCCAGGTCCTGGGTGAAACCACGATCGCGGTCTTCGACCTTGTCCAACTGCGTGGGCAGCGAACTGTTCAGCGAAGCCTTGCCGTTGAGTACGGCGGCCAGGGCCTTGGCGGCGGCCAGACGCGGGTTCATTGGGCTGCCACCCCGAGGATCGTGCCCAGGGAAAATTTCTCACGGCGACTGTTGTACAAATCGCTGAAATTAAGCGCCTTGCCACCGGGCAATTGCAGACGGGTCAGGCACAGCGCCTGTTCGCCGCAAGCGACCAGCAGCCCCTCCTTGCTGGCACCGATGATTTCACCGGGTGCGCCTTTGCCGTCGGCCAAGGTCGCGGCCAACACTTTCAAGGCTTCTCCATTGAGTGTGCTGTGGCAGATCGGCCACGGGTTGAAGGCACGCACCAGGCGTTCCAGCTCCACAGCCGGGCGGCTCCAGTCGATGCGGGCTTCGTCCTTGTTCAGCTTGTGGGCGTAGGTGGCCAGGCTGTCGTCCTGCACCTCACCTTGCAGGGTGCCAGCGGCGAGACCGGCAATGGCCTGGATCACGGCGGGCGGGCCCATCTCGGCGAGGCGGTCGTGCAGGCTGCCACCGGTGTCTTGGGCCGTGATCGGAGTGGTGACCTTGAGCAGCATCGGGCCGGTGTCCAAACCCGCCTCCATGCGCATCACGGTCACGCCGCTTTCGCTGTCGCCTGCCTCCACGGCACGTTGGATCGGCGCCGCACCGCGCCAGCGTGGCAGCAGTGAGGCGTGGCTGTTGATACAGCCCAGGCGTGGAATATCCAGCACGACCTGGGGCAGGATCAAACCGTAGGCCACCACCACCAGCAAGTCCGGTTGCAGCGCCGCCAGTTCAGCCTGGGCCTCGGCGTTGCGCAGGGTCGGCGGTTGCAGCACGGGGATGTTGTGCTCAAGCGCCAACTGCTTGACCGGGCTCGGCATCAGTTTTTGCCCGCGACCGGCCGGGCGATCCGGCTGGGTGTACACCGCGACGATGTCATAAGAGCTGGCAAGCAGGGCCTTGAGGTGTTCGGCGGCAAATTCAGGCGTGCCGGCAAAAACAATGCGCAATGGCTCGGTCATGGGAGGTCTCGGTTAAAAGCAGTCACAAAAGAAAAAGGCTTGCCGCAGCAAGCCTTTGGAAGGAGGGCATCAAGCTTGCTGGCGATGCTTTTTTTCCAGCTTCTTCTTGATCCGGTCGCGTTTGAGCGTGGACAGGTAATCGACAAACAGCTTGCCGTTGAGGTGGTCGCATTCGTGCTGGATGCACACGGCCAGCAGGCCTTCGGCAATCAGTTCGAACGGTTTTCCGTCGCGGTCGAGGGCCTTGATCTTCACGCGCAGCGGGCGCTCGACGTTCTCGTAGAACTCCGGTACCGAGAGGCAACCTTCCTGGTATTCGCCCATCTCGTCGGTCAGCGGTTCGAACTCGGGGTTGATATACACCCGCGGTTCGCTGCGATCTTCCGACAGGTCCATGACCACGACGCGCAGATGCACGTTGACCTGGGTGGCGGCGAGGCCGATACCAGGTGCTTCATACATTGTTTCAAACATGTCATCGACCAGCTGACGAACCTTGTCGTCCACTACGGCCACCGGCTTGGCGATTGTGCGCAGGCGCGAGTCGGGGAATTCGAGGATGTTCAAAATAGCCATAAGCGTAATTGCTGCACATGTGAGGTAAAGGCAAATCGGCGGTGGGAATGGACCCATACGGCCGGTGTGAAACGCCCGAAAGCCGCGAAGGCTGTGGCATTTCACGCGAACGCACATAATAAAGGAGATTCACCCCATGAGGAAATCGCTACTCGTCTTGCTGCTATGGGCCTCGTTCGCCATGGCCCTGCTTCCAGAGCCCGGCCCGCGGCTGGATCAAGCGACGCAACAGGCCATTCACTATTTCTTGTTACACAATCCCATTCTTAATACTACGACGTCCCAAGGGCTTTACCCCCCATTTCGAGACTGCCCCTCGACCGTAATAAATAGCCTGCTAAATAAGTTACCAACAGAGTTATCCACAGCTTGTTCCGGTCAAGGATGATCAGATGCTTTCGAAAAACTGCAATGAAATTTCCCCTTCAGAACTGGAAGCCCGCCTACGCCTGCACAGGCTGCCGGAGGTAGGCCCGAAGCGTTTTAGGTTGTTGATCGAAGCGTTCGGCAGCGCTTCAAAGGCCATCGGTGCCCCGGCCAGCGCGTGGCGCTCCTTGGGGTTGTCACCCATCAGCGCCGATGCCCGCCGTAGCCATGAGATCCGCGACGGCGCCAGTGAGGCGTTGGCCTGGTTGGAACGTCCGAACCAGCATTTGCTGATGTGGGACCAACCTGAGTACCCGGCACTGCTCGCCCAGATAGATGATGCCCCGCCGCTTTTATTTGTCGCCGGCGACCCCGGGATCCTGGAAAAACCGCAACTGGCGATGGTCGGCAGCCGCCGTGCATCCCGCCCCGGCATGGACACGGCCGCCGCATTTTCCCGCAGCCTGGCGAGCGCCGGTTTTGTCATCACCAGTGGCCTTGCGCTGGGAATCGACGGTGCGGCCCATCAAGCCGCTTTGGATGTGGGGGGTCATACAATCGGCGTACTCGGCACGGGCCTGGAAAATCTTTATCCACAGCGCCATCGACGGCTTGCGGCGGCGATGATTGCCCAAGGCAGCGCCGTGGTTTCCGAGTTTCCACTGGACGCCGCGCCCCAGGCCGGTAACTTCCCCCGGCGCAACCGCATCATCAGCGGCCTGTCCCTGGGCGTGCTGGTGGTGGAGGCCAGCATGGCCAGCGGCTCGCTGATCACCGCCAAGCTCGCGGCCGAGCAAGGGCGCGAGGTGTATGCAATCCCGGGCTCCATCCATCATCCGGGGGCCAAGGGGTGTCACCAGTTGATCCGTGATGGGGCGATGCTGGTGGAAACCATTGAACACATCCTCGAAGGCTTGCGTGGCTGGCAGGCATTGTCACGCCCGGCGCCGATGCCTGTGATACATCCGCTGGTGGCGCTGTTGCACGCGGCGCCCCATACCAGCGAAGCCCTCGCGCTGGCCAGTGGGCGGCCGTTGGCCCAGGTGTTGGCGACCCTCACGGAGTTGGAACTTGAAGGCCTGGTGATCTGCGAAAGCGGGCGCTGGCTTGCGCGTGGCCAGCTTTTGTAGCGGCCAGTTTTTTGGAACTAGGTTTTGTAAAGAAGATCGGTAAACTGCCCAGAGCTTTAGTCCGGAGAGTAAACAATGGTCAACAGGTGGCGTGTGCTGGAAGCCGCACGAGAAATTCGCGCAGGCGCGGTGATTGCCTATCCAACCGAAGCGGTCTGGGGCCTGGGTTGCGATCCCTGGAACGAAGAGGCGGTGGATCGGCTGCTGGCGATCAAGAACCGTTCGGTGGACAAGGGCCTGATCCTGGTGGCAGACAATATTCGCCAGTTCGACTTTCTGTTCGAAGACTTCCCGGATACCTGGATCGAACGCATGGCCAGCACCTGGCCCGGGCCGAATACGTGGCTGGTACCGCATCAGGATTTGTTGCCGGAGTGGGTCACCGGTGTGCACGACACGGTGGCGCTGCGGGTGAGCGATCATCCGCTGGTACGGGACTTGTGCGCGCTGGTGGGGCCGTTGATTTCCACCTCAGCCAACCCCCAGGGCCGCCCGGCGGCGCGCACGCGGATTCGTGTGGAGCAGTACTTCCGCGGGCAGGTGGATCTGGTGCTGGGTGGTGCCCTGGGTGGGCGCAAGAACCCGAGCCTGATTCGCGATTTGGCAACGGGTGAGGTGGTGCGGCCTTCCTGAGACCGCGTCGCACCCATCGCGGGCAAGCGCCCTCTCACATTTGAACCGTGTCCGTCATGACAACACGGTCAAATGTGGGAGGGGGCTTGCCCCCGAAGAAGCCTCAAGGCAACAGAATGGTCGACCCAGTGGTACGCCGCCCCGACAACTCCGTCTGTGCCTTCGCCGCGTCTGCCAGCGAATACCGCTGGTTGATATCAATGCGCACCTTGCCGCTCTTGATCATCGAAAACAGATCATCCGCCATCACCTGCAGGTTCGCCGGATTGTTGGCGTAGGTCGCCAGGGTCGGCCGTGTCACGTATAGCGAGCCTTTGGCCGCGAGTATCCCCAGGTTCACCCCATCCACCGCGCCCGACGCGTTGCCAAAGCTCACCACCAGGCCACGTGGCGCCACGCTGTCCAATGAGGTCAGCCAGGTGTCCTTGCCGACACCGTCGTAGACCACGGGCACCTTTTTGCCGTCAGTCAACTCCAGCACGCGCTGTGCGACATTTTCCTTGCTGTAGTCGATGGTTTCCCATGCGCCGAGGGATCTGGCCAGGGCGGCTTTTTCTGGCGAGCTCACGGTACCGATCAGCTTCACGCCCAGTGCCTTGGCCCATTGGCAGGCCAGGGAGCCCACGCCACCGGCGGCGGCGTGGAACAGGATGGTCTCGCCACCTTTGAGCTCATAGGTCTGGCGCAGCAGGTATTGAACGGTCAGGCCCTTGAGCATCGCGCCGGCGGCTTGTTCGAAGCTGATGTCGTCCGGCAGGTGCACCAGGTTGGCGGCGGGCAGCACGTGCAACTCGCTGTAGGCCCCAAGTGGGCCGCTGCCGTAGGCCACGCGGTCGCCGACTTTAAATTGCGTGACTTCGCTGCCCACCGCATCAACCACACCGGCGCCTTCTGCGCCAAGCCCCGATGGCAGGGCCGGCGGCGCGTAAAGGCCACTGCGGAAATAGGTATCGATGAAATTCAGGCCAATCGCCTCGTTACGCACTCGAACCTGCTGCGGGCCGGGCTCTGCCGGTGTGTAGTCCACATATTCAAGTACGTCGGGGCCGCCATGGGCGCTGAACTGGATACGTTTGGCCATCTGCACTTCTCCTGAGGTCGAATTCGCGTAGCCCCCTATCGGACTCCTAAGCTTGATCTTCGTCAACTGCGGCGCTCCTAAGTGCAGTGCTGTCCAAGTGCAGTGGTATCCTGTGCGCCCATTTGCCGCCGACGCCCCACGGCTTCGCGTAGCTTTGCCCGATTCAAGGTGATGTCATGACTACTCGCACCGAGGCTGTCAAAGCCTACCTGCTCGACCTGCAAGACCGCATTTGCAGCGCCCTGGAAACCTTCGAGACGGACACTCGCTTTATCGAAGACGCCTGGACCCGGCCTGCCGGCGGCGGCGGTCGCACCCGTGTGATCGAGAACGGCTCGGTCATCGAAAAGGGCGGCGTTAACTTTTCCCACGTGTTCGGCAGCGGCCTCCCACCGTCAGCCAGTGCGCATCGCCCCGAGCTGGCCGGTCGCGGCTTTGAAGCCCTGGGCGTGTCGCTGGTGATTCATCCGCACAACCCACACGTGCCGACGTCCCACGCCAACGTGCGTTTTTTCATCGCCGAAAAAGAAGACGAAGAGCCGGTGTGGTGGTTCGGTGGCGGCTTCGACCTCACGCCCTACTACGGCAACGAAGAAGACTGCATTCACTGGCACCGCGTGGCCGAGCAGGCCTGCGCGCCGTTTGGCCCGGACGTTTACTCGCGCTACAAGGCCTGGTGCGATACCTACTTCCACATCAAGCACCGCAACGAGCCCCGTGGTATCGGCGGCCTGTTTTTCGATGACTTGAACGAGTGGGACTTCGACACCTGCTTCGCCTTCATCCGCGCCATCGGCGACGCCTACATCGACGCCTACCTGCCGATTGTGCAACGTCGCAAAGCCAGCGCGTATACCGAACAGCAACGCCAGTTCCAGGAATTCCGTCGCGGCCGCTACGTTGAATTCAACCTGGTCTACGACCGTGGCACCCTGTTCGGCCTGCAATCGGGCGGGCGTACCGAGTCGATCCTGATGTCGCTGCCGCCCCAAGTGCGCTGGAGCTACGACTGGAAAGCCGAGGCCGGCAGCGAAGAAGCACGCCTCACCGACTACTTCCTGCAAGACCGCGATTGGCTGGGCGTCGCGGCGCCCAAGGCGGCTGTCTGATGGATCGTTATGTGGTGTTCGGCAACCCCATCGGCCACAGCAAATCGCCGCTGATTCACCGTATGTTCGCCGAGCAGACCGGCGAACAACTGGACTACAGCACCTTGCTCGCGCCCCTGGAGGATTTCACCGGCTGTGCCCGTGAGTTTTTCCAACAGGGCCGAGGTGCCAACGTCACCGTGCCGTTCAAGGAAGACGCCTACCGCCTGGCCAACAGCCTCACCGAGCGGGGCCAGCGCGCCGGGGCGGTGAACACCTTGAGCAAACTGGCCGACGGTACGTTGCTCGGCGACAACACCGACGGCGCCGGCCTGGTGCGTGACCTGACGGTAAACGCCGGCTTGAATCTGCAAGGCAAACGCATCCTGTTGCTGGGCGCGGGTGGCGCGGTAAGGGGCGCGTTGGAGCCGTTGCTGGCTGAACGGCCCGCTTCGTTGATCATCGCCAACCGTACCGTGGAAAAAGCCGAATTGCTCGCCGAGCTGTTCGACGACCTGGGCCCGGTGTCCGCCAGTGGATTCGACTGGCTGCGTGAGCCGGTGGACGTGATCATCAATGCCACGTCCGCCAGCCTGTCAGGCGATGTACCGCCGATTGCCGGCAGCCTGATCGCACCGGGCAAGACATTTTGCTACGACATGATGTACGCCAAGCAACCCACCGCGTTCTGCCGCTGGGCCAGTGAGCAAGGCGCAGCCGTGGCGATGGATGGCCTGGGCATGCTGGTGGAGCAAGCGGCTGAAGCGTTCTTCCTGTGGCGTGGTGTGCGTCCGGATTCGGCGCCGGTGTTGGCTGAACTGCGCCGACAGTTGGCGCAGTAATCAATCTTCAAACTGGATGGGGCATTTATCGGCCCCCTCCAGTTTTTTCAACTCTTCCACCACCTGTGGCCTGGCGCGGCGCAATGTCAGGCTACGGCCCAGCCCGTTTAAACGACGCGCCTCCTGGTGCAGCATCTCCACCCCGGAATAGTCGATAAAGTTGATCTGCTGCGCCTCGATCACCACCCGCTCACCCTGCAAGCTTTGCAGGCGCACTTGCAGGTAATGGCTGGCGCCAAAGAAGATCGACCCACCGACGCGCAACACATCCTCTTCCCCATCACGCCATTGCTGTACCCGTGGCTGCGACGTGCGCTTAAGGTAGAAAAACAACGACGCCAACACCCCCGCATAAATCGCCGTTTGCAACTCCAGCAACAAGGTGGCGACACAGGTCAGACTCATGACTACGAACTCTGCGCGGCTCACGCGGAACAACGCACGAATACCCCGACGATCCACCAGGCCCCAGGAAATCAGCAAGATGCTGGCGGCCATGCTCGGGATCGGAATATGTGCGATCAATGCCGCGCCAAACAGCGCAAACAAGGCCACCCATACTGCGGAAAACACCCCGGCCAACGGCGAACAGGCACCCGCCTCATAGCTGAGGCCGGAGCGGGTGAACGACCCTGCCGACAGATACCCGGAGAAAAATCCGCCAACGATATTGGATAAACCCTGGGCGCGAATTTCCTGGTTGGCATCGAGCAATTGTTGCGAACGGGCCGACAGCGAACGGGCAATCGACAGGCTGGTCACCAGCCCCAGCATGCCCACCGCAACGGCGCTGGGCAGCAGGCGCAGGATCATGTCCGGATCCAGCGGCAACGGGCTGAACGGTGGCAGCTTGCCGATAAACGAACTGACCAGCACCACATGCCCGAACATCGTCGGCCATAGCCACGTTGCCAGGCTACCCAGGGTCAGTGCGATCAGCAGCGTTGGCCAGCGAGGCACAAGGTATTTGAGCAACACGCCCACCAGCAAAGTACCGAGCCCAAGGGCAAGGGATGCATGGTCCCACTCGCCAGCGTGGTCGATCAGCGCCAGCAGGCTATTGATCGCTGTGGCCTGGCTCGGTAAATCCAGGCCAAGCAGATTGGGCAGCTGCCCGAGGGCAATCACCACGGCGGCACCGAGGGTGAAACCCAGCACCACCGAATGCGAGACGAAGTTCACCAGCGCGCCAAAGCGCAGCATGCCCAGCAGCCACTGGAATACCCCGGCGAGGAATGTCAGCAACAGGATCAGGGTGATGTAGTCCTGAGACCCCGGCACGGCCAACGGGCTGACGCTGGCGTACAGCACGATGGAAATCGCTGCCGTGGGGCCACAGATCAGGTGCCAGGATGAACCCCACAGGCAGGCGATCAGCACCGGGATGATGGCGGCATACAGACCGTACTCCGGTGGGAGACCGGCGATCAGCGCGTAGGCAATCGACTGGGGCAGCGCGAGCACGGCGCCGCTGAGGCCGACCAGCGCGTCCCGGCCGACGCTGGCGCGGGTCTGGCGCGGCAGCCAGCTGAGGAACGGGAAGAGTGTATGGCGGTTGGGCCGGGGCATTTATAACTCGGCTGAAAAGGTTTGACTCAGGGTATCAGTACACACTGGTCCTTGTGGGAGGGGGCTTGCTCCCGATATAGGTGGACCCGTCGAAATCTCTCTGACTGGCACTCCGCTATCGGGAGCAAGCCCCCTCCCACATTGGAATAGCGCAAGGCCCTAGAGTTTGGCCTTTACTGCCGGCAACGCGTCCTTGCCATCCACGGTTTTCACACCGTCCAACCATTTATCCAGCACCGCCGGGTTCGCCTTGATCCACGCCTTCGCCGCGTCGGCATTGCTGACCTTGTTGTTGGCCACCTCAGCCATGATGCTGTTCTCCATTTCCTGGGTGAAGCTCAGGTTGTTCAGCAGTTTGCCGACGTTAGGGCAGGCCTGCGCATACCCTTTGCGGGTCAAGGTATACACACTGCCGGTGTCACCGAAGTATTTCTCGCCGCCTTTGAGATAGTGCATTTTCAGTTGCACGTTCATTGGGTGTGGCGTCCAGCCGAGGAAGGTGACGAAACGCTGTTTCTTCACCGCCCGTGAGACCTCGGCGAGCATCGCCTGTTCACTGGACTCGATCAGCTTCCACTGGCCCAGGTCGAAGTCATTCTTCTTGATGATCTCCTGCAGCGAGATATTTGCCGGCGCGCCGGAACCGATGCCATAGATCTTCTTGTCGAACTTGTCGGCGAATTTGTTCAAGTCGGCAAAGTCATGCACCCCGGCATCCCACACATAATCCGGCACGGCGAGGGTGAACTCGGTGCCGTCGAGGTTCTTCGCCAACTGCACCACATCGCCGTTGGCCACGAATTTGTCGTAGAAGCCCTGCTGCGCCGGCATCCAGTTACCCAGGAACACATCCACCTGGCCGTCCTTGAGCCCGCCGAAGGTGATCGGCACCGCCAGGGTGTCGACCTTGGCCTTGTAGCCCATGCCGTTCAGCAGGAAACCGGTAATGGCGTTGGTGGCGGCAATGTCGCTCCAGCCTGGGTCGGCCATCTTCACGGTCTCACAGCGGGTGTCCGCATACGCATTGGCGCTACTTAGCACCAACATGCCCACTACTGCAGTTAACTTTTGCATGGCCTTCCCTCTGTACTTATTGGTTTTGGCAGGGTTGTGGATAACGTGCCTTGCGCTCCAGGTCGTCGAGGTCGATATGGTTGCGCATGTATTGCTGACTGGCGTCCACCAGTGGCTGGTGATCCCAGCTCTTCAGCTTGCCCTGGGTCAGCGCCTCGAACACCAGGCGACGACGGCGTTGGCTGGCGAGTACCTGCTGGTGGATCGCCGGGATGTCCCATTTGGCCCGCGCCTCATTCAAAAACGCCTCGAACAGTGGCCGGTGTTCCGGTGACTGGCTGAGGTCTTCCCGCTCGTGCGGGTCGTTGTGCACATCGAACAGTAGACAAGGGTCGTCTTCGCTGTAGATGAATTTGTAGGCGCCACGGCGAATCATCATCAATGGGCTGATGGTGCCTTCGGCCATGTATTCGCCAAAGACTTCGTCATGCCCGCCCTGCCCCTGCAAGTGCGGGACCAGCGAGCGACCGTCCAGTGGCAGGCGCGGGTCCAGCTCGCCGCCGGCCAGTTCCACCAGGGTGGGCAGCAGGTCGGCGGTGGACACGGCCTGGGTCACCCGGCCCGGTGCAAATTGCCCCGGCGCACTGACCAGCAGCGGCACGCGGGCGGCCATTTCAAACCAGTGCATTTTGTACCAGAGGCCGCGCTCACCGAGCATGTCGCCGTGGTCGCCGGAGAAAACGATGATCGTGTCGTCGGCCAGGCCGGTGTCTTCCAGGGTCTGCAGCAGCTTGCCGACATTGCTGTCGATGTAGCTGCATGCGCCGAAGTAGGCGCGGCGGGCGTCGCGAATCTTATCTACAGGCAGCGGCTTGTCCCATAGGTCATAGACCTTGAGCAGACGCTGGGAATGCGGGTCGAGATCTTCCTGGTTCGGCGTTGCGGGCAACGGGATGTCGTTGTCGTCGTACAGATCCCAGAACGGCTTGGGAATGGTGTACGGGTCGTGGGGATGGGTCATCGACACGGTCAGGCAGAACGGCTGGTCACCGTCTTCGCGGATGTGGTCGAACAGGTATTGCTGGGCCTTGAACACCACCTCTTCGTCGAAATCCAGCTGGTTGGTACGCACGCACGGGCCGGCTTGCAGCACCGAGGACATGTTGTGGTACCAGGAGGGGCGTACGTCCGGCTCATCCCAGTTCACTGCCCAGCCATAGTCGGCGGGGTAGATGTCGCTGGTCAGGCGTTCTTCATAGCCGTGCAGTTGGTCGGGGCCGCAGAAGTGCATCTTGCCTGACAGCGCGGTGCGATAACCGAGGCGCCGCAGGTAGTGGGCATAGGTCGGCACATCGGCGGGAAAATCCGCCGCGTTGTCGTAGGCACCGATCTTGTTCGGCAATTGGCCGCTGACCAGGGTGAAGCGTGAGGGGGCACACAGCGGGCTGTTGCAATAGGCCGCGTCGAACACCACGCCCTGTGCGGCGAGGCGGCTCAAATTCGGCAACTTGATCGGAGAAGGTCCGTAGAACGGAAGCAGCGGCGCGGCCATTTGATCGGCCATGATGAAAAGAATGTTCTTGCGCTTCATGGGGCTTCGGCATTCCATAGGCAGTGTTTATGCGAATGAGCATGCAGCCCATGGAAAACGGGGTAAAGCCCATGACGAGCAATGTCTAGGATAAGCACAGCTTATGTATGAAGCCCTTGGAGACCTGTCCCTCGACCTGCTACGCGCATTCGAGGCGGCCGCGCGCCATCGCAGCTTTACCGCCGCGGCGATGGAGCTGGGCACCACTCAGCCGGCGATCAGCCAGCAGATCAAGCGCCTGGAAGAACAACTGACGATCCGCCTGTTTGACCGCATCTATCGGGGCATCGAACTGACCGACGCCGGCGCCCTGCTGTTCGAGCATGTGCAAGGCGGTTTGCAGAGCATCAACCAGGGCCTCAGTGTGATCACCCAGCAGGACCAGCACGAAGTGCTGCAAGTGGCCACAGACTTTGCGTTCGCCGCCTACTGGCTGATGCCGCGCCTGCATCGCTTCCACGCCGCCAACCCCCAGGTAGACGTGAGCCTGGTAACCAGCGAGCGCAACCACGCGACACTGCGCAGCGACATCGACGTGGCGGTGCTGTTTGGCGATGGCCGTTTCAAGCAGGGCGACAGCCTGTGGTTGTTCAACGAGGAGGTATTCCCGGTGTGCAGCCCGCAATGGCTCAAGGAGCAGGCCAGTCCTTTGACTGTGCATACCTTGCCCGACTACCCGTTGCTGCACCTGCGCCAGGAAAACAACAGCCAGTGGTTCGACTGGAGTGGCGTATTCCGCGAGCTGGGCATCACCGCCGCGCCCACGCCCGGCCAGCTGCGATTCGACAACTACACTTTATTGATCCAGGCAGCGATTGCCGGCCAAGGGGTGGCGATCGGCTGGCGCCATTTGGTGGATAACCTGCTGGAACAGAACTGGTTGTGCCGACCGATCGGCAATACGGTGATTTCGCGCTTTGGCTATTACGTGGTGCAGCCCCAGCGCAAGCGGCGTGGGCAGTTGGTCGAACGTTTCGTCGACTGGTTGCAGGCAGAACAGGCCAGCAGCGCGCAGTCCCTGACCGGACTGGCCCTGCCGTCGATTGCGGTCTAGGATTTGCCGCACATTGGATCCGGAGTCCGTCATGCAACGTATCAAGGGCTACCACGCCCATATCTACTTTGACGCCAGCACCATCGACCAGGCGCGCACCCTATGTGAAGACGGCGCGAAACTGTTCCCGCTGCGCATGGGCCGTGTGCATGAACGGCCCGTAGGCCCGCACCCGGACTGGAGCTGCCAGCTGGCGTTCGATGCCGAATACATTGGCGTGGTGCTGCCGTGGCTGGCGCTGCATCGCAATGGGCTGGTGGTGTTCCTGCACCCCGAAACCGGCGATGAGCTGAAGGATCACACCGATCACGCGATTTGGATGGGTGCGATGCGCGAGCTGGATCTGTCGGTTTTTTAACCTGTCTTTATCAGATAAAACCCGCTTCTTCCCGCAGTAAAAGGCGAGGAAGTTGTAGGATTTGTCTTGTTTCGTCCCGATATATGGGACTGTTATTTATATATTGAGATATTGCCGGCCATAGGTTTATATTCGCCCATCTGCTTTTTTCAGCACCCACTCATTTCAGGTGAAGCGATGCAGGCGCAATTGATCGCGCTCGATTGGGGGACCAGCTCCCTTCGTGCTTATAAACTCGGGCCCGCAGGCGTCGTGCTGGAACAGCGCTCGCTGGCGTCGGGCATCATGCATTTGCCCAGTGAGCCCCGGGACATCGGCGGTGTGCACTGCAGCGATGGCTTCGAGTTGGCGTTCGATGCGGCATGCGGCGACTGGCTCGAGGCCCAACCCCATCTTCCAGTGATCGCCTGCGGCATGGTCGGCAGCGCCCAGGGCTGGAGCGAGGCGGCATATCGCAATACGCCGGTCGACGTCGCCAGCCTGGGCCAGGCGTTGCACACGGTGCGCAGCTTGCGCGGCGTCGATGTGCATATCGTGCCCGGCGTGATCGAGCAGGTGGGTTTGCCCAATGTGATGCGCGGTGAAGAAACCCAGGTGCTGGGTGTGCTGCAAAGCCTCTCGGCCAACGGTGAAATGTTGATCGGCCTGCCCGGCAGCCATTCCAAATGGGTCGAGGTGGTGGAAGGTTGCATCACCCACTTCGATACCTTCATGACCGGTGAACTGTTCGCGGTGCTGAGCAAGCACAGCCTGCTGGGACGTACGCAAAAGGTATCCGCGCAGTTCCAGGCCGAGGCTTTCGACCGCGGCGTTCAAGTGGCGCTGTCGAAAGAGGGTCAGCGCGGCGTGCTGTCGACCCTGTTCAGTGCGCGCACCCTTGGGCTGACTGCCGAACTTACCCCTGAGCAGCAACCCGATTACCTGTCCGGCCTGCTGATCGGCCATGAACTGGCCGGTCTGCCAGCCAGTGCAAGGCTCGTCCCCATCATCCTGGTGGGCGCCGGCCCGCTTTGCGTGCGCTACCAACGCGCCCTCGCCCTCTGCGGTTTCGCCCACGTCAGCCTGGCGCAGGAAGCGACCGAGCGCGGCCTGTGGCAACTGGCAGTGGCCGCCGGGCTCACTCAACCTGCAACGGAGGCCTGACATGCTCAAGCAAGCACTGGCACAAAACGGTTTGATCGCGATCCTGCGTGGCGTGCGCCCGGACGAAGCCCAGGCGGTCGGCCAGGTGCTGTACGACGCCGGGTTTCGCGTGATCGAAGTCCCGCTCAATTCGCCGGACCCTTACACCAGCATCCGCACCCTGCGCGACAGCCTGCCCGCCGATTGCCTGATCGGCGCCGGTACGGTGTTGACGCCTGCGCAGGTCGAGCAAGTGAAAGCCGCCGGTGGCCAAGTAGTTGTCATGCCCCATAGCGATGCCAAGGTCTTGCGCGCCGCGAAAGCCGCTGGCCTGTACCTGTCGCCGGGTGTGGCCACGCCCACCGAAGCGTTCGCCGCGCTGGACGAAGGCGCCGACGTGTTGAAGCTGTTCCCGGCCGAGCAAATGGGCCCTTCTGTGATCAAGGCGTGGCTGGCGGTATTGCCGGCAGGCACGTTGCTGCTGCCGGTGGGCGGCATTACCCCGGACAACATGCAGGTGTTTATCGACGCCGGCGCCAAGGGGTTCGGGCTGGGTTCCGGGTTGTTCAAACCGGGTATGACAGTGGATCAGGTAGCGAGCCGCGCCCAGGCTTATGTCGCCGCCTGGAAAGCCCTGAGCTGAGATCAAGTTCCGCGCCCCTGGCGCTGCATCTATAAGAGAGATAACAGATGAAAATCACCAAACTGACGACCTTTATCGTCCCGCCGCGCTGGTGCTTCCTCAAGGTCGAGACCGACCAGGGCGTGACCGGCTGGGGTGAGCCCGTAGTCGAAGGCCGCGCTCACACCGTGGCTGCGGCGGTCGAGGAACTGTCCGATTACCTGATCGGCAAGGACCCACGCAATATCGAAGATATCTGGACCGTGCTCTACCGCGGCGGCTTCTACCGTGGCGGCGCCGTGCACATGAGCGCCCTCGCCGGCATCGACCAGGCGCTGTGGGACATCAAGGGCAAGGCCCTGGGCGTATCGGTCAGCGATCTGTTGGGTGGCCAGGTACGCGACAAGATCCGCGTGTACTCCTGGATCGGTGGCGACCGCCCGGCCGACACCGCCCGCGCCGCCAAAGAGGCCGTAGCCCGTGGCTTTACCGCGGTGAAAATGAACGGCACCGAAGAGTTGCAGTTCGTCGACAGCTTCGAAAAAGTCGACCTGGCCCTGGCCAACGTCGCGGCCGTGCGCGATGCGGTCGGCCCTAACGTCGGCATCGGCGTCGACTTCCATGGCCGTGTGCACAAGCCCATGGCCAAGGTGCTGATGAAAGAACTCGACCCGTACAAACTGATGTTTATCGAAGAGCCGGTGCTCAGCGAAAACTACGAAGCCCTCAAGGAACTGGCGCCCCTGACCAGCACCCCGATTGCCCTGGGCGAGCGCCTGTTCTCGCGCTGGGACTTCAAGCGCGTGCTCAGCGAAGGCTACGTCGACATCATCCAGCCGGACGCTTCCCATGCGGGCGGTATCACCGAAACCCGCAAGATCGCCAACATGGCCGAAGCCTACGACGTGGCCCTGGCCCTGCACTGCCCGCTGGGCCCGATTGCGTTGGCGGCGTGCCTGCAACTGGATGCGGTTTGCTACAACGCGTTTATCCAGGAGCAAAGCCTGGGCATTCACTACAACGAGAGCAACGACCTGCTCGACTACGTGCGCGACCCGGGCGTATTCGACTATGACCAGGGCTTTGTGAAGATCCCCAACGGGCCGGGCCTGGGCATCGAGATTAATGAGGAATACGTGATCGAACGCGCAGCCATCGGCCACCGCTGGCGCAACCCGATCTGGCGCCACGCCGACGGCAGCTTTGCCGAGTGGTGATGTCTGCCTGAAAGAACACGGTCAGACATGTGGGAGAGGGCTTGCCCCCTCCCACATGTTGATCCGGTTTCTGCAGAAGTCCCTTCCTCAACAAATATAAGAAGAGGCACCTACCATGCAACCTGAATCCTTGAGCGGGCAGGCTTCTTTAGTCACGCCTACCCGAAAGCGCTACTTCATCATGGTGCTGCTGTTTATCACCGTGGTGATCAACTACCTCGACCGCAGCAACCTGTCGATTGCCGCCCCGGCGCTGACCAGCGAACTGGGTATCGACCCGGTACATGTCGGGCTGATTTTCTCCGCGTTCGGCTGGACGTACGCCGCCATGCAGATCCCCGGCGGCTGGCTGGTGGACCGGGTGCCGCCGCGTATCCTCTACACCGCCGCCCTGTTGCTGTGGTCCATCGCCACCGTGATGCTCGGTTTTGCCGCCAGCTTCATTGCGCTGTTTGTGCTACGCATGGCGGTGGGTGCCCTGGAAGCACCGGCTTACCCCATCAACAGTCGCGTGGTCACCAGCTGGTTCCCCGAGCGTGAGCGCGCCACGGCCATTGGCTTCTACACCTCCGGGCAGTTTGTCGGGCTGGCGTTCCTGACGCCGGTCCTGGCTTGGTTGCAGCACCATTACGGCTGGCACATGGTGTTTGTCGTGACCGGTGGCGTGGGCATTCTGTGGGCGGCGATCTGGTATGCCCTGTATCGCGAGCCTCGGGACTTCAAAGGCGTCAACGCCGCTGAAATCGAGTTGATCCGCGAAGGTGGCGGGCTGGTGGACTTGAGCGCACAAGCGAGCAAGAGCAAGGCGCCCTTCAGTTGGGTCGACCTGGGCATTGTCCTGAGCAAGCGCAAGTTGTGGGGTATCTACCTGGGGCAGTTCTGCCTGAACTCCACGTTGTGGTTCTTCCTGACCTGGTTCCCGACCTACCTGGTGAAATACCGCGGCATGGACTTCATCAAGTCCGGCATGCTCGCGTCACTGCCCTTCCTCGCGGCTTTCGTCGGCGTGTTGTGTTCGGGGTTGTTTTCCGACTGGCTGATCCGCCGTGGCGCTTCGGTGGGGTTTGCCCGCAAGTTGCCGATCATCAGCGGCCTGTTGATCTCGACGGCGATCATTGGCGCCAACTTCGTCGAATCGACACCGTTGGTCATCGCCTTCCTCGCCCTGGCGTTCTTCGGTAATGGCCTGGCCTCGATCACCTGGTCGCTGGTCTCGACCCTTGCCCCGGCACGTCTGCTGGGACTGACCGGCGGGGTGTTCAACTTCATCGGCAACCTGGCGGCGATTGCCACGCCGATCGTCATCGGTTTCCTGGCCAGCGGCGATTCGTTTGCCCCGGCGATCACTTACATCGCCGTGCTGGCGCTGTTGGGCGCACTCTCCTATGTGCTGCTGGTGGGCAAGGTCGAGCGGATCGAGCTGTAAACAGTGGGCGGCCTGCGGGCCGCCCGTTGGCCGGGCTCAGGGCACCGACATTTCATTACGGAACACATTCAACGGATCCCAGCGTTGCTTGGTTCGGCGCAGGCGGTTCTCGATGATCGTGTTGGGGAAGAAAATTCCATACCACAGAGGGTTCCTGGGGTTCGCGGGATTGCCACCGAGGTGGGTCATGTCCAGGTCGGGGTAGTTGATGTAGCAGCCCTCGAACTCCGGGTCATTGGGAACGCCGTTGGTGAATGCAGCGTAATAGAGGCCGCGGATCCAGTCGGCATGGGCGCGGTCGATGGCGTCATCGTCGGCGTGCCAGTAACACTGCGGTTGCCATTTGAGGTACGAGGAGCGTTGCGCGGCTGACGTCTGCGCCAGGATCGGGCCGTCCATCTGGTTGATGCGCCCGCCGAACGACTGGATCTGGATCAGGCTTTGGGTCAGGTATTGCTCGGCGTCCGGCAAGGTCAGCGTCGTCCAGATCGCGTCCAGCACGCGCTGTGTAAACCCGCCTTTCTGATACGCCGATTTATACCGCCCGCGCTGATTGTCGCCGGAACCGTTGAGCGATTGGGTGGCGTACAACCAGTCCAAACGCCTGGCGGCCTCATGGGCACTCTGCAGGGAGTCGACCCAGCGGCCCTTTTGCCCGCCACGTGGCTGATGCACGACGTGGAACGGCAGGAGCGACTCCGTCGCACCGACACCCACCGCGGCCTGCATGCTGCTGACAAAGTCGTCGAAAGGCGCCAGGTCATCGAGCTTCCCGTCCTTGTCGACGTAGTGGATGCCCAGGGTCACGTTGCCGGTATTGAGGTGGCGCATCTCCAGTTTGGTGGCCAGGCCCCAGGTTGCCGGGTCGGCCTGATGATCCACGAACCAGTTTTGATAGGCGTGCAGCAAACGTTCGAGGGCGGCGCGTGAGAGGTCTGACCAGTCCCATTCCAATGGCAGCCAGAGCACTTCCTCCGGGGCTGGCGGCAGCGTCTTGAAATAGTAACTGGTGATGATGCCGAACTGCCCGCCACCGGCGCCGCAACAGGCGGCGAACAGGTCCAGCTCATCGGTGTCGAGGCTGTTACGGGACACATGGACAGGTTCAAGACCCGGGCCGGGTCCATTGGCGACCAGCAGGTCGACGCCGTCCAGCCAGTCGCAGACCAGCCCGTATTTACGCGATAACAACCCATAGCCGCCGCCGCAGATATGCCCGCCCAGTCCCACCGAATAGCAGGATCCACTGGGCAGCGCCTTACCTGCCAATTTGTACAGCGCGACGCTGGTGTCCCAGTTCTGGCAGCCGGGCTCCAGGCGGAATGCATAGCGATGGGGCGAAGCGGGTACCAGCACTGAGCTGATCAGGCCGTTGGGGTCGTAGGCCAATTGGTTCATCTGGCCGATGTCCAGGATCGACAACACCTCGCCTGGCGCATCCGGCATCTTGTTAGAGACAAATCCTTCATAGCAATGCCCGCCGCTGCGCACCGTGATACGGCCATTGGGCACAGCCAGGGCCTGGGCGGCTGCGTCGATGATGTCTTGTGGGTTGTGGCAGAGGTAGATCTGGCTGGCGCCGTTGGGTGAAGACTCGCCCTGGACGTTGCCCAATGGCCAGCGCAGGTTGAAACCCTTTTGCAACGTGGAATGACGACGGTCCGAGGGGGTGATGAGATCAAATGCCATGATGGACTCCTGGGAGACGATAATGACTTCTGATGCAGCTAACTTAACGACCGGCAACGCAAGAAGGCGTGACTTGCAGAGGTGGTTAGACGGCAATAGGCACGAAGTGTGTTGAGGGGGGGGTATTCCCCCTCAAGCCTAGCCTATATGGAAAAAGCCCGGATCAGTTCAGCACGCCGTCCAGAATTTCATAGACGATACCGGTACCCACCGCGATCAACACCACATCCGGCCCCGAACGGCGCCACTCATAACCCGGGTACACCGGCAGGCGCGCCAGCGCACGGTTGTCCAGGCGCTCGCCGTAGTAGCCGCGCGGCAGGGGTTGGCCGCGCACCAGGCGCACATTCGGCGGCGGCGGTGCGCCACGGGAGAACTGGCCGTGGTTGTCGTGAATGATCTGGCGTACCGGGCCGAAGTCCTGGGGCGGGCCGCCGCGACGGTTGTCCTGCGGGCCGCGATGGTCGTCGCCACGTTGCTCGTGCTGGCCTTGCGGGCCGCCACGGTCGTCACCCCGCTGGTCAGGCGGCGCGGCTTGCACCAGGGCGCTGGCGCCAAGCACCAGCACACCAAGACCTGCAATCACGGATTTAGGCATTTTCATCGGGTATTCCTCAGGGCACACATACAAAAAAGGGATCTCGAACGCGGTTCGAAATCCCTTGGTCTTGCTGTTTAGGCCGTGATTGCGCGCGTTGATTCCTCTGTATCAGGAACTTTACCTCTGGCTACATGGCGCTTACTTACGGGCGTTGCGCACACCTTCCGACAGTGCCGCGCACAGGCTCAATACGCCATCGATTGCTTGTTGATCGTTACTGGCATTGGCGATGTGATCGATCAGGGCCGAGCCCACCACCACGCCATCGGCCAGGCGCGCGATGGCGGCCGCCTGTTCCGGTGTGCGGATACCAAAACCGATGCTGATCGGCAGGTCGGTATGCCGACGCAGGCGGGTCACGGCTTCCTCGACGTGTTCCAGGGTCGCAGCGCCAGCACCGGTCACACCGGCCACGGATACGTAGTACACAAACCCGGAACTGCCGTTGAGCACGGTCGGCAGGCGCACGTCATCGGTGGTCGGCGTGGTCAGGCGGATAAAGTCGATACCTGCGGCCTGGGCCGGGTCGCACAGCTCGCCGTTATGCTCGGGCGGCATGTCGACCACGATCAGGCCGTCGACGCCGGCCTCTTTGGCGTCAGCGATGAACTTAGGCACACCGTATTTGTGGATCGGGTTGAAGTAGCCCATCAACACCAGTGGGGTATCGTTGTTGTCCTTGCGGAACTCACGCACCATCTGCAGGGTTTTCAGCAGGTTCTGCTTGGCTTCCAGCGCGCGGATGTTGGCCAGTTGGATGGCCGGGCCGTCGGCCATCGGGTCGGTGAAGGGCATGCCCAACTCGATCACATCGGCGCCCGCAGCGGGCAAGCCCTTGAGGATCGCCAGCGAGGTGTCATAACCCGGGTCGCCGGCCGTGACGAAGGTCACCAGGGCGGCGCGGTTTTGTTCCTTGAGTTGCGCAAAGCGGGTTTGCAGGCGGCTCATTTAGTGTTTCTCCTGCTGAGACTGATCCATGTGGTGCATCACGGTCTGCATGTCTTTGTCGCCACGGCCGGACAGGTTGACCACCATCAGGTGATCCTTCGGCAGGGTCGGTGCGCGCTTGAACACTTCGGCCAGGGCATGGGCGCTTTCCAGGGCAGGAATGATCCCTTCCAGGCGGCAGCATTTGTGGAAGGCATCCAGGGCTTCATCGTCAGTCACCGAGGTGTACTGGACACGGCCGATATCGTGCAACCAGGCGTGTTCCGGGCCGATGCCTGGGTAGTCGAGGCCGGCGGAAATCGAGTGGGCGTCGATGATCTGGCCGTCGTCGTCCTGCAGCAGGAAGGTACGGTTGCCGTGCAGCACGCCCGGTACGCCGCCGTTGAGGCTGGCGGCGTGCTTGCCGGTCTCGATGCCGTGGCCGGCCGCTTCAACGCCGATGATCTCGACGCTGGTGTCGTCCAGGAACGGGTGGAACAGGCCCATGGCGTTGGAGCCGCCGCCGATGCATGCCACCAGGCTGTCCGGCAGGCGGCCTTCCTGGGCTTGCAGCTGGGTGCGGGTTTCCTTGCCGATCACAGCCTGGAAGTCGCGCACCATCGCCGGGTACGGGTGCGGGCCGGCCACGGTGCCGATCAGGTAGAAGGTGTCGTCGACGTTGGTCACCCAGTCGCGCAGGGCTTCGTTCATGGCGTCCTTGAGGGTGCCGGTGCCGGCGACCACCGGGATCACTTCAGCGCCCAAAAGCTTCATGCGGAACACGTTGGCCTGCTGGCGCTCGATGTCGGTGGTGCCCATGTAGATCACGCACTGCAGGCCGAAACGCGCGGCCACGGTGGCCGTGGCTACGCCGTGCATACCGGCGCCGGTCTCGGCGATGATGCGTTTCTTGCCCATGCGCCGCGCCAGCAGGATCTGGCCGATGCAGTTGTTGATCTTGTGCGCGCCGGTGTGGTTCAGCTCTTCGCGCTTGAGGTAGATCTTGGCGCCGCCGCAGAACTCGGTTAGGCGCTCGGCGAAATACAGCGGGCTGGGGCGGCCGACGTAGTCGCGCTGGAAGTAGGCCAATTCTTCGTTGAACGCCGGATCGATCTTGGCCGCTTCGTATTCGCGGGCCAGGTCGAGGATCAACGGCATCAGGGTTTCGGCGACGTAGCGGCCGCCGAACGCGCCAAACAGGCCGTTGGCGTCAGGGCCGTTGCGCAGATCGGTCTGGGACTGAGTCATGGGACGCTCCAGGTAGGAATTCTGTATGGGAAGCAATGACGGCCACTCTACCCCTCACATCCGGCGCTGAAAACCGATAAGATCGCTGCAACCTGTCAGGAAAACTCACAGATGAGCCGCGACCTCCCGCCCCTCAATGCCCTGCGCGCATTTGAAGCCACTGCCCGCCTCAACAGCGTCAGCCAGGCTGCCGAGCAATTACACGTGACCCACGGTGCGGTCAGCCGTCAGTTGAAAGTGCTGGAGGAGCATTTGGGTGTCAGCCTGTTCATCAAGGACGGGCGCGGCCTTAAACTCACAGATGCAGGTGTGCGGTTGCGAGATGCCAGCGCCGAGGCGTTCGAGCGCTTGCGGGACGTGTGCGCCGAACTCACCCAGGCCAGCGCCGACGCACCTTTCGTGCTCGGCTGCTCAGGCAGTCTGCTGGCGCGCTGGTTGATCCCGCGCCTGGGCCGCTTGAATGCCGACCTGCCGGACCTGCGCCTGCACCTGTCGGCAGGCGACGGCGACCTCGACCCTCGACGCCCCGGCCTCGACGCCCTGCTGGTCTTCGCCGAACCGCCGTGGCCGGCGGATATGCAGGTGTATGAGCTGGCGAGCGAGCGTATCGGCCCGGTGATGAGCCCGCGTTTTGCCGGCTATGAGCGCCTGCGCCAGGCGCCGCCGCACGCCTTGTGTGGCGAAGCTTTATTGCACACCACGTCCCGTCCGCAAGCCTGGCCCAGTTGGGCGCAACGGCACGGCATCGAGCCCGGCGCGTTGAAACACGGCCAGGGTTTTGAGCATTTGTATTATTTGCTGGAGGCGGCGGTTGCAGGGTTGGGTGTGGCGATTGCGCCAAAACCGCTGGTAGCAGAGGACCTGCGCGCAGGTCGCCTGGTGGCGCCGTGGGGTTTCAGTGAAACCCCGGCGCACCTGGCGTTGTGGCTACCCAAGCGCGCCGCAGACGGGCGCGCGGGTCAGTTGGCGCACTGGCTCAAGGCTGAGCTGGCGCGCCAGCCTGTGTAGCCGGTCAATCAGTCACCGCGTTTGCACAGCAGGTAAGCGGCCAGCAGGCCCAGTGCGCCAACGGCGACGCCGGCGGTGGTCCATGGGTGCTCTTGTGCGTAATCCCGGGTAGCAACACCGGTTTCGCGGATTTTGACTTTGCTTTCTTCGTAGGCATCGCTGATCAGGTGACGGGAATGCTTGAGGGCATTCTCGGCATTGCTTTTCAGGGCCTTCAGGGTTTTGCGCGACTCATCCGACGCATCGTCCTTGAGGCTCTCAAGGGACTTGAGCAGGCTCGAAATCTCGGCTTCCATGCTTTCCAGCGACGCTTTGCGTAAAGAAGTGTTGGCCATGTGGATTCTCCTGAAGTGATTGAGTGGCGTGTGTAGATACCGACTCCAGCGTTTTCAGAAAGTGCAGTAAATCTGAACTTTCGGGTAGGAACCGTCGCCAGAAGCAGTATGAACAATGACTGCTAGGCTTTATTGACGACCCTCAGGAGAAACACCATGTCTGATCATCACACCTACAAGAAAGTCGAATTGGTAGGTTCATCCACCACCAGCATCGAAGACGCAATCAACAATGCCCTGGCCGAAGCCAACAAGAGCATCAAGCACTTGGAGTGGTTTGAGGTGACGGAGACCCGTGGTCATATCAAGGATGGCAAGGTTGCCCACTACCAGGTCACGCTCAAGGTGGGGTTCCGAATTGCCAGTAGTTGATCGCGTCGGTTGAACTTGCCGGCTGGCCGATTGCCATAACCTGCGCTACAAACAATGGGTGCCGATGCCTGCAGCCTCGGCACGCTCGTTTCAATCAGCGCAAGGAAAGTGACGGATGAAGAAGTTCCTGTTAGCGGTAGGTTTGTTGAGCATTGCGGGCACGGCCCTGGCGGCGGGCAAGCCTTGTGAAGAGCTGAAAAGTGAAATTGCAGCGAAAATCGACGCCAAGGGCGCTTCGGGTTATTCGCTGGAAGTCGTGGATAAAGGCGCCTCGACCGACGCTAAAGTGGTTGGCACCTGTGAAGGTGGTACCAAGGAAATCGTCTACAAGCGCGGTTAATCCCGTGTGGCAGGCTTGAAGCCGACGCACCTGTGGCTAGGGAGCAAGCTCCCTAGCCACAGGTGCGTCGGTTTTTTTTTCGCCTGGGGGGTTAGCCCTTCATCAACTGCGCCAGCAGCTCGTAGGAATGAATCCGATCGGCGTGCTCGTACAGGTCGCAGGTGAAGATCAATTCATCGGCGCCGGTCTGTTCGATCAGCACTTCCAGCTTGGCGCGGATCTTAGCCGGGCTGCCCACCATTGCCAGTCCGAGGAAACTGCCGACGGCGTCTTTTTCATGGGGCAGCCACAGGCCGTCCATGGTTTTCACGGGGGGGCGCTGGACCAGGCTTTGCCCGCGCATCAAGGCAAGGATGCGCTGGTACACCGAGGTGGCCAGGTAGTCGGCCTGTTCATCGGTGTCGGCGGCAACCAAGGGAATGCCGAGCATCACGTAAGGCTTGTCCAGCACGGCCGAGGGCTTGAAGTGGTTGCGGTACACGCGAATCGCCTCGTGCATCAAACGCGGTGCGAAATGGGAGGCGAAGGCGTAGGGCAAACCGCGTTCGCCCGCCAGTTGCGCGCTGAACAGGCTGGAACCCAGCAGCCATACCGGTACGTTGGTGCCGGTGCCGGGCACCGCAATCACCCGTTGGTCCGGTGTGCGTGGGCCGAGGTAGGCCATCAGTTCGGCCACGTCTTCCGGGAAGTCATCCGCACTGCCGGAGCGTTCACGGCGCAGGGCGCGGGCGGTCATCTGGTCGGAGCCGGGCGCGCGGCCCAGGCCCAGGTCGATACGCCCTGGGTAGAGGCTTTCCAGGGTGCCGAACTGCTCTGCGATCACCAGCGGTGCATGGTTGGGCAGCATCACGCCGCCGGAGCCGACGCGAATCGTCGAGGTACCGCCGGCCAGGTAGCCCAGCAATACCGAGGTGGCCGAGCTGGCGATGCCATCCATATTGTGGTGTTCCGCCACCCAGAAACGGTTGTAGCCGAACTTTTCCACATGCTGGGCCAAATCCAGGGAATTGCGCAGCGACTGCGCCGGGCTGCCGTTGGCGCGCACCGGCACCAGGTCGAGGGTCGAAAACTTTACGTCGGACAGCGATTTCATAAGCCTGCTTCTCCAATGGGGGCGCAGGCTTCCTAGACGAACCAAAACCTGCCGCTTCATGTGCATGCTCTATGCAATGAGGGCATATACCCGAGATTCAATAGCGGCAATGAAATTTCCTACTTAATCGCTAGGTTTCTCTTACAACTGAACTTTGCCGGCGCGTCTATCCTCAGAACCTTACCGACGCAAAACCACCGTTCGAGGAGAAAGCTATGAGTATCGTTAAAAAGGCATCCGCGCATTGGGAAGGTGATCTGAAGACTGGCCTGGGCTCCATTTCCACCGAAACCGGCGTGCTGCGCGAAGCGCCCTACGGCTTCAAGGCCCGTTTCGAAGGCGGCAAGGGTACCAATCCTGAAGAACTGATTGGCGCGGCCCACGCCGGCTGTTTCTCCATGGCCTTTTCCATGATTCTCGGCGACGCCGGGCTCAAGGCTGACAGCATCGACACCCAGGCCGAAGTGACCCTGGACCAGGTCGATGGCGGCTTCGCGATCACCGCCGTGCACTTGGTGCTCAAGGCCAAGATCCCGGGTGCCAGCCAGGCGCAGTTCGATGAATTGAGCAAGAAGGCCAAGGAAGGGTGCCCGGTGTCCAAGGTGCTGAATGCGAAGATCAGCCTGGATGCCACGCTGGTCAGCTGACACCGCAGGTCCACTGTGGGAGGGGGCCAGCCCCCTCCCACATTTTGTTCTGCGTTAAATCAGAACTCGTGTTTCCCGAATGTGGTCCTATAGCCTATGCAGCCTTAGGCGCACACCCGTGCGCATGCATTCAGGGAGCTTCACACATGAAACGTTTTGCTTTGGCGATCATTTGCGGTGTGTTGGCCACATCGGCTGTGGCCGCACCAAAAGACTGCGAAGAGCTCAGGAAAGAGATTGAGGTCAAGATCCAGGCGAACGCGGTTCCGTCCTACACCTTGGAAATTGTCAGCAAGGAAGAGGCTGACAAGCACGACGTCGCCATGGTCGTCGGCAGCTGTGAGAACGGTACCAAAGCCATCATCTATCAGAAGAACAACGACTGATCAGAGACAGTTGACGCTGCGTTCTTCCGCCAGCAATTGGCGAGCGGCGTTATACAACCGGATATTCGGCGTGAAGGCCAATGAGCGCCCTTCCAGGCGATAGCGTTGGCCAGCCTCGAAATGGTCGTACTGCAGCGTGATGAAACAGGTGCGGTCGGCCGTTTGCCCAAAGCCATTGAGGCTGCCGCCGGTCGGCACCTCGAAATCAAAGCGCACCATCAACTCGTGACTGCCCGGTGAAACCTGGAAGTAGCGTCCGTCCGGCAGGTTCTTACCATCCAGGCGCTGCGCCATCACCAGCTTGGCTCCCGGCGTTGGCGTAGCGAAATCGACCCAGGCCTGATGCGGGTCGACCGGCGGCAGGGGGGTCGAAGCGCAGGCGCTGAGCAACAGGGCGACGATGGGAAGCAGGAGCTGGCGCATGGCAGGTACTCAACGCAAGGAGAGGTTTGAGTATAAACACGCCACGCCGTGGAAAAATCCCCTTCAGGCGCGATAGTCTGGCGAACACATCACCCAGGAGCGGTCGGGGCATGGTCAGGCGTTTTCTTCCAGGGTTGATAGTCGTGCTGCTCAGTGGCTGTTCCAGCGTCAGTTACTACAGCCAATTGGCGGGCGGCCAGTGGCAGCTGTTGCGAGCCCGGGAACCGGTTGCCGAGGTCATCGCCGATCCGTCGCGGCCACAGGGGCTGCGTGATCATCTGGCTCAAGCACAGAAAGCCCGAACCTTCGCCAGCGAACACCTGCATCTGCCTGACAACCAAAGTTACCGGCTGTATGCCGATATTGGCCGACCTTATGTGGTCTGGAATGTCTTCGCCACGCAGGAATTTTCCCTGGCGCCTCAAACCCATTGCTTCCCCATTGCCGGTTGCGTGGCCTATCGCGGCTATTACCGCCAGGGCGCGGCACGGGGTGAGGCGGCATTGTTGCGCCAGCAAGGCATGGACGTATCGATGGGTGGCGTTGAAGCCTATTCCACCCTGGGTTGGTTCAACGACCCGATCATGAATTCGATGATGAACTGGGGCGACGAACGCCTGGCCACGCTGATCTTCCATGAGCTGGCGCACCAGCGGTTCTACGTGCAGGACGACACCGAATTCAACGAGTCGTTTGCCAGCTTCGTCGAGCAGGAAGGCACCCGCCAGTGGCGCGCGGCCCAGGGCCTGGCGCCGCTTGGCAGCTCGACGCGGCAGCAGCGGGACCAATTTACCCAGTTGATCCTCGATACCCGTAAGCGCCTGGAAAAACTCTACGTGCAACCGCTGTCCGTCGAGGCGATGCGCCAGGCCAAGGCGGCCGAATTCGAGGCGTTGCGCCGTGAGTACCGGCAGATGCGCGATAGCCAATGGGGCGGGGACAAGCGTTATGACGCCTGGATGAACCTGCCGATGAACAATGCGCGGTTGTTGCCGTTCGGGCTGTATGACCGGTGGGTGCCGGCGTTTGCGGCGTTGTTCAGGCAGGAAGGCGGGGATTGGCTGAAGTTTTACGCCGCAGTAGAGAAGATGGGCGAGTTGCCGGTGGGGCAGCGCAAGGCTGCGTTGAGGCGGTTGGAAGGTACTGATCGGTAGAGCCTCATCGGGGGCAAGCCGCTCCCAATGTGGGAGGAGGCTTGCCCCCGATGGCGGCCTCAGGGCCGTTGCAAAAACGCCTGATGCATCTGCGCCAACGTCTCGAAATGCCAGGTCGGCGCTTCGGCGTTCAACTCTTCGAAACTACCAAACCCATAACCGACGGCCGCCGAATCCACGCCATTGCTGCGCGCCCCGATCAGGTCGTGCTTACGATCACCGATCATCAAGGTGGTCGCCGGGTCCAGGCCTTCTTCGCTGATCAAATGCGCAATCAACTCGACCTTGTTGGTGCGTGTCCCGTCCAGTTCGCTGCCGTAGATCACCTTGAAGTGCCTGGCAAAATCGAAATGCCGCGCGATCTCGCGGGCAAACACCCAGGGCTTGGACGTGGCGACGTACAACTGGCGGCCCTGCTTGCCCAGGTCTTCGAGCAGCGGCATCACGCCGTCGAATACGCGGTTTTCATACAGCCCGGTGACCTTGAAGCGCTCGCGGTAGAAATTCACCGCCTCCCAGGCCTTGGCCTCATCGAAGTCGTAGAACTGCATGAAGGCTTGCAGCAACGGCGGACCGATGAAGTGTTCGAGTTTGCTCAGGTCGGGTTCGTCAATGCCCAGTTTGCCTAGGGCGTACTGGATCGAGCGGGTGATGCCCTCGCGTGGGTCGGTGAGGGTGCCATCCAGGTCGAACAGCACGGTTTGGTAAGGGAGGGTCATTGGTCGAATCCTTCAGCCAGGTGCAGGTCTTTGAGCTTCACGTAGTTGGCGGCGCTGTAGGTGAAAAAGGCGCGTTCCTTGTCAGTCAGCGGGCGGATTTGTTTAACCGGGCTGCCCACATACAAAAAACCGCTGTCGAGTTTCTTGCCCGGTGGCACCAGGCTGCCGGCGCCGATGATGACGTCGTCTTCCACCACGGCGCCGTCCATCACGATGCTGCCCATGCCGATCAAAATCCGATTGCCCACCGTGCAGCCATGCAGCATGACCTTGTGGGCGATGGTCACGTCATCGCCGATCAGCAGCGGGAAACCGTCAGGATTGAACGGTCCGGCATGGGTAATGTGCAGCACGCAGCCGTCCTGCACGCTGGTGCGCGCGCCGATACGGATGCGGTGCATGTCGCCGCGAATCACGGTCAGCGGCCAGACCGAGCTGTCGGTGCCGATTTCGACATCGCCGATCACCACCGCCGAAATATCGACAAAAGCCCCGGCGCCCAGGGTTGGCGTGTGGTTCTGATAGGTGCGAAGGGTCACGATAGCCTCTCTCTTATGTGCTGATAGCTGCGGTGGGCGTTGATTGTAATTAAGATGGCCCCATCTTTGTTCTTACATGTTTCTTCAGCCAAGGTGCCAACCGTGAGCGCGAACAACCCTCTTCTGCAGTCCTACGACCTGCCGCCGTTCTCGGCGATCCGTGCCGAGCACGTGCAACCGGCCATCGAACAGATCCTCGCCGACAACCGTGTTGCCATCGAAGGCATCCTGCAAAGCCAGGGTAAAAATCCGACATGGGCCGGCCTGGTGCTGGCCATGGACGAATTGAATGATCGCCTGGGCGCCGCCTGGAGCCCGGTCAGTCACCTCAACGCCGTGTGCAACAGCGCCGAGCTGCGCGAAGCCTATGAGGCGTGCCTGCCGGCGTTGAGCGCCTACTCCACCGAGATGGGCCAGAACCGCGCGCTGTTCCAAGCCTTCGAAGCCCTGGCCAACAGCCCGGAAGCCGCCGGTTTCGACGTGGCGCAAAAAACCATCCTCGAACATTCCCTGCGCGACTTCCGCCTCTCGGGTATCGATCTGCCGCCTGAGCAGCAAAAACGTTACGCCGAGGTGCAGAGCAAGCTTTCCGAACTGGGCAGCAAATTCTCCAACCAACTGCTGGACGCCACCCAGGCGTGGACCAAGCACGTCACCGAGGAAGCCACCCTCGCCGGCCTGACCGATTCGGCCAAGGCGCAGATGGCCGCTGCCGCGCAGGCCAAAGGCCTCGACGGTTGGCTGATCACCCTGGAGTTTCCGAGTTACTACGCGGTCATGACCTACGCCCAAGACCGCGCCCTGCGCGAAGAAATCTACGCGGCCTACTGCACCCGTGCGTCAGACCAAGGCCCGAATGCCGGTCAGAACGATAACGGCCCAGTAATGGAACAGATCCTCGACCTGCGTCAGGAACTGGCCAAGCTCTTGGGTTACGCCTCGTTCTCCGAGCTGAGCCTGGCCACCAAGATGGCCGAGTCCAGCGACCAGGTGTTGAGCTTCCTGCGCGACCTGGCCAAGCGCAGCAAGCCGTTCGCTGCCCAGGACCTGCAACAGCTCAAGGCCTACGCCGCCGAACAAGGCTGCGCCGACCTGCAAAGCTGGGACAGCGGTTTCTACGGCGAAAAGCTGCGTGAGCAGCGCTACAGTGTGTCCCAGGAAGCCCTGCGCGCCTACTTCCCGATCGACAAGGTGCTGGGCGGCCTGTTCGCCATCGTGCAGCGTTTGTACGGCATCGAGATTGCCGAGCAAAAAGGCTTCGACACCTGGCACCCGGATGTTCGCCTGTTTGAAATCAAGGAAAACGGCCAGCACGTCGGGCGCTTCTTCTTCGACCTCTACGCCCGCGCCAACAAGCGTGGCGGTGCCTGGATGGACGGCGCGCGCGACCGTCGTCGTACCATCGACGGTGCGCTGCAAAGCCCGGTGGCGAACCTGGTGTGCAACTTCACTCCGGCCGACAGCGGCAAACCTGCCCTGCTGACCCACGATGAAGTGACCACCCTGTTCCACGAATTCGGCCATGGCCTGCATCACCTGCTGACCCGCGTCGAGCATGCCGGCGTGTCCGGTATCAATGGCGTGGCGTGGGATGCGGTGGAATTGCCAAGCCAGTTCATGGAGAACTGGTGCTGGGAGCCGGAAGGCCTGGCGCTGATCTCCGGCCATTATGAAAGCGGCGAGCCACTGCCCCAGGACCTTCTGGAAAAAATGCTCGCGGCGAAGAACTTCCAGTCCGGCCTGATGATGGTGCGCCAGTTGGAGTTCTCGCTGTTCGACTTCGAGTTGCATGCCACCCATGGTGATGGCCGCAGCGTGGCGCAGGTGCTCGAAGGCGTGCGCGATGAGGTGTCGGTGATGCGTCCGCCGGCCTACAATCGTTTTCCCAACAGCTTTGCGCACATCTTCGCTGGCGGTTATGCCGCGGGCTACTACAGCTACAAATGGGCCGAAGTGCTGTCGGCGGACGCCTTCTCCAAATTCGAAGAAGATGGTGTGCTCAATGCCGAGACCGGCCGTGCCTTCCGCGAGGCGATCCTGGCGCGCGGCGGTTCCCAGGCGCCGATGGTGCTGTTCGTCGACTTCCGCGGACGTGCCCCGTCGATTGACGCACTCTTGCGCCACAGCGGCCTGAGTGAGGACGCAGCAGCATGAGTGAAGGGCCTGTGATTACCAAAAAGCAATTTATCGCCGGGGCGGTCTGCCCCGCGTGCAGCGAGCCGGACAAGTTGAAGATGTGGACCGAGGACAGCGTGCCGCATCGTGAGTGCGTGGCCTGCGGGTATACCGATACGCTGAATGATCAAGGCCTGTCGGTGCCCAAGGAGTTGGGCACGCGGGTCAATACATCGGCGTTGAAAGCGCCGGATCCGAAGGTGCAGGCGGTGCAGTTTTTCCCTAACCCGAAGCTGAAGAAAGACTGATTCGTCTACCCCCTGGGAGTGCGTCTCAGGGGGTAACCAGCAGTGCGGTTTTTTCCTCGGCGGGCTCGTGATCCTTGTTCGCCGGGTTCAGCCAGCTGTTCATCGAGCACAGGGCAAAGGCGCTGGTGCTGCAATCGCCATTCGCCAAGGCTGTGCGTAACTTGTCGATATCGGCCCTCATCATGTAGCGAACGCCGTCCTTGAAGCCGTTACTGGTGCCGAAACCGCCCAGGGTCATCTCGTTCAACGCATCCTCCTTGCTCCATCCCTGGATCACCACGCGATACATCGCCGCCATCAGGCCGGTGCGGTCAGAGCCGTGCTTGCAATGCATCAGCACCGGGCCGTCAGCTTCCGCTTCCTTGATCGCCCTGAGTGCCGCCAGCACGTCAGAGTCATCCACATGGTTGGTGCGATAACTCAACTGAACCTGACGGATGCCTGGCGCCTTCAGCCAGTTGCTATCGGACTCGGGCAGGAAGTTGATCACGGTGCCGATCTTGAGCTGTTCCAGCAACGGCGCTGCCTTGCTATCCGGCAATGCGCTGCGATAGAGCGTGGGCGTCATTTGATGCAGGTTGTAGCGGTCGCCCACTGGCTGCGCCCATTCTGGAGAACGAAGGGACGTAGCGTCATCGGCCCGCGCAAAAGCTGTGGTGAACAGTGCCATGAACGCCAGGCCCAGGGCCGGCAACCAATGATGCTTGTACATGGGCGACGTCACCCTATAGGGAGTGGTTGATGGCGCCCAGAGTCGGTCACGGCGGGTCAAGGAGGTGTGAGGTGTGCGTCAAAGAATCGTGAATCCTCAATCTTTAGTCACTGAAGCGATTCTCTCGATGCTTAGGCTGCTATCATTTGTAACTATTGTTTGCGCGCTGCGCTCTATCTCCCTGGATCACCTGGATCCAGTTCGCCGCCCGACAACGCCAAGCCACTCCCTAGAAGCGGCTGATAACCCCGTGACCACATGATGAGGTGCCACCATGTCTGATCAAGATCAAGACAACCCCCGGCGTGACTTTCTACGCAAATCCTTGACCTTGATCCCGGTGGTCACGGTTGCCAGCACCGGCCTTGGCGGTTCGATGCTGATGGCGACGCCTGCGCCGGTCGAGGCCGCGCCGGCTAAGCCTGTAGCCAGCGAGAAAGCCTACGAGCCAAGCTATTTCACTGCCGAGGAATGGGCGTTTATCAACGCTGCCGTCGAGCGTTTGATCCCGGCCGATGCCCAAGGCCCCGGCGCCCTGGAAGCTGGCGCGCCGGAGTACATCGACCGGCAGATGAACACGCCTTACGCCAGCGGTGCCCTGTGGTTCATGCAAGGCCCGTTTAATGCCGATGCGCCGCCGGAGATGGGCTGGCAGAGCAAATTGGTGCCCAAGGACATCTATCGCCTGGGTATTGCCGCGACGGATGCCTGGTCGAAGGCGTTCAACGGCAAAGTTTTTGCTGCGCAAGACAGCGCTACCCGAGACGATATGTTGCGGCGCCTGGAGGCGGGCGGCAGTGAGGTTACGGCACATTTTGACGCGGTGCCGCCGAAGATGTTCTTCAACCTGCTGCTGCAAAACACCAAGGAAGGCTTCTTCTGCGACCCGATCCATGGTGGCAACAAAGGCATGGTCGGCTGGACCATGATCGGCTTCCCCGGCGCCCGCGCCGATTTCATGGACTGGGTGGAACGCAACGAGCAGTACCCCTTCCCGGCAGTATCCATTCGCGGCGAGAGGGCATAAACGTGGCGACCATCATGAAGAAAGTGGATGCGGTGATTGTCGGCTTCGGCTGGACCGGCGCGATCATGGCCAAGGAGCTGACGGAAGCCGGACTGAACGTGGTAGCGCTGGAGCGCGGCCCGATGCAGGACACTTACCCGGACGGCAACTATCCCCAGGTCATCGACGAACTGACCTACAGCGTGCGTAAAAAACTCTTCCAGGACATCTCCAAGGAGACAGTGACGATTCGCCATAGCGTGAATGACGTTGCCTTGCCTAACCGTCAGCTCGGCGCGTTTTTGCCGGGTAACGGCGTGGGCGGTGCGGGCTTGCACTGGTCGGGCGTGCATTTCCGTGTCGATCCGATTGAACTGCGCATGCGCAGCCATTACGAAGAGCGCTACGGCAAGCATTTCATTCCCAAGGACATGACCATCCAGGACTTCGGCGTGAGCTACGAAGAGCTGGAGCCGTTTTTCGACTATGCAGAAAAAGTCTTCGGTACCTCAGGCCAGGCCTGGACCGTGAAAGGCCAGGTGGTGGGCGAAGGGCGTGGCGGCAACCCCTATGCGCCGGACCGTTCCAACCCGTTTCCGTTGGAAGCGCAAAAGAACACAGTCTCCGCACAGCTGTTTCAGAAAGCCGCCGCCAGCGTCGGGTACAAGCCCTACAACCTGCCGTCAGCCAATACCTCCGGGCCTTACACCAACCCCTACGGCGCGCAGATGGGCCCGTGCAACTTCTGCGGTTTTTGCAGCGGCTACGTGTGCTACATGTACTCCAAGGCCTCGCCGAACGTGAACATCCTGCCGGCGCTGCGCCAGGTGCCGAATTTCGAGCTGCGGCCCAACTCCCACGTGCTCAAGGTCAATCTGGACAGCACCAAGAGCAAGGCCACCGGCGTGACCTACATCGACGCCCAGGGCCGAGAGTGCGAACAACCGGCAGACCTGGTGATCCTCGGCGCGTTCCAGTTCCACAACGTGCGGTTGATGCTGCTGTCGGGCATCGGCAAGCCTTACGACCCGATGACCAATGAGGGTGTGGTGGGCAGGAACTTTGCCTACCAGAACATGGCCACCATCAAGGCGTTCTTCGACAAGGACACCCATACCAACAACTTTATCGGTGCCGGCGGCAATGGCGTGGCCATCGATGATTTCAACGCCGACAACTTCGATCACGGGCCCCATGGCTTTGTGGGCGGTTCGCCGATGTGGGTCAACCAGGCCGGCAGCCGGCCGATTGCCGGTACGTCCAACCCGCCCGGCACACCGGCCTGGGGCAGTGCCTGGAAGCGCGCCACCGCCGATTACTACACCCACCAGGTGTCGATGGATGCTCACGGTGCCCATCAATCCTACCGGGGTAACTACCTGGATCTGGATCCGGTCTACCGCGATGCCTACGGCCTGCCGCTGCTGCGCATGACGTTCGACTGGCAGGAAAACGACATCAAGATGAACCGCTTCATGGTCGAGAAAATGGGCAAGGTCGCCGAAGCGATGAACCCCAAGGCGATTGCGGTGCTGGGCAAAAAAGTCGGTGAGCACTTCAACACCGCGTCGTACCAGACCACCCACCTCAACGGTGGCGCGATCATGGGGACCGACCCGAAGACCAGTGCGCTGAACCGCTACTTGCAGTGCTGGGATGTACACAACGTGTTTGTCCCCGGCGCATCTGCTTTCCCACAGGGCTTGGGCTACAACCCTACAGGCCTGGTGGCGGCATTGACCTACTGGTCGGCCCGGGCGATCCGCGAGCAGTACCTGAAAAAACCCGGCCCGCTGGTTCAGGCATAAGGAGCGATGACCATGAAAGCATTTGTTATCGCGACGTTTGCCCTGCTCAGCAGCTGCTCGATCAGTGCCGCCGAAACCGACCTGATCAAGCAGGGCGAATACCTGGCCCGCGCCGGCGACTGCGTGGCCTGCCACACCGCCAAGGGCGGCAAACCGTTCGCCGGTGGCCTGCCGATGGAAACCCCCATCGGTGTGATCTATTCCACCAACATCACCCCGGACAAGACCGGCCTGGGCGACTACAGCTTCGAGGACTTCGACAAGGCCGTGCGTCACGGTGTCGCCAAGAGTGGTAGTACGCTTTACCCGGCGATGCCCTACCCGTCCTATGCGCGTGTCAGCGAAAGCGATATGCAGGCGTTGTATGCGTACTTCATGAAGGGCGTGGAACCGGTCGCCCAGGTGAACAAGGACAGCGACATTCCGTGGCCGTTGAGCATGCGTTGGCCGCTGGCGGCGTGGCGCTGGATGTTTGCCCCTGAGGTGGTGGATAAGCCTGTCGTGGCCGACGCAGACCCGGTGATCAGCCGTGGCGCCTACCTGGTGGAAGGCCTTGGCCACTGTGGCGCGTGCCATACACCACGCGCCCTGACCATGCAGGAAAAAGCCCTGAGCGCGACTGACGGCAAGGCCTTCCTGTCCGGCAGTGCGCCACTGGAAGGCTGGATCGCCAAGAGCCTGCGCGGTGACCACAAGGACGGCCTCGGCAGTTGGAGCGAGGCGCAGCTGGTGCAATTCCTCAAGACCGGTCGCAGTGATCGCAGTGCGGTGTTTGGCGGTATGAGCGACGTGGTCGTGCATAGCATGCAGTACATGTCCCAGGACGACCTGACCGCTATCGCCCGTTACCTCAAGAGCCTGCCGGCGGTGGACCCACAGGACCAGCCGCACCAGTATGACAAGCAGGTGGCCGAGGCGCTGTGGAAGGGCGATGACAGCAAGCCCGGTGCCTCGGTGTATATCGACAACTGCGCGGCCTGCCACCGTACCGATGGCCATGGTTACACACGGGTGTTCCCGGCGTTGGCGGGCAACCCGGTGGTGCAGACGGCGGACGCCACGTCGTTGATCAACATCGTGTTGAACGGCGGCACATTGCCGGCCACTCACACGGCACCGTCGACCTTTACCATGCCGGCGTTCGCCTGGCGTCTGTCGGACCAGGAAGTGGCGGATGTGGTCAGCTTCATCCGTGGCAGTTGGGGTAACCAGGGGGCCGCGGTGAAAGCCAGTGACGTGGCCGACCTGCGCAAGAACGACATGCGCACCACCTCGGGCGATGACCTGGGGCAGGTCACCCAAAAGCACTGACCGCCAGACGGCACTGGTCAGGAACCTCGCGCCTCGGTACTGTATATAAAAACAGTGTCGAGGCGCTTTCATGTCTACTCCGCTGCCGCCCCGTAGTCGGGGCACGGCCACCAACCTGCACAACCGCTTTGCGCCCACCGTCAGCGTGGCCGAGGACGACGGCTGGTACCAGGAAGTGCCGCCGACCCAGGGCACCGAAGTGCGCATCGAAACGGCCAAGACCATCATCACCCGCAACAACTCGCCGGACCTGCCGTTCGACCGCTCCATCAATCCTTACCGTGGCTGCGAACATGGCTGCATTTACTGCTATGCACGGCCCAGCCATGCCTATTGGGACATGTCGCCGGGGCTGGATTTCGAAACCAGGCTGATCGCCAAGAGCAACGCGGCCGACGTGCTGGAGCAGCAGTTGTCGAAGCCGGGCTATGTGTGTGCGCCGATCAACCTGGGTTCCAACACCGACCCGTACCAGCCTATCGAGCGCGAGTACAGGATCACTCGGCAAACCCTCGAGGTGCTGCTGCGTTATCGGCACCCGGTCACCATCATTACCAAGGGCTCGTTGATCCTGCGCGACCTGGACCTGCTGGCGGAGCTGGCCAGGCAACGCCTTGTGGCGGTGATGATCAGCCTCACCAGCCTGGATGATGAGCTCAAGCGCATCCTGGAGCCGCGCACCGCCGCGCCCAAGGCGCGGTTGCGGGCCATACGGGTGATGCGCGGGGCGGGCATCCCGGTGGGCGTGCTGTGCTCGCCGATGATCCCGATGATCAACGACAGCGAGTTGGAAAGCCTGCTCACCGAAGCCCATGCCGCCGGTGCGCAGAGTGCGGCGTACATGATGTTGCGCCTGCCGCTGGAGGTGGCGCCGCTGTTCGAGGAGTGGCTGGCGGCGCATTACCCGCAGCGTGCGGCCCATGTCATGAGCCTGGTGCGCCAGGTGCGCGGTGGTGAGGTCTACGACAGTCGGTTCGGCGTCCGCATGCGGGGCGAGGGGCCGTTCGCCGACCTGCTGGCCCAGCGCTTCAGCAAGGCGATCAAACGCCTGGGGCTCGATCGCAGAGAAGGCTTCAATCTGGATTGCACGGCGTTCTGTCCACCGGGCAGACAGATGGCATTGTTGTAGACTGAAAAGGCAGAATGCACCGTTCCTGTAGGAATAGTCGCGTTTTGATATCACTGAAACCCGCGATCTAGAGCGGTTCATTCAGTTTGAGTTAAGTTTCGGTGGTTACCTTGTTCAGCGAGTGACTGATGAGTCGGCAGCCTGGTTTGTGGCTTTTACAACTATTTCACTGGCCTGGCGTCGAACTGACCTGAAAACTCCCCTGCATTAATCAAGAGGATGAATCATGAGTGACAAGGATAAACAGCCGTTGGCTGCGTCGGCTTCAGCCCCTCAGGTGGCAGAGTCTGCCGATGCAGCGCTAAAACATATCGTTGACGGCTTTTTGCATTTCCATCACGACGTCTTCCCTCAGCAGGAAGAACTCTTCAAGAAACTCGCCACGGCCCAGAGCCCACGGGCGATGTTCATTACCTGCGCTGACTCGCGCATCGTGCCTGAGCTGATTACCCAAAGCTCTCCCGGCGACCTGTTCGTGACCCGCAACGTCGGCAACGTCGTGCCGCCTTATGGGCAGATGAACGGCGGTGTCTCCACTGCCATCGAGTACGCGGTACTGGCCCTGGGTGTGCAGCACATCATCGTGTGCGGGCACTCCGATTGTGGCGCCATGCGCGCGGTCCTCAACCCCGCCAGCCTGGAGAAGATGCCAACGGTAAGGGCCTGGCTGCGGCACGCCGAAGTCGCCAAGTCCATGGTCGAGGACAACTGCGACTGTGCCAACGAAGGCGAGAGCATGAAAGTGCTCACCGAAGAAAACGTCATCGCCCAACTGCAGCATTTGCGTACCCATCCTTCGGTGGCGTCGCGCATGGCCAACGGTCAGCTGTTTATTCACGGCTGGATCTACAACATCGAGACCAGTGAAATTCGAGCCTACGATGCTGATCAGTCGGCGTTCCGACCGTTGAGCGGCGAAGGGCCGATTCCTTCCGCGACGCCTAAAGCGCGCTTCTAAACACTTCCCTGCCGGGTAAAGCGGTGGCTGCCATGGATGCAGCCAGGCTTTGCCGCGCCCGGCGAATACCTCGGGAGAGCCATCATGCGTGCTGCTCAATTGAAAGCTGTATTGCCACGGGAGCTGCTCGCCTCCGTGGTTGTGTTTCTGGTCGCCCTGCCCCTGTGCATGGGGATCGCCATCGCGTCCGGCATGCCGCCGGCCAAGGGCCTGATCACCGGGATTATCGGTGGCCTGGTGGTGGGCTGGCTGGCGGGTTCGCCGCTGCAGGTCAGCGGCCCGGCAGCGGGGCTGGCGGTCTTGGTGTTCGAGCTGGTGCGCCAGCACGGGATGCTGATGCTCGGGCCGATCCTGCTGCTGGCCGGCTTCCTGCAATTGGTGGCCGGGCGCCTGCGCCTGGGTTGCTGGTTCCGCGTCACGGCGCCGGCGGTGGTGTACGGGATGCTGGCGGGGATCGGCGTATTGATTGTGCTATCGCAGATCCATGTGATGCTCGACGGTGCGCCCAAGCCCTCAGGGCTGGATAACCTGGCGGGCTTCCCCGCCGCGCTGGCGGAGGCGATTCCTACCTTGGGTGGCGGCCTGGGTTGGCAGGCCGGATTGCTCGGGTTGTCGACGATGCTGGTGATGTACCTGTGGGATAAATTCCGTCCGCAAACCCTGCGTTTCGTGCCGGGAGCCCTGTTGGGCGTGGGCCTGGCAACGGTGGCCAGCCTGGTGCTGGCGTTGCAGGTCAAGCGTGTGGAAGTCCCGGAGAATCTCGCCGACGCCATCGATTGGCTGCGTCCCAGCGACCTGTTGAGCCTGGCTGACCCTCAGTTGTTGATCGCTGCGTTTGCGGTGGCGTTTATCGCCAGTGCCGAAACCCTGCTCTCTGCGGCAGCGGTCGACCGCATGCACAGCGGCCAGCGTTCCGATTTCGATAAGGAATTGTCCGCCCAAGGCGTGGGCAACATGCTGTGCGGCCTGGTCGGTGCCCTGCCGATGACCGGTGTGATCGTGCGCAGCTCGGCCAACGTGCAGGCCGGTGCCACCACGCGGTTGTCAGCGATGTTCCATGGCGTATGGCTGTTGGGGTTCGTACTGTTGCTGTCGAGCGTGCTGCAAAGCATTCCTGTGGCAAGCCTGGCGGGTGTGTTGGTGTACACCGGGATCAAGCTGGTGGACATCAAGGCCTTCAAGGCCCTCGGTCGTTATGGGCGTATGCCGATGTTTACCTACGCGGCCACCGCGTTGGCGATCATTTTCACCGACCTGCTGACCGGTGTGCTGGTGGGCTTCGGGCTCACACTGGTCAAGCTGGCGCTCAAGGCCTCACGCCTGAAAGTCAGTCTGATCGACCTGCCCCCGGAGGGGGAAATGGAGCTGCGTTTGACTGGTGCGGCGACTTTCCTGAAAGTGCCGGCGTTGACCCGGGTGCTGGCGACAGTGCCTCCGGGCACGACTGTGCACGTACCGCTGAGTAACCTGAGTTATATCGACCATTCCTGCCTGGAGTTGCTGGAGGAGTGGGGTCGGGCGAATGCGGCCAAGGGCTCGAAGCTGGTGATCGAAGCGCGTGGGTTGAAGCGCAGGCTCGAAGGCCGGGTCAGGATGACGACAGGGATCGGCTCGGCGCCCTCAGTCGGCTGAGAAGTCGGATCAACATGTGGGAGGGGGCAAGTCCCCTCCCACATTCGTTCTGTGTCGAATTCAGGATTTAAGCCGGCTGGTCCAACGCCAACTCAACCCCCAGCTGGCGGGACAGGCATGGCCAGCGCTTCCACGCGGCTTCCGTTGCCGGGCTTTTCAGCTGTTCGCGATATGCTTCGACAGACTCCAGTGCAAAGCTGTCTTCGTTGAGCATTTCATCCACCGCATGATGAACGGCTTCATCCAGCTGGTTGGCGAATGCTTCGCCGATCAACTGATGGGCAATCACGTTGGCCACGGTGGTATCTGCCGGAATCAGCGGCTGGCCAAAGTGTTTGATGTACAAATCGTTGACCTCTTCCACCAGGCGATGGGCCAGGTAAGCCTCGTCCAGCAGGCCGTCGAGCCCTTCATGGCCGGCCAGGATTGCGGGGGGCTGCAGGAAGAAATGCTCGGCGATTTTCAGCACTGGCTTGATCTGGCTTTCGATGCCGGCCTCGCGGGCCACGTCGTTGGCGGCGTCCAGCAGGTCTGGTACCAGATCGATGTAGGCCGTGACGAAGCGGGTCATGACAATGTTGCGATCGCCATCAGCCAGGGAAATGGCCGAATGCAGGTGCGGCAATTGCTCTTCCAACTGCTTGGCCAACTGGCCAGTGCTGGATTCGTGTTGATGGGCACGGGAAATCTGCTCGCGCAATGCGGCGGTGTTCATGAAGGCTCCAGTGAAGCAGGTGTAGGAATAGGGACAGCATAAGGTAGCTCGTTTATACGAGCGCCTAAGACGCATTTGTCATAATTATTTCATGGTTATGCACAGGCGTTATATCGAATTGCCATCGTTGGTCGGATAAACGATTCCGCACTCGGTTTTATTAGGCCTGGCCACTCATTTTTGCTCATTTGCCCCTACACATTGCGGGGTTGCAGAGCGTGTCTATACTCGGGTTTGTACGCGATTAGCTGATGACGCCAGACTGCATAAGCAGGTAAGGCTAAGCGGTTGTAAGCAGTATGGAAGCCGCTCCCTTCGACGCAGGTGCAAACCGGCGGGATAACAAGAACGATAAGGGGAACCCGCAATGACGCGACATCCACATGTTTGGATGGGCCTCCTGTTGTGGTCGGTATTCGGCCAGGCGCACGCCGCCTGGACAACGAATATGGCGCCAGGGGCAACTGAAGTCAGTCACGCTGTGTTCGACCTGCACATGACCATTTTCTGGATCTGTGTAGTGATCGGCATTGTCGTTTTTGGCGCGATGTTCTGGTCGATGATCCTTCATCGCCGCTCTACGGGCCAGGTCGCGGCCAAATTCCACGAAAGCACCACCGTGGAAATCCTCTGGACCGTGGTGCCCTTGCTGATCCTGGTCGCGATGGCCATTCCGGCGACCAAGACCTTGATCAATATCTACGACAGTACCGAGTCGGATATCGATATCCAGGTCACCGGCTATCAGTGGAAGTGGCATTACAAATACCTGGGCCAGGACGTGGAGTTCTTCAGCAACCTGGCCACGCCCGCCGAGCAGATCCATAACCAGGCCACCAAGGGCGAACATTACCTGCTGGAAGTCGACCAGCCGCTGGTGCTGCCGGTGGGCGCCAAGGTGCGCTTCCTGGTGACCGCCGCCGACGTGATCCACTCCTGGTGGGTGCCGGCCTTTGCGGTCAAGCGTGACGCCATCCCGGGGTTCGTCAACGAGGCCTGGACCCGCGTCGAGAAGCCCGGCATCTACCGTGGTCAGTGCGCCGAACTGTGCGGCAAGGACCACGGTTTCATGCCCATCGTGGTCGAGGTCAAGTCCAAGGCCGACTACGACACCTGGCTCGGCGAGCGCAAGGCAGAGGCCGCCAAGCTCAAGGAGCTGACCTCCAAGGAGTGGACGCTGGAAGAGCTGGTGGCCCGTGGCGACAAGGTCTACCACACCACCTGCGTGGCCTGTCACCAGGCCGAAGGCCAGGGCCTGCCACCGATGTTCCCGGCGCTCAAGGGTTCGAAGATTGCCACCGGGCCTAAGGAAGCCCACCTGAATCTTGTCTATCACGGCAAGGCCGGTACGGCGATGGCGGCTTTCGGCAAGCAGCTCTCGGAAGTGGATATCGCCGCCGTGGTGACCTACGAGCGCAACGCCTGGGGTAACAACAAAGGCGACATGGTCACGCCTAAAGACGTGCTGGCCATCAAGCAGGCGGAAAGCAAATGACTTCATTCATTGCGTATGCCCCGAACCGCCCCGCCCACTCGCTTGCAGGAGAACGGCCATGAGCGCTGTGATCGATGACCATGGCCACGCCGGTGACCATGCCCACGGCCCCGCCAAGGGTTTGATGCGCTGGGTGCTGACCACCAACCATAAGGACATCGGCACGATGTACCTGTGGTTCGCGTTCACCATGTTCCTGCTCGGCGGCTCGTTCGCCATGGTGATCCGTGCCGAGCTGTTCCAGCCTGGCCTGCAGATCGTCGAGCCGGCGTTTTTCAACCAGATGACCACCATGCACGGCCTGATCATGGTGTTCGGTGCGGTAATGCCGGCGTTTGTCGGCCTGGCCAACTGGATGATTCCGCTGATGATCGGCGCGCCGGACATGGCCTTGCCGCGCATGAACAACTTCAGCTTCTGGCTGCTGCCGGCGGCGTTCCTGCTGCTGGTCTCGACCCTGTTCACGCCCGGTGGCGGGCCGAACTTCGGCTGGACGTTCTACGCCCCGCTCTCCACCACCTACGCGCCGGAAAGCGTGACGTTCTTCATCTTCGCCATCCACTTGATGGGCATCAGCTCGATCATGGGTGCGATCAACGTGGTTGCCACCATCCTCAACCTGCGTGCGCCCGGCATGACCCTGATGAAGATGCCGCTGTTCGTCTGGACCTGGCTGATCACCGCATTCCTGCTGATCGCGGTGATGCCGGTGCTGGCCGGCTGCGTGACCATGATGCTGATGGACATCCACTTCGGTACCAGCTTCTTCAGTGCGGCCGGTGGCGGTGATCCGGTGCTGTTCCAGCATGTGTTCTGGTTCTTCGGCCACCCCGAGGTGTACATCATGATCCTGCCGGCGTTTGGCGCCGTCAGTTCGATTATCCCGACCTTCTCGCGCAAGCCATTGTTCGGCTACACGTCGATGGTCTACGCCACGGCGAGCATCGCGTTCCTCTCGTTTATCGTGTGGGCGCACCATATGTTCGTGGTGGGCATTCCGTTGGTCGGCGAGTTGTTCTTTATGTACGCCACGTTGCTGATTGCGGTGCCCACCGGCGTGAAGGTGTTCAACTGGGTCAGTACCATGTGGCAAGGCTCGCTGACCTTCGAGACGCCGATGCTGTTTGCCGTGGCCTTCGTGATCCTGTTCACCATCGGCGGCTTCTCCGGATTGATGCTGGCGATTGCCCCGGCGGACTTCCAGTACCACGACACCTACTTTGTGGTGGCGCACTTCCATTACGTACTGGTGCCCGGTGCGATCTTCGGCATCTTCGCCTCGGCCTACTACTGGCTGCCGAAATGGACCGGCCACATGTACGACGAAACCCTGGGCAAGCTGCATTTCTGGCTGTCTTTCGTGGGCATGAACATGGCGTTCTTCCCGATGCACTTCGTGGGGCTGGCCGGCATGCCGCGCCGGGTACCGGACTACAACCTGCAGTTCGCCGACTTCAATATGGTCTCGTCGATTGGCGCGTTCATGTTTGGCGCCACGCAGATCTTCTTCCTGTTTATCGTGATCAAGTGCATCCGTGGCGGCCCGCCCGCGCCGGCCAAGCCGTGGGATGGCGCCGAAGGCCTGGAGTGGAGCGTGCCCTCGCCCGCGCCGTACCACACCTTCACCACGCCACCGGAGGTCAAATGAACAGGGTAAGCGGAGGTGGTCATGGCTGACTCCGTGCCTCTCAAGCGCCTGGTTACCCGCCTGCTGATCCTGGTGGTGGCGATGTTCGCCTTCGGCTTTGCCCTGGTGCCGATCTACGACGTGATGTGCAAGGCATTCGGCATCAACGGCAAGACGGCCGGGCAGTACGAAGGCGAGCAGGTCGTCGACCTCACGCGCCAGGTACGGGTGCAGTTCCTGTCCACCAATGCCATCGACATGGTCTGGGAGTTTCATTCCAAGGCTGATGAGGTGGTGGTCAACCCCGGTGCCGTCACCGAGATGCTGTTCGTGGCCTACAACCCTACTGACAAGCCGATGACCGCCCAGGCGGTGCCGAGCATTTCCCCCGCCGAAGCGGCCATGTATTTCCACAAGACCGAATGCTTTTGCTTCACCCAGCAAGTGCTGCAGCCAGGCCAGCGCATCGAGATGCCGGTGCGTTTTATTGTCGACCGTGACATGCCCAAGGATGTGAAGCATTTGACCCTGGCGTACACGCTGTTTGATATCACTGCGCGCCAACCGCCCGTGGCTGTCCGTACCGGCGGCTAGCTACTGTTTGCCCGCTCAATCAGGAGAGCGAATACATGTCGACTCATGATACGTACTACGTACCAGCGCAAAGCAAATGGCCGATAATTGCCACGATTGGCATGCTGGTCACCGTGTATGGCCTGGCCGTGTGGTTCAACGACCTGAAGGCGGCACGCCCGGAATCCCACGGGCCGTGGATCTTTTTCGTCGGAGGGCTGTTGCTGGCCTACATGCTGTTTGGCTGGTTCGGGGCGGTGATCAAGGAAAGCCGCGCCGGTTTGTACAGCGCCCAGATGGACCGCTCGTTTCGCTGGGGCATGACCTGGTTCATTTTTTCCGAGGTGATGTTCTTTATCGCGTTCTTCGGTGCGCTGTTCTACGTGCGCCACTTGTCCGGCCCCGCGTTGGCCGGCGAAGGCCCCAAAGGTATTGCGCACATGCTGTGGCCGAACTTCGAGTTTGCCTGGCCGTTGCTCAACAACCCGGACCCGAAACTTTATCCCGCGCCGGAGGGCACCATCAGCCCGTGGGGCTTGCCGTTGGTCAACACCATCCTGCTGGTGAGTTCCAGCGTGACCATCACCATTGCCCACCACGCCTTGCGCAAGGGGCATCGCGGCGCGCTGAAGATCTGGCTGGCGATCACCGTCTTGCTGGGCCTGGCATTCCTCGGGTTCCAGGCCGAGGAATACATCCACGCCTATAAAGAGCTGGGCCTGACCTTGGGTTCGGGGGTGTACGGCGCGACGTTCTTTATGCTCACGGGCTTCCACGGTGCCCACGTGACTATCGGCACCATCATTTTGTTTGTGATGCTGATGCGCATCCTGCGCGGGCATTTCAATGCCGAGCATCAGTTCGGTTTCGAGGCGGCCAGTTGGTATTGGCACTTCGTGGATGTGGTGTGGATCGGGCTGTTTTTCTTCGTCTACGTGCTGTGAGGCGACTTACCAGGGCGCATGAGATACCAGCTGGCCGCTGAAAAATCCCCAGGCGATCAACGCCACGGTGATCACGGCCAGTACCACACGCACGGTCAAGGCCGTGACGAGGCGGTTGGAGTTGCCCTCGTCCTTGACCAGGAAGAACAGGCCACTGAACAGGCTCACGACGGTCGCGATCAGCATCAGGGCAATGGCTGCTTTGAGCATGGTCTGGTTCCTGGCGTTGGTGGGCATCAAGGGGATGGGCGGGCAATGAAAACAAGTATAGCCAGCGCCATGAAACGCTTTCGTCCAGGTATCGCACCGACCGTGGTGGTGGTGATTCTGCTGCCTTTGATGGTGGGCTTGGGCGTCTGGCAGCTGTCGCGCGGCCATGAGAAGCAGTTGCTGGTGGACAGCTATGCCGAACGCCGCGCCGCTGAGCCGATCAGCAGTGTGCAACTCGGGGATATGGCGGACCCGGCCTTTCGTCGCGTGCATCTGCGCGGCCAGTTCGATGCCGAGCACAGCGTATTGCTGGATAACCGCATGCGCGACGGTAAGGCGGGTGTCGAGTTGCTGCAACCCTTTCATGACCAAGCCAGCGGCCTGTGGCTATTGCTCAATCGGGGCTGGTTGCCGTGGCCTGATCGGCGCACCCCGCCCGTCTTCACTACTCCCGCTCAGCCCTTGAATCTCGACGCCTGGGTGTATGTCGCGCCCGGCGAAACCTTCCAGCTGCATGCGGACCCCACGACCGTGCAATGGCCGCGCCTGTTGACCGCGCTGCACCCCGCCGCGCTGTGGGCCGAGCTGGGCCGCAACGGTTTTGCCTACGAACTGCGCACCGAAGCCGGCCCCGGCACGTACGAAACCACCTGGCCCATCGTGGCGATGGGTCCGGAAAAACACCTGGCCTACGCGGTGCAGTGGTTCGCCATGTCCCTGGCGCTACTGGCTCTTTACCTCTACCTCGGATGGCACACCACAAAGGAGAAGCCCCATGGGAACGGCCACGAATCCACTCAACATGTCTGAGGTACCTGATCGGCGCAAAGGCCGCTGGCAGTTGATGCTGATCCTGCTGATGGTGATCGGTCCGATGGTGCTGGCCACCTTCATGTACAAACTGCAGTTCTGGGTGCCGGACAGTCGCAGCTACCACGGAGAAATGATCGGTAACGGTCAGACCCGCGCCGATATTGGCGTGCAGGCCGATGAACAGCGCTGGCAGTTGCTGGTCACCGCGCCTGGCGCCTGCGCCGCCGATTGCCAGCAACTGGTGTACCTCGCGCGCCAGTTGCAGATCGGCCTGGGGCGCGACGCTTCACGCGCCAGCCATGCCTTGGCCAGTGCGCAACCGGTCGCTGCCGACTATGACACCAAGCTCAAGGCCGAATACCCGCAATTGCAGCGCTACTCGCTGGATCTCTCGACCTTCACCAAAAACGCCGCCGCGCCGGGCGCTGCGCAACTATGGATCGTCGACCCCCACGGCAACCTGGTGCTGCGCTACGACGCCAAGGTCAAGGGCAAGGACTTGCTCAATGACCTGCGCCACCTGTTGAAACTGTCGAACATCGGATAAGGGCATCGTCATGGCCAAACCTGGATTTCGCCTCGCGTTATTTGCCACTCTGCTGGCGCTGATCGTCGTGCTGCTTGGCGCCTACACCCGCCTGACCCACGCCGGCCTCGGTTGCCCGGACTGGCCGGGCTGCTACGGGTTTATCAGCGTGCCGCAAAGCGAGGCCCAGCTGGCCCATGCCGAATTGCATTTTCCCGATACGCCGGTGGAGGCTGACAAGGGCTGGGCGGAGATGACCCATCGCTACTTCGCCGGCACCCTGGGCCTGTTGATTGTGCTGTTGGCGGCGCGTTCGTGGAGCCATCGGCGTGATCCGGGCCAGCCAGTGAAACTGCCGTTGTTTCTGTTGATGGTGGTGTTCGCCCAGGCCGCGTTTGGCATGTGGACGGTGACCTTGAAGCTGTGGCCCCAGGTGGTGACGGGGCATTTGTTGGGCGGTTTTGCGACCTTGAGCCTGCTGTTTCTGCTGACCCTGCGCTTGTCTGGGGTGTTGCCCGCGTTGATCGTGCCCAGGCGCCTGCAATATTGGGCCACGGCGGGTCTGGTGCTGGTGATCGGCCAGATCGCCTTGGGCGGCTGGGTCAGTTCCAACTACGCAGCGGTGGCCTGTATCGATTTGCCCACCTGCCACGGCCAGTGGTGGCCTGCGGCGGACTTCGCCAACGGCTTTCACCTGACCCAGCACATCGGGCCCAATTACCTTGGCGGCCAGCTCGACAGCGACGCACGCACCGCCATCCACCTGACCCACCGCATCGGTGCGGTGCTGGTCACCCTGGTGCTTGCGGGGCTGGCCTGGCAGCTGCGTGCGGTGGGTATGACGCGGCTCGCGGGCCTGCTGTTGATTGCCCTGGCGGCACAAATCAGCCTGGGCCTGAGCAACGTGTATTTCCACCTGCCGCTGCCGGTTGCGGTCGGCCATAACGCCGGCGGTGCGGCGCTGTTATTGACCCTGGTGCTGGTCAATTACCACGCCCGCACCAGTCTGGTCCGGGTGCGTCACCAGTTGCCGTTCGGCTGGCGCTTCAGCCCGCGCAAACACGTATCGGGCCTCATCACCCTTAAAGGAGAGATGCCATGGCGACCTTGATCGGCGCGCGCCACAGCCAGGCGATCTGGCGCGATTACCTGGAGCTGACCAAGCCGAAAGTGGTGGTGCTGATGCTCATCACCTCCCTGGTCGGCATGTTCCTCGCGACCCGCGCCGGTGTGCCGTGGGCGGTACTGATTTTCGGCAACCTGGGAATAGCCCTGTGTGCCGGTGGTGCGGCGGCGGTGAACCATGTGGTGGACCGACGGATTGATGCAGTGATGGCTCGCACCCATAAGCGGCCGTTGGCGGAGGGGCGTGTATCGCCGGTGGCGGCGCTGGCCTTTGCTTTGTTTCTAGCCGTTGCAGGATTGGCCTTGTTGCTGGCGTTTACCAACCCTCTGGCGGCATGGCTGACGCTGGCTTCGCTGCTCGGTTACGCGGTGGTCTACACCGGTTTTCTCAAGCGGGCGACGCCACAAAATATTGTTATCGGAGGCCTGGCCGGTGCCGCGCCACCGCTGTTGGGTTGGGTCGCCGTTACCGGCCATGTCAGCGCCGAGCCCTTGTTGCTGGTGCTGATCATCTTCGCCTGGACGCCGCCGCACTTCTGGGCCCTGGCCATTCACCGCAAGGAGGAATACGCCAAGGCCGATATCCCGATGCTGCCTGTCACTCACGGCGAGCACTACACCAAGGTGCATATCCTGCTCTATACCTTCGCCCTGTTGGCGGTGAGCCTGATGCCCTATGTGATCCACATGAGCGGCCCGCTCTACCTGGCCTGTGCGCTGGTTTTGGGCGGACGCTTTCTGCAATGGGCCTGGGTGCTGTACCGTGGCGCTCAGCCGCACGCGGCGATCAACACCTTCAAGTACTCTATCTGGTACCTGTTCCTGCTGTTTATCGCCCTGCTCGTAGACCACTACTTACTGTTGAACCTATGACTCGAACTCAAAAAACCGTCTTTATCCTGGTGGCCATCGTCGCGTTGATCATGGGCCTGACCGTTAACAAAGTGCTCTCGGGCAAGGGCCAGGGCGACCCTACGGCATTGATTGATGCCGGTATCATCCTGCTGCCGCAAAGCCGCCAGCTGCCGTCGGTGAGCATGACCAACCAGGAAGGCCAGCCGGTGCTGGTCAACGAGTTGAAAGGCAAGTGGAGCCTGCTGTTCTTCGGCTACACCTTCTGCCCCGACATCTGCCCGACCACCCTCGCCCAACTGCGCCAGATCAAGAGCGAGTTGCCTAAGGAGGCTGTGGATAAGTTGCAGGTAATCCTGGTCAGCGTCGACCCGAACCGCGACACCCCGACCCAGCTCAAGCAGTACCTGGGCTACTTCGACCCGCAATTCCAAGGCCTCACCGGTGCGAACGTAGAGGATGTGCAGAAGGTTTCGAATGCCGTGAGCATCCCGTTCATCCCGGCAGACACCAACAAGCCCAACTACACCGTCGACCACAGCGGCAACCTCGCGCTGATCGGTCCGGATGGTACCCAGCGCGGCTTTATCCGTGCGCCGTTGAACAACCAGAAGCTGGTGGCGCAACTGCCGGGGCTGTTGCAGCGCAAGTAACAGGCAATGCACAACACATGTGGGAGGGGGCTTGCCCCGATGGCGGCAGGTCAGTCAGCTCATGCAGCGACTGATACTCCGCAATCGGGGGCAAGCCCCCTCCCACATTTTTTGATCTCCAGCGTGTTGGAGACCGAGTCGGATCAGAACGCCGGCAGGATCGCGCCTTTGTACTTCTCTTGGATGAATTGCTTCACCTCAGGGGTGTGCAGGGCTGCAATCAGCTTTTTCATCGCGTCCGAATCCTGGTTGTCTTCGCGGCTCACGAGGATGTTCACGTAAGGCGAGTCATTGCCTTCGATCACCAGGGCGTCCTTGGACGGGTCCAGCTTGGCTTCCAGCGCATAGTTGGTGTTGATCAGCGCCAGGTCGACCTGGGTCAGCACGCGCGGCAGGGTGGCGGCTTCGAGTTCGCGGAATTTCAGGTTTTTCGGGTTTGCGGTGATGTCCTTGATGGTCGACAGGATATTGGTCGGGTCCTTCAGGGTGATCAGGTTGTGCTTGGCCAGCAGCAACAGCGCGCGGCCACCGTTGGTGGCGTCGTTCGGGATCACCACGTTGGCGCCGTCAGGCAGGTCTTCCAGTTTTTTGTACTTGCTGGAGTAAGCGCCCAGAGGCTCCAGGTGCACAGCGCCGACGCTCACCAGGTGAGTGCCTTTGGCTTTGTTGAATTCATCCAGGTATGGCTGGTGCTGGAAGAAGTTCGCATCCAGGCGCTTTTCCGCTACCTGGACGTTGGGCTGCACGTAATCGGTGAAGACTTTGACTTGCAGGTCCACGCCTTCTTTGGCGAGGGCAGGCTTCACGAATTCCAGGATTTCCGCGTGGGGCACCGGCGAGGCAGCGACTTTCAGGGTCTCGGCGGCGTGGGCGGAAAACGCGGCAACGGCGGCGAAAGCAACCAGTAGTTTTTTCATCCAACAAGCTCCTTGTTCGGGCATGTGCCGGCTTTTGACCGGCAATGGCCGTTATTTTCGAGAAAAGTGCACCACCAGCTTGTCGCCGACGGTTTGCAGAATTTGCACCAGGATCAACAGCATTACCACGGTGACCACCATCACGTCGGTCTGGAAGCGTTGGTAACCGAACCGGATCGCCAGGTCACCCAGGCCGCCGGCGCCGACAACACCGGCCATGGCCGTGTAGGACACCAGGGTAATCGCCGTCACCGTTATCGCCGCGAAGATGCCGGGGCGTGCTTCGGGCAGCAGCGCGTTGATGATGATCTGGCGGGTGCTGGCCCCCATGGACTGGGTGGCCTCGATGATGCCGCGGTCCACTTCACGCAAGGCGGTTTCCACCAGGCGCGCGAAGAATGGCGTGGCCCCTACGACCAGCGGCGGGATCGCGCCCGCTACGCCCAGGGAGGTACCGGTGATCAGCACGGTGAACGGGATCATCACGATCAGCAGGATGATGAACGGCAGCGAGCGCAGGATGTTCACGATCAGCGACAGCAGCGCGTACAGGCCTTTTTGCTCGAACAGCTGGCGTGGGCTGGTCAGGAACAGCAGCACGCCCAAAGGCAGGCCCAATACCACGGTGAAGAACAGCGAACCGAACAGCATGATCATGGTGTCGCCGGTGGCGAGCCAGATTTCGGACCAGTCGATATTGGCGAAGAAACTCAAGAAAACGTCCATCAGCGCAGCACCTCCATGTGGACGTCTGCGGCGGTAAAGCGGGCAAAGGCCGCTTCCATGTCACCGCCGGTGACCGCAAGGGTCAGTTGCCCGTAGGGGATGTCTTTGATGCGGTCGATGCGGCCGGCGAGGATGCTGTAGTCCACCCCCGTTTCCCGGGCGACGGTGCCCAGCAGTGGCGCGTAGGTCGCTTCGCCCTGGAACGTCAGCCGTACGATGCGACCCGGTACATGGGCGAAGTCATCGCGCTGCTCGCCTTCATCGACCTGCTCGGCTTCCTGCACGAAGCGCTTGGTGGTCGGGTGCTTGGGGTGCAGGAACACGTCGGCCACCGAGCCTTGCTCGACGATCACGCCGGCATCCATCACGGCGACTTGGTCGCATACGCGGCGGATCACATCCATTTCATGGGTGATCAGCACGATGGTCAGTTTCAACTCGCGATTGATCTCGGCCAGCAGTTGCAGGACCGAGGCGGTGGTTTGCGGGTCGAGGGCGCTGGTGGCCTCGTCGCACAACAGGATTTTCGGCTTGGTCGCCAGGGCGCGGGCAATGCCGACGCGTTGCTTCTGGCCACCGGACAACTGCGCCGGGTACTTCCTGGCGTGGTCCGACAGGCCGACGCGGGCGAGTAGCTCGGCGACGCGTTGGTCGATGTCCTTGCGCGACAATTCGCCGGCCAGGGTCAGTGGCAGGGCCACGTTGTCGGCAACGGTCTTGGACGCCAGCAGGTTGAAGTGCTGGAAGATCATCCCGACCTGCTGGCGGAAACGGCGCAGGCCGTTGGCGTCCAGGGCGGTGACTTCTTCGCCGTCCACCGTGATCTGGCCGCCACTGGGTTCTTCCAGGCGGTTGATCAGGCGCAGCAGCGTGCTTTTACCTGCACCCGAGTGGCCGATCAGGCCAAACACCTGGCCGTTTTCGACGCGCAGGCTGGTGGGGTACAGCGCGGGAATATCCTTACCGGCGACGCGGTAGGTTTTATGGACGTTTTGAAACTCGATCACGTAGCGAACCTTGTGGGGCGCATTGAAAAGGGATCAGCGGTTAGCCGGGCGCGCATTTTAGCCTGTCCGTATAGCGTTTCTTAGCATTTATTTCGCATTCAACCAGTGATTTGGCAATAACGCGATCAAAGGTCATAAAAAAGGAACGGCAGAAAACCGTGTCAGTCACTACTTAAGCAACTCGATTTCCCAGGTGCCGTGCCTGGGGTTTTGCTCAAACGAGCCGGGGACCGCTCTGGCCACTTTGAATAAGGAGTTTTGACTGATGAGTACCAAGAAGCCAGCCACCCCGTCGAAGAGTGAACTTGCAGGCACCGACACCCTGGACCGTGGCAACACCAACGCCAAGCTGCAAGCACTGGAGGAATTCCGTTCCGATGCGACCGGCCAGGCCCTGCGTACCAACCAAGGCGTGAAGATCTCCGACAACCAGAACACCTTGAAAGTCGGTGCCCGCGGCCCCTCGCTGCTGGAAGACTTCATCATGCGTGAAAAAATCACGCACTTTGACCATGAGCGTATCCCCGAGCGCATCGTGCATGCCCGGGGCACCGGCGCCCATGGCTATTTCCAGACCTATGAAAACCATTCCGCGCTGAGCAAGGCAGGTTTCCTGCGCAACCCCGAGCATAAAACCCCGGTGTTCGTGCGTTTCTCCACCGTGCAGGGCCCGCGTGGTTCGGGCGATACGGTGCGTGACGTGCGCGGTTTCGCGGTGAAGTTCTTCACCGACGAGGGCAACTTCGACCTGGTCGGCAATAACATGCCGGTGTTTTTCATTCAGGATGCGATCAAGTTTCCCGACTTCGTGCATGCGGTAAAACCTGAGCCGCACAACGAAATTCCTACCGGCGGCTCGGCCCACGATACGTTCTGGGATTTTGTTTCGTTGCAGCCGGAATCGGCGCACATGGTGATCTGGGCGATGTCTGACCGCGCCATTCCAAAAAGCCTGCGTGCCATGCAGGGGTTTGGCATTCACACCTTCCGCTTGATCAATACCGAAGGTAAGTCGAGCTTTGTGAAGTTCCACTGGCACCCGAAGGTCGGCACCTGCTCCCTGGTGTGGGACGAAGCGCAAAAGCTTGCCGGTAAAGATACCGATTACCACCGTCGTGACCTGTGGGAGGCGATTGAAAGCGGCGACTACCCTGAGTGGGAGTTGGGTGTGCAGATCGTTGCGGAAGAAGACGAGCATAAGTTCGACTTTGACCTGCTCGATCCGACCAAGATCATCCCCGAGGAACTGGTGCCGATCACACCGCTGGGCAAGATGGTGCTGAACCGCAACCCGGATAACTTCTTTGCCGAAGTCGAGCAGGTCGCGTTTTGCCCGGGCCACATCGTGCCGGGTATCGACTTCACCAACGACCCGTTGCTGCAAGGTCGTCTGTTTTCCTACACGGATACGCAGATCAGCCGTCTCGGTGGGCCGAACTTCCATGAGCTGCCGATCAACCGGCCGGTAGTACCTTTCCACAACGGCCAGCGCGACGCCCAGCATCGCACCGTGATCGACAAGGGCCGAGCCGCGTACGAGCCGAATTCGATTGATGGTGGTTGGCCGAAAGAAACGCCGCCGGCTGCCCAGGATGGTGGTTTCGAAACCTATTACGAGCGCGTCGATGCCAATAAGGTGCGTGAGCGCAGTGAGTCATTTGGCGACCACTTCTCCCAGGCTGCACTGTTTTTCCACAGCATGAGCCACCATGAGAAAGAGCACATTATCGCGGCTTACAGCTTCGAGTTGGGCAAGGTGGAGCGTGAGTTTATCCGCGCGCGGCAGGTCAACGAGATTCTGGCCAATATCGATCTGGAACTGGCCAAGCGCGTGGCGCAGAACCTTGGTCTGCCGGCGCCGACCAAAGGCACGGTAGCGCCGCGTGAGTCTTCGCTGAAAGAGTCGCCGGCATTGAGCCAGGTGAACCTGCTGTCCGGCGATATCAAGACGCGCAAAGTCGCGATTCTCGCGGCTGACGGTGTGGATGGCGCGGCTATCGATGCGCTGAAAAAAGCCCTGGCGGCAGAAGGTGCCCATGCCAAGTTGCTGGGGCCGACCTCGGCGCCGGTGAAGACGGCCGATGGCAAGAGCCTGCCGGTGGATGCGTCGATGGAAGGCATGCCGTCGATTGCGTTTGACGCCGTGTTTATCCCGGGCGGAAAAGAGTCGGTGAAAGCACTGAGCGGTGATGGTGTGGCGCTGCATTACGTTCTGGAAGCCTACAAACACCTGAAGGCGATTGCGGTTGCCAGTGACGCGAAGCCACTGCTGGATCTGCTGAAGCTGGAGACGGATGCGGGGTTGATCGTGGGGTCGGATGCTAAGGCGTTCAAGGCGTTTTTTGCCGCGATTGCACAGCATCGGGTTTGGGATCGTGAGCCGAAGGCTAAGGCGATTCCGGCTTAATTTATTGGTTGCTTGTTGGATCGCTATCGGGGGCAAGCCCCTCTCACAATTCAAATGTGAGAGGGGCTTGCCCCCGATGCGTTATTCCGCCTTGCGCGGAGTCAGCACAACCTGCGCCGGAATATGTTTCAGAATCTGCCGGTGAATCTTCAGGTCATACCCTGAATCAATACGCTTCACCCGTTTGGTCAGCAACGTGGCCAGCCACGGGTAATCCTGGGTGCGTGGCGCCTGGATCGTCACATCACACTGGTAATTCAGCACATCGGTGGCAATCGCATCCAGCTGATGGCGCAGCGCTTCAATATCAGTGAGGTTCAGCGCCACGGTGGTGCTTGGCGCGGCCGGGTCGATGACCTTGGCAGCGGGCTTGGCTTCGGCGGCCTTGAGGGCCTCTTCGGCTTTATCCAGCTCGACTTTACGGGCGTGGGTGATGGCGCTGTTGACGCCACCGGTCAGCGCCGGCGCCTTGGGCATCAGCGCGCGGGCACGGCTCAGGGCGGTGGCGGCGGCGTTTACATCGCCTTTTTGCAGCACGATCTGGCTGCGCTGCAGGTAAGCCTCGGCCAATTGCCGTTGGTAGGGTTCCAGCGTCGGGTCATTGGGCGACTGGGCCTGCAGTGCGGCCAGTTGGTCTTCGGCGGTGGCCAGCTCACTGCTGGCCAGGTTTTGCTCCAGCTGCGCGATGGCCGCAGCACGCGGATCCGGGGCCTCTGGGGCGGCGGGCGGTGTGCTTTGACAGGCGCCCAGCAGCAGGGAAAACGCGGCAAGGAGCAGATAACGGGAGGTGAACAGCTTCATTCCTGCGACTCTCTATTTGCGCAAAAAGCGAGCAAGTCTACACCCCTCGACGGGGCAGGACAAAACTCAGCAGAAACAGGGCGGCCGCCGTGACTACAATCGACGGTCCGGCAGGCGTGTCCTTGAACCATGACAACGCCAGGCCCCCGCACACTGCCAGCATCCCCAACAGGCTGGCACCGATCGCCATCTGCTCCGGTGAGCGGGCGTGGCGCTGGGCGGCGGCGGCGGGAATGATCAACAGCGACGTGATCAACAATACGCCGACAATCTTCATCGCGACAGCGATCACCACGGCAATCAGCAGCATCAGGGCCATGCGCAACGCTGGTACGGGCAAACCTTCGACCCTGGCCAGTTCTTCATGCACCGTGATGGCCAGCAGTGGGCGCCACAGGGCGACCAATAGCACCAATACGGCGGCGCTGCCGCCGAGAATCCAGGCAAGATCGGTGGGGCTGATCGCCAGCAGGTCGCCGAACAGATAGGCCATCAGGTCGATGCGCACTTCATGCATAAAGCTCAGCACCACCAGGCCCAGGGACAGCGTGCTTGGCGCCAGGATGCCCAGCAGGGTGTCCGAGGCCAGTGGCTGGCGCTGTTGCAGGGTCACCAGCAGCACCGCCAGCAGCAGGCAGCCCACGGTCACGGCGATGGTCGGGCTCACATCTAGCAGGAAGCCCATGGCCACGCCCAGCAGCGCGGCGTGGGACAAGGTGTCGCCAAAGTACGCCATGCGCCGCCAGACCACGAACGAGCCCAGTGGGCCCGCCACCAGCGCCAGAGCCAAGCCTGCCAGCAGGGCGTAAAGCAGAAAATCAGCCATGCTTGCAGCTATCTCCATGAACGTGGGTGTGGGGCGTCGCGGGATCGTCTACGACAGCGCCATGCAGGTCATGGGCATGGTCGTGATGGTGGTGATAGATCGCCAGGCTCTGGGCGTTCTTGCCGAACAGCTCGACGAACGCCGGGTCGCTGCTGACTTGTTCCGGGTGGCCGGAGCAGCACACGTGGCGGTTGAGGCATACCACCTGGTCGGTGGTGCTCATCACCAAGTGCAAGTCATGGGAGACCATCAGCACGCCGCAGCCATGGCGGTCGCGCAGGCGGGTAATCAGGCTGTACAGGTCGGCCTGGCCGGCGACGTCGACGCCCTGCACGGGTTCATCCAGCACCAGCAACTCGGGCTCGCGCAACAGGGCACGGGCCAGCAGCACACGCTGCATTTCGCCGCCGGAGATGCTTTGCACCGGGCTGTCGATGACCTGCTCGGCGCCGACCTCCTTCAGGGCCGCCTGCGCGCGGGTGCGGTCCACGCCGGGCACCAGGCGCAAAAACCGCAGTACAGAAAAGGGCAGGGTCGGATCAACGTGCAGCTTTTGCGGCATGTAGCCCACGCGCAGCCTGGGCTTGCGCCACACGCTGCCGGTGTCGGGCTTGAGCAGGCCGAGTACGGCGCGCACCAGGGTGGTCTTGCCGGCGCCATTGGGGCCGATCAGGGTGACGATCTGCCCCGGCTCGACGCTCAACGCGATGTTGTCCAGCACGTTTTGCCCGGCAAACGTGACGCCGACCTGCTCCAGGCGAATTAACACATTGCTCATCAAGCCCCCTGGCAGCCCGAGCACAGGCCGACCACTTCGACCGTCTGCCCTTCGACCCGGAAGCCTACGTCGGCGGAGCTCTTGATGATGGCGTCGCTGATGCTCTTTTGTTCAAGCTCGATGGCGGCGTGGCACTCGCGGCAGATCAGGAACTGGCCCTGATGCGCGTGTTCCGGGTGGTTGCAGCCGACAAAAGCGTTGAGCGAGGCAATGCGGTGCACCAGGCCGTTTTCCAGCAGGAAATCCAGCGCGCGGTACACGGTCGGCGGCGCGGCGCGGCGGCCGTCCTGCTCGCTGAGCACGCCCAGGATGTCGTAGGCACCCAGGGGCTTATGGCTCTGCCAGACGAGTTCCAGCACCCGGCGACGCAGGGCGGTCAGGCGCAAGCCTTTCTGTGCGCACAGGGTGTCGGCCTCCGACAGCGCGGTATGCACGCAGTGAGAGTGGTCGTGTGGACGGCTGGCAAGCGGTGTTTTAGGCATGAGCGGCGACAGATATTTGATAGAGACGTTATTATGTTACCCGTTCCTACGTCATTGAGTGGTCATCGTGTCCCGACTTTTTCCCGTTTTTGTCGTATTTGTCACCAGTTTGTTCCTCGCTGGCGCCGCTCAGGCCGAGGTCAAGGTGCTCACGAGCATCAAGCCATTGCAGTTGATTGCCGCTGCCGTGCAGGACGGTGTGGCGGTTCCGGAGGTGTTGCTACCGCCGGGTGCATCGCCCCATAACTTCGCCTTGCGTCCATCCGACGTACGGCGTGTGCAGTCGGTCGATCTGCTGTATTGGATCGGGCCGGACATGGAGGGCTTCCTGCCTCGCGTGCTCAAGGGGCGTACCGCGCCGACCGTAGCGGTTCAAGACCTGCCCGGGCTGAAATTGCGTAGGTTCGCCGAAGATAGCCATTCCCACGCCGACGATGCCGACGAACATGACCATGATCACCGCCCGGGGAGCCTGGATGCGCACCTGTGGCTGTCCACGGTGAACGCTCGGGTGATCGCAGCGCGTATGGCCGCTGACCTCAGTGCAGCCGACCCCGTGAACGCCGCGCGTTATCAGAGTAATGCCAAGGCTTTCGACGAGCGCCTTGATGCACTGGATGCGCGCCTGAAAAAACGCCTGGCGAGCATCGGTGACAAACCTTACTTCGTGTTCCACGAAGCCTTTGATTACTTCGAAGACGCCTACGGACTCAAGCACACCGGCGTGTTCAGCGTTGCTGCCGAAGTGCAGCCTGGCGCCCAGCATGTGGCGGCGATGCGTACGCGTTTGCAGGAAGTGGGCAAGACCTGTGTGTTCAGTGAGCCGCCGTTGCGTCCGCGTTTGGCCGAAACCCTGGTGGCAGGTTTGCCGGTGAAGCTGGCGGAATTGGATGCGCTGGGCGGCTACACCCCGGCCACGGCCCAGGGTTATGAGCAGGTGCTGGAGAAATTGGGGAATGACTTGGCAGGTTGCCTGGAGTCGTTATAAGCCGCAGCGCAGATCAAATGTGGGAGGGGGCTTGCTCCCACATTTTGACCGGGTTGGTCCTTAGAGCGCGAATGGCAGGTGGACGCTGACCTGCTGACGCTGCGTCAACCGATGCTCGAACTCGGCGGGATCGTGGATCAACACATCCTGCCCGGCAAACGATTCAGCGGCGATCAGGCGCGACAGCCAGAACCGCACGCACGCCACCCGCAGCATGGTCGGCCATAGCTCGGCCTCCTTGGCCGTGAACGGCCGCAGGCCCGCGTAGGCACCCAGCAGCGCACGGGCGCGCGGGCCATCAATCACGCCATCGGCGTCCGAACACCAGTCATTCAGGGCGATCGCCACGTCGTACAGCATCGGGCCCGAGCAGGCATTGTAGAAGTCGATCAGACCCGTCAGGTGCGTGCCCTCGAACATCGCGTTGTCACGGAACAGGTCGGCGTGCACGTTGGCGCGTGGCAGGGCGAGGATCTCGGCCTTATGGGCCTCGATTTCAGTCAATGCTGCTTGCAGCAGGCTTTGCTGCGCATCGTCCAGGTGCGAAATCAGCTGCGCACCTTCGCTGAGCATCCAATCCAGCCCGCGATCGGTCTTGCGCTCCAGCACCTTCTCGCCCTGCGTCGCCAAGTGCAGATGGCCGAGCAGGTCGCCGACCTGGGCGCAATGCTGTGGGTTGGCCTCCTTGATGTGCTTGCCGGCCAGGCGCGGTTGCAGCAGTGCCGGTTTGCCGGCCAATTCGCGCAGGGCCACGCCATCGGTGGTGCGCAGAGCGTAGGGCACCGGCAGGTCGGCGTCGTGGAGCACGTCGAGCAGTTCGATGAAGAACGGCATTTCCTGCACGGGGCCGCGCTCAACCAGGGTCAGGACGTACTCGCCCTGTTCCAGGCTGATAAAGAAATTGGTGTTTTCGCTACCAGCGGCAATCCCCTGGAAGTCAAGCAGGCGGCCGAGCCCGTAGGGGGCGAGAAAGGTTTCCAGCTCGGGCCGAGCCAGGGGGGTGAACACAGACATGGTTAAAACTGCCAGTACGGGCGCCGCGGTGCGCGGCGCCAATTGAAGTTAAGAAATCATTTCCATTCGAAGATCTTCCATGACGGGATCAGCATATCCGGCTGGTCAGAGCGGATGAAGTTCGCGTCGGTTCCGTCTGCGCGTACCAGGAAATACGGCGGTGCGCCTTTTACGGTCACCTTGATTGCATACAGGAAACCGTTTTGACGGTACTCCTGGATGGTCCGGTCGCCTTCCGTGCGAATGGTCACTTCCGGATCACCCGAAGGCGCGCCGTCTGCCGCCATGGCAGCCATCGGAGCGAGTGCAATCAGGCCGGTCAACAGCAGGCGATTGAATGTACGCATGATAACCTTGTCCCTTTGTTTTCATTGGTCCGGCTATTCTAGCGCCTGACCCGCCGAAAAGGTTGATCCTGCTCATGAGCCAAGCCCCCCTCGTCCTGGTGGACGGTTCGTCTTACCTGTACCGCGCGTTCCACGCGCTGCCACCGCTGACCACCTCCAAAGGCCTGCCGACCGGTGCGGTCAAGGGCGTGTTGAACATGCTCAAAAGCCTGCGCAAGCAGTACCCGGACAGCCCGTTCGCGGTAGTGTTCGACGCCAAGGGTGGGACGTTTCGCGATGACATGTACGCCGAATACAAGGCCAACCGCCCAAGCATGCCCGATGACATGCGCGTGCAAATCGAGCCCCTGCACCAGAGCGTGATCGCCCTGGGCTTCCCTTTGCTGTGCGTCGAAGGCGTCGAGGCCGATGACGTGATCGGCACCCTGGCCCGCAGCAGTGCCGCCGCTGACCGTCCGGTGGTGATCTCCACCGGCGATAAGGACATGGCGCAGTTGGTCGACGGGCACATTACCCTGGTCAACACCATGACCGGTAGCTCGATGGACATCGAGGGCGTAAAGGAGAAATTTGGCGTCGCTCCGGAGCAGATCATCGACTATCTGGCGTTGATGGGCGATTCGTCCGACAACATCCCGGGCGTTCCGGGCATTGGTCCGAAGACCGCTTCCGGCTTGCTGGTGGGGGTGAACGGCGGCCTCAAAGAACTTTATGAGCAGTTGGATATTGTGCCGAGCCTGCCGATCCGGGGTGCCAAGACGCTGCCGGCGAAGCTGGAAGAGCATAAGGAGATGGCATTCCTCTCCTATCAGTTGGCGACGATCAAGATCGATGTGCCGCTGGACGTGGGTCTGGACGATTTGCACCTGATTGAACCGGATCGCGAAAAGTTGCTGGAGCTTTACACCCTGCTGGAGTTCAAGAGCTGGTTCGATGAGATTCAGCGCGATGCCAAGCGAGTGGAGCTCAAGGCCGCGCCTGTTGCCGAAGAGGTTATTGAAGCTACTCCTGCGGCACCCGCAGAAACGACCTACACCACGATCCTCGACCAAGCCACATTCGATGTCTGGCTGAAGAAACTCAACGACGCGACGTTGTTCGCTTTCGACACCGAAACCACCGGGATCGACGCTCAACAGGCGCAACTGGTGGGGGTTTCCTTCGCCGTGCAGCCCCATGAAGCCGCCTACATCCCGCTGACCCATTCCTACATCGGTGCGCCGCAGCAGCTGGATCGCGACACCGTGCTGCTGGCCTTGAAGCCATTATTGGAAGACCCGAGCAAGCTCAAGGTCGGCCAGCACGCCAAGTTCGACATGAATATCCTGGCCAACTGTGCCATTGGCGGCGACCCGGCGAATGGCATCAGCGTGCGCGGTATCGCGTTCGACACCATGCTTGAATCCTACGTGTTGAATTCCACTGCGACCCGCCATGACATGGACAGCCTGGCCAAGAAGTACCTGGACTACGACACCGTCAGTTTCCAGGACATCGCCGGCAAAGGCGCCAAGCAGCTCACCTTCGACCAGATCCCGCTCGAACAGGCTGGCCCCTATGCCGCCGAGGATGCCGACGTGACGCTGCGCCTGCATCAGGCACTGTACGCACAGCTCACCGCCATACCGAGCCTGGCAAGTGTGTTGACGGACATCGAAATCCCCCTGGTACCGGTGCTGGCGCGTATCGAACGCCAGGGCGCGCTGGTGGATGCGCAGCTGCTCGGTGTCCAGAGCATCGAGCTGGGCAACAAGATGGTCGAACTGGAGCGCCAGGCGTTCGAGATCGCCGGCGAAGCATTCAACCTGGGTTCGCCCAAGCAGCTCGGCGCGATTCTCTACGAGAAACTCGGCCTGCCGGTGCTGAAAAAGACGGGCAAGGGCCAGGCATCCACGGCAGAGGAAGTGCTGGCCAAGCTGGCCGAAGATGACTATCCGCTGCCCAAGGTACTGATGCAGTACCGCAGCATGAGCAAGCTGAAAAGCACTTACACCGACCGTTTGCCGGAGCAGATCAACCCGCGGACCGGGCGTGTTCACACCTCTTACCATCAGGCGGTGGCGGCGACCGGGCGGCTGTCTTCCAGCGACCCGAACCTGCAGAACATCCCGGTGCGCACCGCCGAAGGGCGACGCATCCGCCAGGCATTTGTCGCGCCCAAGGGCTACAAACTGCTGGCGGCGGACTATTCGCAGATCGAGCTGCGGATCATGGCGCACCTGTCCAAGGACGAGGGGCTGATGAATGCGTTCCGTAACGACCTGGACGTGCATACCGCCACGGCGGCCGAGGTGTTCAAGGTTGAATTGGCTGAGGTCACCTCTAATCAGCGTCGCAGTGCCAAGGCGATCAACTTTGGCCTGATCTACGGCATGGGGGCACAGAAGCTCGGCAAGGACATCGGTGTCGATACCAAGACCGCCAAGGCTTACATCGATGTGTACTTCGCCCGCTACCCAGGCGTTCGCGAGTACATGGAGCGCACCCGCGCCCAGGCTGCCGATCAAGGCTACGTGGAAACCTTCTTCGGACGTCGGCTGTATTTGCCGGATATCAACTCCAACAAGCCCCAGGAGCGCGCGGCCGCAGAACGCACGGCGATCAACGCGCCGATGCAGGGCACGGCGGCGGATATCATCAAGAAAGCCATGGTGCTGGTGGATAGCTGGCTGACCGCGTCGGGCCTGGATGCCAAGGTGATCCTGCAGGTACACGATGAATTGGTGCTGGAGGTGCGTGAGGATCTGGTGGCCGAGGTCAGCGAGAAGATTCGCGAGCACATGAGTGCGGCGGCGCAGTTGGATGTGCCGTTGGTGGTGGACGTTGGCGTAGGCGACAACTGGGACGAAGCGCACTGATTTCGCGGCATCGCCACCACCGAGCGTGGTGGCGGAATGCTTTAGATCGGAAATCCGCTGCAGTTATTTCCAATAGTTTTTTGAACCTGCCGGAACTTAACCTGTGAACTGCTACTCAGAGTTACTGAATGGGTGGTGAAGCCCTTCAATGCTCCTATGTTGTGTTAAGTGTTGGCAGATATCCGGACCCCGCCCTAGCGGTCCGGTACTTGAACCCCGAACTTCCCCTCCCCATACGAAGTCCGGGGTTTTTTTTGCCCGCAGAAAAGTTACTCGGCGAGTTCCGCGCCTTTGTCAGCCAACTCCATCCAGCCGGCCAGCACGGTATAGGCATCTTCCAGGCCCATGCGCTTGGGGGCCGAGAACAGCTGGATGGTGATTGTGTCACCCCAACCCTTGCGGATTTCGGACTGCACTTTAAGCAGGGTGTTCTTGGCGGCGCCGTAGGTGAGCTTGTCGGCCTTGGTCAGCAGGATATGCATCGGCATGCCGCTGGCGACCGCCCAATCCAGCATCAGCAGGTCGAAGTCGGTCATTGGATGACGGATGTCCATCATCAGGATCAACCCCTTCAAACTCTCGCGGCCACCCAGGTAAGCCTCCAGGTGGCGCTGCCAGTGCAGCTTCAGCGGGATAGGTACTTTTGCATAACCGTAGCCCGGCAGGTCGACCAGACGCCGATCATCGTCTAGCTTGAAGAAGTTGAGTAACTGCGTGCGGCCCGGGGTTTTCGAGGTGCGCGCGAGGCTGGCGTGGGTCAGGGTGTTCAGTGCGCTGGATTTACCGGCGTTGGAGCGACCGGCAAAGGCGACTTCAAAGCCTTCGTCATCGGGGCATTGGTCAACTTTGGCGGCGCTGAGCATGAAGGTGGACTGTTGGCACAGGCCGAGGATGGGGTTCTTGAGTTGCATGAGATTTCCGATGTGGGCGGTGCCGAAAAAGGGTGCGGCAAGCGGTGTCGTTTCCGTTTCAGTAGCGCCAGTATATAATGCCGCAGATTTTGTGTGTGCTTTGTCCCAGCGAAGGATGAAGTTCACGGGAGCGATAGACCTTTATTGCGCATTAGAACGCAAAACGCTCTCAAACCCTGAAAAGGTCGATGTATGACCCGATGGTTGCTCGCTTTCGGTGCCCTGGTTCCGCTGTATGGCGCTCAGGCTACACAGGATCCGGAAGCGGTGTACAACCGAGTTTGCGTGGCTTGCCATGCCGGCCAACTGCCGAACGCCCCGAAACGGGGTGACCAGGCAGCCTGGGCGCCAAGACTGGCGCAGGGCATGGACACGCTGGTGCAACACGTGACCCAGGGTTTCAAGGCAATGCCGCCGCGTGGTTTGTGCATGGACTGCAGTACCGAGGATTACCAGGCCATCATTGAGTTGATGGTGAGTAAACCCGGTAGATAACTCTTAAACCCTTAGCCGTAGTTGGATTAGCTGATGAACAAACTGATCGTGAGTCTGCTGTTGACCTTGGGCATCACCGGTGTTGCCGTCGCCGCAGAGGGCCCCCTTAAAGGTGATGCCACTGCCGGTCAAGCGAAAGCCGCCGTATGTGGTGCCTGTCATGGGCCGGATGGTAACAGCCCGGCGCCGAACTTCCCCAAATTGGCCGGCCAGGGTGAGCGTTACCTGACCAAGCAGATGCACGACATCAAGGATGGCAAGCGCACGGTCCTGGAAATGACCGGCCTGCTGACCAACCTCAGTGATCAGGACCTGGCGGATATCGCGGCGTATTTTGCCAGCCAGAAAGGCAGTGTGGGAGCTGCTGATCCGAAACTGGTGGCCCGTGGTGAGAAACTGTTCCGCGGCGGTGACCTGGATAAAGGCCTGCCTGCCTGCACCGGTTGCCACTCGCCCAATGGCGCGGGCATAGCCGCCGCCGGCTTCCCGCACCTGAGCGGCCAGCACGCCACTTACATTGCCAAGCAACTGACCGATTTCCGTAAGGAAGAGGCAGGGCGAGCCAATGATGGCGACGCGGCAATCATGCGCACCATCGCCCGCAAGCTGAGTGACGAGGACATTGCCGCCGTCTCCAGCTACATCCAGGGCCTGCACTAAGTGTCCCGGCAACGTTAACGCTCGATTAATCCATCGATGCAAGCATAAAAAGGGTGGCTTAGGCCGCCCTTTTTTGTGGCCGCTGCCGTTACACTAACGAACTCATGCCCGCGTAGACCTGTCACAACAAAGGTCGCGTGAGGCGACTTTATTTGTCCAGGAGTAAAGCATGCGTAATCTGATCCTCAGCGCCGCTCTCGTCACTGCCAGCCTTTTCGGCATGACCGCGCAAGCTGCCGATGTGCCGCTTGAAGCCGGTAAAACCTACGTTGAATTGGCCAACCCAGTGCCGGTTTCGGTACCGGGCAAGATCGAGGTGGTGGAGCTGTTCTGGTACGGCTGCCCGCATTGCTACGCTTTTGAGCCGGTCATCAATCCTTGGGTCGAGAAGCTGCCCAAGGACGTGAACTTCAAGCGCATCCCCGCCATGTTCGGCGGCCCATGGGATGCACACGGCCAACTGTTCCTGACCCTGGAAGCCATGGGGGTGGAGCACAAGGTCCACAACGCGGTATTCGACGCCATCCAGAAACAAGGCAAGCGCCTGACCAAGCCGGACGAAATGGCTGACTTCATTGCTACCCAAGGCGTCGACAAGGACAAGTTCCTGGCCACCTTCAACTCCTTCGCGATCCAGGGCCAGATCAAGCAGGCCAAGGAGCTGGCGCAGAAGTACGGCGTGCAAGGCGTACCAACCATGATTGTCAACGGCAAGTACCGTTTCGACCTGGGCACTACCGGTGGTCCTGAAGCGACCCTCAACGTTGCCGACCAGTTGATCGCCAAAGAACGCGCAGCCAAGTAAGGGGCTCCTCATGCGCCGCTGGGGTACTGAACGTGTGGTTGGCCTGCGTGAACCGCAGGTCAACGAACATCACCTGGAGTCCACAGGTTTGCCGGCAGACAACCGCCTGCGCCTGCTCAGCTTCAATATCCAGGTGGGCAACAGCACCGAGAAGTACCGGCACTACCTCACCCGGGGCTGGCAGCATTTGCTGCCCCACAACGGCCGGGCCGGTAACCTGCAGAAGATCGGCGACCTGTTGAATGATTTCGACCTGGTCGCCCTGCAGGAAGCCGACGGCGGCAGCATGCGTTCCGGCTATATCAATCAGGTCGAACACCTGGCGCACCTCGGGGCCTTCCCGTACTGGTACCAGCAGCTCAATCGCAACCTCGGACGCCTGGCGCAGCACAGTAATGGTGTGCTCAGTCGTTTGAAGCCCACCTCCATCGAAGATCACCCATTGCCGGGCCCCAAGGGGCGCGGGGCGATTCTCGTGCGTTTTGGCGAAGGGCCTGAGGCCTTGGTGGTGGTGATGATGCACCTGGCGCTCGGGGGGCGTACGCGCAACCTGCAGTTAGCCTACGTGCGCGACCTGATTGGCAACTACAAGCATCAGGTGTTGATGGGTGACATGAACACCCATGCGAACGACCTCCTGCTGAATTCCCCGTTGCGTGACCTCGGGTTACTGGCGCCGCAAGTCGAAGCCACGTTCCCCAGCTGGCGCCCGCAACGCTGTCTTGACCATATCCTGCTCAGCCCGAGCCTCACACTCGAGAGTGTGCAGGTATTGGCGCAGCCCATCTCCGATCACCTGCCAGTCGCGGTAGAGATTCGTCTGCCGGGTTCGCTCACGGCTGATGCATTGCCCGCGTTGAGCCCCGGCCCTCGCGGACCCCTTGCATGAGCGACGACGCCCAGCGCTGGAAAGAAAAATACCTGTTAAGCATCGAGCAACAAGAAAAGCTCGAACGCCGTTGGGCTGCCCGCCTCGACCTGCTGCGTCGTGGGCTGGTGCGCAGCACACTGGCGGCAGAAGGCACCGACCGCGCGGTTGACCAATGCATGAAGGAAATGCGCGACGTCGTGCGTACCGACGACATGGACGCCGCCCTCGCCGCCTTGCTGCCGCGCCTGGAGAAGGCGGTACTGGATTCGGAGCAGCGCCGCGAAACCCGGATCGACCAGATGAGCACCGCACTGACCTCCCTGGTCACGCAGTTGCAAAAGCTGCCGCTGCCCCGTGAGGTCGCCCGTCCGCTGAAAACCTTTGCCAAGCAGTTGGATGGCCGCGTCAGTCAGGCGCGCGAGATTCCCTTATTGCTCAGCGAGTTGAGCAGCCTGCAAGGGCAGGCGCTGGATAACCTGGAGCCGGACGGTGAAACCGTGCGTCCCGGGCCGGGTTTGTTGCAACGCCTGTTTGGGGCCAAGGACGCTTCGAGCGAGGCGCCGGCCAGCGAGCCCATCCCCAGTCCGCCGCCGGCCCCTGTTGCCCCCAAGCCCGCCGCCGAGCCCCAGGAGCCCGAGCAGTCCGACGAGTTGACGCAAGCGTTGCGGGCCTTTGCGCCGCCGCCTCAGGCGCCGCTTGCCGCGCAGCCCGAAGCCGCAGCGCCCGCCAAGGCCGCCGATGTCGCCAGTGAAAAGTTTGTGTACGAGGCGCCTGCCCAAAGGGCCGCAGTAGCTGCGGCTGTCGACGTATCTCCAGCACCTGTCGAGCCCTGGGAGCCTGAGCCGCAGTTGCAAGAGCCCGCCACCGAAAGCGCGCTCGCCGCCTTTATCGAAACGCCGCAGGTTGCCGTCGAGGCGCCGCAGGAGACGGTGATCGGCAGCCTCTCGTTCCCTCCGGTTCTTGACGTCGAAGAACCGGACCCCGACGAACTTCAATCGGATGGCCTCTACTCCCTGCCGGATTCACCGGAGCCATCGTACAGCTCCGTGGCCAAGCACATCGAAGATACCCTGATCGGCCTGCTGGAGGAGCTGGCCCTGCCCGAGCGCCATCGGCCCCAGGCCGAAGCCATGCGTGAACGCTTGGCCCACGGCTTGAATTGGTACGAATTGCTGCCGATCCTCGATGACCTGGCGGTGCTGATGCTGGCGATCACCGACAGCGGCCAGCACGAGTTTGAGGCTTACCTCAAACAGCTCAACGAACGCCTTGAAGCCTTCCAGGGCCATCTGCAGGTGGCCAGCGACGGCCATGCCGACAGCCGCTCCGCTGCCAGGGAGCTGGACACGCAGATTCGCGAACAGGTCGACGGCCTGCAAAGCAGTGTCCAGGAAGCCGCGGACCTGGACAGTCTCAAACAGGTGCTCGAAAGCCATCTGGAGGGTTTGCTCGGGACCATGGACGAGCACCAGCAACAACGTGACCAGCGCGAGCAGGAAGTGGCGGCGCGCCTGAAAGGCCTGGCCGAGCGGGTCGCCAATATGGAGCAGGAAGCCCAGGGTTACCGTGAGCACCTGGAGGTGCAACGCCAGAAGGCCCTGGTCGATCCGCTCACCGGTTTGCCTAACCGTGCGGCCTGGAGCGAGCGTCTGGACCATGAGGTCAATGCCTGGCACCAGCGTGGCAATAGCCTGTCGCTGGCGATGTTGGACCTGGATCACTTCAAGCGCATCAACGATGGCTATGGCCATCTGGCGGGTGACAAGGTGCTGAAAATCATCGCCAACGTCCTGCGCAAGCGCCTGCGCCCCAATGACTTTATAGCGCGGTTTGGCGGTGAGGAGTTTGTGTTGCTGATGCCTGACTCGTCCCTCTCGGACGCCCTGGCAGTGGGGGAAGTACTGCGTGCCGCGATTGCCGCCTGCCCATTCCACTTCAAGGGCGAGCCGGTGACGATTACCGTGTCCATGGGCGTGGCGCAACTGCAGCCGGGTGAGCGCAGTGAGCTGGCGCTCAAGCGAGCCGACGAGGCGTTGTATCGGGCCAAGGCGGCTGGGCGTAATCAGGTGCAGGCCGCGTAAAAGGCGTTCCATCGTGTAATTTGACCGCTGGCCACAAACGGTACGTTACACTGTTGCATTATCGTCTTCAGCGTACTGTCTTCCGCCATGAAATCCTTGTACTTCGCCTGTGTATTTCTTCTGCTCGCCGGCTGCGCCAGTGGTCCGCGCCTGGACACCCGCCACCCTTCGGCGAACCACGACAATCGCGTGCAGTTCGTGGTCGTGCACTACACCTCCACTAACCTTGAGCGTTCCCTCGCCCTGCTGACCCACGGCCAGGTCAGCGCTCATTACCTGATCGGTGACGACGCCGGTGCCACCATCTACAAGCTGGTGGATGAGAGCCAACGTGCCTGGCATGCGGGAGAAAGCGAGTGGATGGGGCGTACCTGGCTCAACTCCAGCTCCATCGGCATCGAGATCGTAAACCCTGGCTACAAGGACACCCCCACAGGCCGCTTGTGGTACCCGTACTCGGAGGCCCAGGTGAAATCGCTGGTGGTGCTGCTCAAGGACATCAGCAAGCGCAATGGCATCGACCCCAGGAACATCATCGGCCATAGCGATATCGCGCCGCTGCGAAAGCTCGATCCGGGGCCGCTGTTCCCCTGGAAGCGCCTGGCCGATGAAGGCCTGAGTGTGTGGCCGGATGCCCAGGCCGTCGCCCGTTTCCAGGTGCAGTATGCCGCTGAATTGCCGAGCATTACCTGGTTCCAGGAAGAATTGGCGCTCCTCGGTTACCCGACACCCCAGACGGGTGAGTTGGATGTCGCCACGCGCCATGTGATCGCGGCGTTCCAGATGCGCTTCCGGCCATCCCGGTTCGATGGCGTGCCGGATGCCGAAAGTGCTGCCATCCTGCGTGCCCTGAACCGGCGCTAAGCTGGCGCCTACAAGGGCAGCGCCATATAGAACTGGGTGCCCTGCCCCGGCCGCGAATACACCCCCATGCGGCCGCCGTGCAATTGCACGATCTCCTTGCACAGCGCCAGCCCCAGGCCGGCGCCGCCCTTCTTGCGCCCAACCTGGACAAAGGGTTCGAAGATGCGCCCTTGCTGGCCATAAGCGATACCTTCGCCGTTGTCTTCGACGCTGATAATCACCCGCTCGCCATGACGTCGCGCCTGCAGGCGAATTTGCCCACCGTCGGCGGTATGACGCAGGGCATTGCCCAACAGGTTGTCGAGCACCCGTTCCAATTGCGCCTGGTCGGCATACAGCCGTGGCAGGTCGGATTGCACTTCTACCAACAGTTCGATGTGTTGCGCATTGGCGGGCTCCACAAAGCGCGCGCGGGCGTGTTCGAGCAGATCGGTCACGTCGCAGGGGCCCAAGGTGAGTTTCTGCAGGCCATTCTGGTAGCGCGAGAAATTGAGCAGGTCGTTGATCAACTGCATCAGGCGCTGCATTTCTTCGTTGACCGTATCCAGCAGGTCCGCTTCACGGGATTCCGGCGGGAACTTCGCGCGTTCACGGAACAGGCCGAACGCCATGTGCATGCCGGTCACCGGCGTGCGCAGTTCATGGGAGGCGCGCAAGACGAATTCGCTGCGCACCCGTTCGAAGGCGCGCTGTTCGGTGACGTCATGCAGCACCATCACCGCGCCAAGGATATGTCCCTGGGTATGGCTGACAGGGGTGAGGCTGTAGGTCAGCAGGCGCAGTTCGCCCTCGACTTCGACTTCCAGGTCCTCCGGCGCGCGCTCCAGAGTGCCGCCGCGCAACACCAGTTGCAGTTGTTCATCCAGCTCCGGGCGCACCAGGGCTTCGCCAAGGCCTTGGCCGAGGCGTTCCTCGTCCCAGCCCAATTGGCGTTGTGCAACCGGATTGAGATGCTCCAGGCGGCCTTGGCGGTCAATCATCAGCAGGCCGTCGTCGATGCTGTCGAGCACGGCTTGCAGGCGCTGCTGGCCGGCCAGCAACTCGTCAACGTTAGTCGCCTGATGCTGGCGCACCGCCTCGGCCATAAGGCCGAAGCGACGCGTCAACAGGTTCATTTCCGCTGCCGAAGAGAGCGGCAGCGTCACTTCAAAATCGCCCTGGCCGATCTTGTCCGCTGCTTTTGCCAGCGCTTCGATCGGGCCGCCAAATCGCCGGGCGATGCCATGGGCCGTGACAAATCCGATGATCAGCACTGCAAGGCCCACCAACCCCAGCAAACCGGCGATCAGCAAGGCGCGCGCGCGGGATTTATGCTCGCTGGCGCTGATGTTTTCCAGGGCCTGTTTATGTTCGGCAATCAGCCCGTTGCGCAGCACATTGAAGGTTTCGGTGAGTTTTTCCTTGCTGCCCGGTGGTGGCGACGCCTGCTGGGATTGCTCGAAGGCGTCCAGCAGGTCCTGGTATTGGGCTCGCGCCTGGCTGAAGCCGTGGCTATGGCCGTCGCGTTGCTCATGGGCGATGCCTTGGTCCAGCAGGTCGAAGTAATGCTGCTTGGAGCTTTGCAATGCCTGCGGATCGGGGCGATGTTCCAGCATCATGATCAATTGGTCGCCCAGGCTTTGGCGCAGCTTGAGCCCCAGGTCCAGCGTGACGAAGTTGCTGCGAATCAGGGACTCCTGGGTCTTGGCCATTTGCATGACGCTGACCAGACCCAGGATCAGACCCAGCAGGGCGACGGTGATCAGCGCTGAGATACTCAGGAACAATCGAGTGCGCAGTTTCATCGCTAGCTTCATAGGGTGCAGCTCACAGGTTGTACTGTTTGCGTTTGCGGTACAGGGTCGACGCGTCGATGCCGAGGGTGCGGGCGGCCTGGTCCAGGGTATCGCTGGTGGCCAGTACGGCGCCGATATGGGCTTTCTCCAGCTCGTCCAGGCTCAACGCCGCGCCAATGCGCGGGGCGTTATTGGTCGGTTGTTCGGCCATGCCGAGGTGGATGATTTCGACCTTTTCCTGTGGGCAGATGATGCTGGCGCGTTCCACCACGTTGCGCAGTTCGCGGATATTGCCTGGCCAGCGATAGTTGAGCAGTGCTTCGCGCGCCTGATCACTGAAGCCCCGCGCCGGGCGGGCGTATTCCTTGACGAAGCGCGCCAGGAAGCGGTCTGCCAGGGTGAGGATGTCTTCACTGCGCTCGCGCAGCGGTGGCAGGTGCAAGGTGATGACGTTGAGGCGATACAGCAAGTCTTCCCGGAAGCGACCGTCGCGCACCATGTCTTCCAGGTTCAGGTTGGTGGCGGCCAGGATACGCACATCGGCGCGACGGGTGACCGGGTCGCCCACGCGCTCATACTCCTTGTCCTGGATAAATCGCAGCAACTTGGGTTGCAGAGTGAGGGGAAAGTCGCCGATCTCGTCGAGAAACAGCGTACCGCCGTCCGCCTGGTTGACTCGGCCCAACGTGCTCTCACTGGCACCGGTAAAGGCGCCACGGCTATGGCCGAACAGCTCGCTTTCCATCAGTTCTGCCGTCAGCGACGGACAGTTGATGGTCACGCAGGATTTCTTCGCGCGCTTGCTCCAGCCGTGAATGGCCCGGGCCAGTTCGCCTTTACCCGTGCCGGACTCGCCGAGGATCAGGATGTTGGCATCGGTACCCGCCACCTGGCGTGCGGTTTCAAGCACAACCATCATTGACGGACTGTGGGAGTCGAGGCCGTCTTTCTGCTGGCGTACGGCGCCTTCCAATACTTCCAGGCGCGCGGAAAGTTGGCGTACTTCCAGCTGTTTGGCGGTGGCCAGGCGAAGTTGGTCGGGGCTGCAAGGCTTGACCAGGTAGTCGGCGGCACCGGCCTGGATTGCGTCCACGGCGGTATCCACGGCGGAATGGGCGGTTACGATCACCACGCGCATCCACGGTGCCTGGATACGCATCTGGGCCAATACCACCAGGCCATCGTCTTCACCCAGGCGCAGGTCCAGGAAGCACAGGTCGAACACCTGGCGTTGCATCAGGGCATCGGCCTGGGCGGCGCTGTTGGCGGTGGCGACGGTGTAGCCTTCATCTTCCAGGCAATAACGGAAGGTGCGGAGGATCGCGGACTCGTCATCCACTAAAAGAATGCGGCCTTGAAGTTCCTTGGCTGATTCCATCTGTCCCGCGCTCCTTAACTATATAAATGATGGTGTTTAGTCCCGGAATAATCGGGCAAGTTGCATGGTTTATTCTGATCGATAAAAGGCGATGTCGTGCAGCTATCTGCGCGGCTTCCTGCGAAGTCCCGCCTTACAGCGTTTTCATGCTGTCTGCCCCTTCGGCACCACCCTCCGTGCTTTCTATCCCTTCATCCGACCACTGACCATCGTGCATTTCGCACGGCGTAGTAGAGGGCATCGTGCAGGATGCTGGGCGATTGACCTAGTGCATATATTTAACTTATTGATTTTATTGGTTTTTATTTTATAAAAAAGCTGGCATGCGCTCTGCAATAGCTATCCCAACGAATAATCAGAATGTGGGAGAAATGCAGCATGACTCGCCAAAGCCTCAGCCAACTGCGTGTATCGCCACTGCGCTTGCAACAAGGGCTGTTTGCCAGCCTGGCCCTGATGGTCACGCTGATTGCAGGCCAGCAGTTGCAGCAATGGCAGCAGAGTCAGCAGCACGCCCCATCGTTCGACCGTCCGGTAACGACCCAGACCCATTTCAGTTCCATTGGCACCCGTAGCGCCGATGTAACCGCCCCGCAATTGCGTGTGGCCGACCAGGATTCCACCCTGGGCGAGCTGCCGACTCAAGAGCGCTGGGTGTTTTAAGCAAGAACGTCGGTCGCTTGATGTCGAGCGCCCGTCCGGCACTACCGCTGTTACCTCTTAAAAGAAGCGTAAGGAGAATCACCATGTTGAGTTGGGCAATCACATTTCTGATCATCGCCATTGTGGCTGCAGTCCTGGGCTTCGGTGGTATCGCGGGCACCGCCACGGGTATCGCCAAGATTCTCTTTGTCGTCTTCCTGGTGATGTTCATTGCTTCGTTCTTCTTTGGTCGTCGCGGCCGAGGCTGAATATGACCACTTTGTCCCTCAAAGCCATTGCTGCCGCCCTGCTCTTGGGCGGCAGCGGCCTGGCGATGGCCGCCAATGACGGCCAATCCCGAGCCAACGAATTGCTCAGTGCGGACCCGCAATACCGCGAGACCTGGCAAGGCGTGGTGAAGAAAGAAGAGCGCCTGCCGGAATGGGTGATGAACCTTTCGGGCACGGCCGAGCAAATGAATGCCGTGGAAGAAGATGGCGACAAGTACCTGGTGGGGCCGCTCTGCGAAACTGCGGATACATGCCTCCAAAAGCGCCTGATCGTCGCCTTCAGCCTCGACAAGGAAGATGCCTACGCCATGTTGGTGGAAGTCCCGGCCGGTTTGCCGGCGGACAAGTCCCCGACGCGGCACGCCGATTACCGGTTTATCGGTAAGCCGGACGAAGGCATGCAAAAGCTCCTCATGGAGCAGCTGAAGAAAGATCCGAATTGGTACTAGGTTGCGTCTGACGCGTCTGTCGTCTGCGCAATCAGCGTCCATGGAAAGAAGCCCCGCGCTTCTTTCTGTCTGCATTGCCCGCCAAGGGTGATGCATGACCAGGGGGCCGGGTTGCTCTGATCAATCGGGATCGGCGTGACCTACGGGCACAGGGAGTGCCTGCGCAAGGGCCGGGTCAGGCGAAAAGCTGCGACGCAGGTTCACAAGCCCACGGCTTGCTGAACTTGCGGCGGGCTTGTGACTCTTATTCCCGCCTCCTATGCTGCCCATAGCCGCAAATCCTGATTTTGCTTTCGACCAACCATTTCTGGGTGTGTCGGGGCGACCATCTATCGAGAAAGTTTTGCCCGCGCCATAGGACGTTTCCGACGCTCGACGGCAGAGTTCCCGGGCATTTCTGCCAACCTCTCCAAGACCTGCAAAATCTCTGCGCGAGCCTGAATTGGCCGGTTCACGGCATATTCACCGGACAAAATGTCACATTTGAACTGACCGTTCGGACAGTTATTATGAAAAAAAGTCATGCCGATTTGGCATGGGGTAGGCGTTTACGGCATTAGACGTCGTCCCCTTGCATGGGAATAGTTGCGCCTTTTTTCGCCTGCCAGTAAGCCATTTCGGCCATGCTGCGGTGACCTTCCATGGAGGCAGATGCACACACTTTTTCGCTCTCGAGCGTTGCAGCTGGCGCATTTGCCTTAAGTTCACTTGAAGTAAGGGTAATGACATGAAGAAGGCAAAGCTAAGCCTCGCCTGGCAGATCCTCATCGGTTTGGTATTGGGGATCGCAATCGGCGCAGTGCTCAACCATTTCAGTGCTGAGAAGGCCTGGTGGATCAGCAATGTGTTGCAGCCAGCGGGCGATATCTTTATCCGCCTGATCAAGATGATCGTGATCCCGATTGTGATTTCCTCGTTGATCGTCGGCATTGCCGGTGTCGGTGACGCGAAAAAGCTCGGGCGCATCGGCGTCAAAACCATCCTTTACTTCGAAGTGGTCACCACCATCGCCATCGTGGTCGGCCTGCTGCTGGCCAATCTGTTCCACCCGGGCGCAGGTATCGACATGAGTACCCTGGGTACCGTCGATATTTCCAAGTACCAGGCGACCGCCGCCGAGGTGCAGCATGAGCATGCGTTCATCCAGACCATCCTCAACCTGATCCCGTCTAACATCTTCGCCGCTGTAGCCCGTGGCGAGATGCTGCCGATCATCTTCTTCTCCGTGCTGTTCGGCCTGGGCCTGTCGAGCCTCAAGCCGGATCTGCGCGAGCCGCTGGTGACCATGTTCCAGGGCGTGTCCGAGAGCATGTTCAAAGTCACCCACATGATCATGAAGTACGCCCCCATCGGCGTGTTCGCGCTGATCGCGGTGACGGTGGCGAACTTCGGCTTCGCTTCGTTGCTGCCATTGGCCAAGTTGGTGATCCTGGTTTACGTCGCCATCCTGTTCTTCGCCTTTGCGGTGCTGGGCCTGATCGCCCGCCTGTTTGGCTTCTCAATCCTGAAAGTGATGCGCATCTTCAAGGACGAGTTGGTGCTGGCCTACTCCACCGCCAGTTCCGAAACCGTGCTGCCGCGTGTGATCGAGAAAATGGAAGCCTACGGTGCGCCGAAGGCCATCTGCAGCTTCGTGGTACCGACCGGCTACTCGTTCAATCTAGACGGTTCGACCCTGTACCAGAGCATCGCGGCGATCTTTATCGCCCAGCTGTATGGCATCGACTTGTCGATTGGCCAGCAACTGATGCTGGTATTGACCCTGATGGTCACCTCCAAAGGCATCGCCGGTGTGCCGGGCGTGTCCTTCGTGGTGCTGCTGGCCACCCTGGGCAGCGTGGGCATCCCATTGGAAGGCCTGGCGTTCATCGCCGGTGTCGACCGCATCATGGACATGGCCCGCACCGCCCTGAACGTGATCGGCAACGCCCTGGCCGTGCTGGTCATCTCCCGTTGGGAAGGCATGTACGACGACGCCAAGGGCGAGCGCTACTGGAACTCCCTGCCGCACTGGCGCACCAAGGAAGCGCTGCCGGCCGGCGAGATCACTCGCGGCTGATCGTACGATTGCGCTGACACAAACCTCGGATAATTCCGGGGTTTGTCGTTTCTGCCAGCCCCGCTATCATTCGCCCCATCTTTCGGGGGATTCAACTGATGCTCAATGGCCTGTGGCTTGGCTTCTTTGTCGTGGCAATGGTGTCAGCACTGGCGCAATGGCTGGTGGGCGGTAACGCCGGGATTTTCGCGGCGATGGTCGAAAGCATTTTCGCCATGGCCAAATTGTCGGTGGAAGTGATGGTGCTGTTGTTCGGCACCCTGACGTTATGGCTGGGCTTCTTGCGGATCGCCGAAAAAGCCGGGATTGTCGAATGGCTGGCCAAGGCCCTGGGCCCGCTGTTCCTGCGCCTGATGCCGGAAGTGCCGGCCGGTCACCCGGCCATTGGCCTGATCACCCTCAACTTTGCCGCCAACGGCTTGGGCCTGGATAACGCAGCAACACCTATCGGCCTGAAGGCCATGAAGGCGCTGCAAGAGCTCAATCCCATCCCTAACACGGCGACTAACGCGCAGATCCTGTTCCTGGTGCTCAATGCATCCTCCCTGACCCTGTTGCCGGTGACGATCTTCATGTATCGCGCCCAGCAAGGTGCGCCCGATCCGACCCTGGTATTCCTGCCGATCCTGCTGGCCACCAGCGCATCCACATTGGTGGGCCTGCTGTCGGTGGCGGTGATGCAGCGCCTGCGGCTGTGGGACCCGGTGGTGCTGGCCTACCTGGTTCCAGGCGCATTGGTACTGGGTGGGTTCATGGCCCTGCTGGCGACCCTCTCGGCCACCGCATTGGCGGGATTGTCGTCAATCCTCGGCAACCTCACGTTGTTCGGCCTGATCATGCTGTTCCTGCTGATCGGCGCACTGCGCAAGGTGAAGGTCTACGAAGCATTTGTCGAAGGCGCCAAGGAAGGCTTCGACGTCGCCAAGAACCTGCTGCCGTACCTGGTGGCGATGCTCTGTGCGGTGGGCGTGTTGCGTGCCTCCGGCGCGCTGGACCTGGGCCTCGAAGGCATTCGCCATGTGGTGGCCTGGACGGGCATGGACACGCGCTTTGTCGACGCCTTGCCGACGGCGATGGTCAAGCCCTTCTCCGGCAGCGCGGCCCGGGCGATGTTGATCGAGACCATGCAGACCCAGGGGGTGGACAGCTTCCCGGCGTTGGTGGCGGCGACGATTCAGGGCAGTACGGAGACCACCTTTTATGTGTTGGCGGTGTACTTCGGTTCGGTCGGCATCCAGCGGGCGCGGCATGCCGTAGGGTGCGCGTTGCTGGCTGAGTTTGCTGGTGTGGTCGCAGCGATCGCGGTGTGCTACTGGTTCTTTGGCTGAAGCTTAAATAGCTATCGGGAGCAAGCCCCCTCCCATATTTGAATGTGTTCACAGATCCACATGTGGGAGGGGGGCCCCCCGATGAGGCCCTCAGCGTTTCCCCGCACCATTGCCCTGCTGAACAACCCACTCCACCACCTGCCTGTTCAACTGATCTCCCGCCAACCCAAACCCGGCCACCACCGCCGGCACTTTGGTGTCAGTCACCGCCTGCTGCACTTCAAACCGCCGGCTGGCAATAATCCGCTGATCACTCCCACGCACCAGGCGTGCGTCGAGGCGGATCACCACCGCTACCCCACTGCCCCGGTACTCGCTCTGAAACGCCTGCAACTGCCCGCCCAATTCATAATCGGCCTGCAGGTTGGTGTCGTCGGTGCTCAACAGCGTCACGCGTCCATCGCGCTGGAACCCGTCCATCAGGCGATTGCGCAGCAGCACGGGCACTGGGTCGCTCCAGCGTGAGTTCGCATAGCTGCTGATCAAATCGCCATTGGGCACCACGGCGATGCGCGGGCTGTCGAGGAACTCACTGGTCTGCGGCTTTGCCAGGCGCAGCGACCAACTGACCGGCGCTCCCTGGTTGGCGGCCTGGGCCGAGGGCAGTCGGTAGACGTCCGACGGATCCGCCTTGGGCAGGATCGAGCAGGCGCTGATCAGCGCCAAGGCCACAGGGGCGATCATTTGGTAAGCACGCTTCATGGCGTGAACTCCTTGTTCTTGTCGCTGCCCAGCAGGTAGCCGCTGGGGTTGGCTTCCAGGCGGCGAGAGATGGCGCGCAGTGAACCGAGGGTTTCGCGCAGTTCGCGCACGGCCGGCGCCAGTTCGTTGAGACCCTGCATGCCGCTGTTCACCGAGTCCTTGTTGTTGGTGAGCAAGGTATTGATGGTGGCGGTGCTTTGCTCAAGGGATTTCATCGCCTGTTCGGCGCTGCCGAAGACCTGCTTGCCTTGATCACTGAGCAGGCCATTGGCGTTGCGCATCAGCGCCGTGGTCTGCTCCAGGGCGGCCCCGGCCTGCTTGCTTACCTGCATCAATTGCTGCATCACCACCTTGATATCCCCACGCTGGTCGGCAATCGCGCCGGTGGTTTGTTCCAGATGGTCCAGAGTGTTGCTGAGGCGCTCGACATTCTGCGCGGAGAACATGTCGTTGGCGTTGTGCAGCAGCAGGTTGATGCTGGTCATCAAGTCGTTGCTGTTATTGAGCAATCGCGCGATCGGCGATGGCGAGGCGATGATCTCCGGCAGGTTGCCGTCCTTGCCCTTGAGCTCCGGGCTTTGCGGCGTGCCGCCGCTGAGTTGGATGATCGAGGTGCCGGTGATGCCGGTCAGCGCGAGTTTGGCCTGGGTGTCTTCCTTGATCGGTGTCTGGCCGGCCAGGCGAATGCGCGCGAGTACGCGGCGCGGGTCCTTGGGGTCCAGGCGCAGGCTGATGACATCGCCCACCTTGATCCCGCTGTATTGCACCGAGCTGCCCTGGGACAGACCGCTGACCGCTTCGTTGAAGATCACTTCGTAATCCTGGAAGGCGCTGTCGACGCTGGATTTGGCCAGCCACAGGCCAAACAGCATCGCGCCGACCACCACGATCACGCTGAACAGACCGATCATCACATGATGGGCTCGGGTTTCCATGTCATACCTCGTTGAGCGGTTGAGCGGCATCCAATGCCGCGCGGCCTCGGGGGCCGTGGAAATATTCGTGAATCCAGGCGTCGTCCGTTTCCGAGACGATATCGATGGCATCGGCCACCAGCACCTTCTTCTGCGCCAGCACCGCCACACGGTCGGTGATGGTGTAGAGCGTGTCCAGGTCATGGGTGACCAGGAACACGCTCAGGTCCAGCGCATCACGCAGGGTCAGGATCAGTTGGTCGAATTGCGCCGCACCAATCGGGTCGAGGCCGGCGGTGGGTTCGTCGAGGAACAGGATGTCCGGGTCCAGCGCCAGGGCGCGTGCCAGGGCCGCGCGCTTGATCATGCCGCCGGACAGCGAGGCCGGGTATTTGTCGGCCGCCGACAGCGGCAGTCCGGCCAAGGCCAGCTTGACCGCCGCCAAGTGCTCGGCATCACGGCGGCTGAGCCCGGCATGTTCGATCAGCGGCAGCGCGACGTTCTCGGTCACTGTCAGCGAGGAGAACAGCGCGCCCTTCTGGAACAGTACGCCAAAGCGCCGTTCCACCAGCGAGCGTTCATGTTCCGGCAGGCTCGGCAGGTTCTTACCGAACACCCGCACTTCGCCTTCACTGGGCCGGCGCAGGCCGACGATGCTGCGCAGCAGCACCGACTTGCCGCTGCCGGAGCCGCCGACCACCGCAAGGATTTCGCCCTTGTACAGATCCAGGTCGAGATGCTCGTGTACGCGCTGGCTGCCAAAGCGATTGCACAGGCCACGCACTTCAATCACCGCCTCGGTGGGCGCACGGTGCAGACGACTCACCAGCCCATCTCCATGAAGAACAACGCGGCCACCGCATCCAGCACGATCACCACAAAGATCGATTGCACCACGCTGGAGGTGGTGTGGGCGCCGACCGATTCGGCGCTGCCGCTGACCTTGAAGCCTTCCAGGCAGCCGATGGCGGCGATCAGGAAGGCGAAGAACGGGGCTTTTACCATGCCCACCAGGAAGTGCTGCACGCCAATGTCCGATTGCAGCAGCGAGAGGAACATCGCCGGCGAGATGTCCAGGGCCACGGCGCAGACCACGCCGCCGCCGACGATCCCCGCCAGCATTGCCATGAACGTCAGCATCGGCAGTGCCACCAGCAACGCCAGCACGCGCGGCAATACCAGCAACTCCATCGGGTCCAGGCCCAGGGTGCGGATGGCGTCGATTTCTTCATTGGCCTTCATCGAGCCGATTTGCGCGGTAAAGGCGCTGGCGGTGCGACCGGCAATCAGGATGGCGGTGAGCAATACGCCGAATTCCCGTAGGAAAGAGAACGCCACCAGGTCCACGGTAAAGATCGTTGCGCCAAAGCTCTTGAGCACTGTAGCGCCGAGGAACGCCACGACGGCACCGACCAGAAAGGTCAGCAACGCGACGATGGGCGCGGCGTCGAGGCCGACCTGCTCAAGATGGGCGACCATTGGCGTCAGGCGCCAGCGCTTGGGCCGGAAAATGCCCCGGGCGAAGGTTTCGAGGATCAGGCCGATAAAGCCCAGCAGTTGCTTGCTGTCTTGCCAGACCTTGTCCACGGCCGCGCCGATACGCGCCAGCACCTGAATGCCAGTGGCTTCTTCCGGCGCTTTGTCCGGCACGCAAAAATCGTTGAGGGAGCGGTAGACGGTCTTGAGCAGCGCGCGGTCGGCGGCGGACAGGCTGCAGTCGGTCTGCTCGGCGGATTGCTCGATCCGGGTGGGCCCCAGCAGCTCCACCAGCAGCGAGGCGCCGGCGGTATCCAGGGCGCCGAGACCATTGAGATCGATGCGCGCACCAGCATCGTATTGGCCGTCGAGCTTGTCCGACAGCTTCTTCAGGTTTGCGTAGTGGGCAAGCGTCCAGTCCCCTGTAATCCGCAGTAATGGGGGGGCGGTGGACGTATCGAGGTGGGCTGTGCCGGCCGTGGTGCTACTGGTCATAAGCTCCGAGCTTGTTTGCTATCCACAATTCCTACGTAATAGCACGATCCTGCCTACTTTGGGTTGTCCGTTTGTGCTGCGTCAGTCACTTTGAAGCGCAGCACACCGATGACCTGCCCGTCTTCGGTCAGCACCCTCACCTGCCAGCGGCCGACCGCATCGGGCGGGAAGTTCTGCTTGTGGGTCCAGGCGCGATAGCCTTCCTTGCGCCCGCCGTGGATATCCAACGCGATGCGGTCCACCTCTTTGCCGTTGAGTTTCCACACGTGGTAGATCCGCTCATCCAGGCCGCGCGGCGCGTTGATTGCGGTGTAGGCATAAAGCCCGCCGCTGCGCAGTTGGGCGGCGCTGACTTCCTTGAGGTCGTCACCCGGCGTGCGGTCTTGCAGTTGGGTGCTGATCGCCACTTCGGTCATCCACAAGGTGGCCGGCGGTACCCAACTGCGCAGGAACCAGCCCGCGCAACCAATGGCGGCCGTTACCCCCAGCAGCATCGCCCAGCCCTTGAGGCTGCGCAGCGGCAGGCTCACCGCCAGGCTTGGAATCGACAAGGCCATGGCGACGCCGAGGGCGAGTTTGTAACTTTCGGCGGTGGTCAGGTGCAGGATGATCGGCAGCGCAGTGAGCAGCGCGGCGAACAGGGTTAGGGTGTGCAACGCGAGGAACAACGAACGCTTGGGCGCCAGCCATTTGTAGTACAGCGGGTCGACGATCGACACCAGCGCGGCCGCGCCGAGCAGGCCGGTGAACACCGATTGGCCGCTGTTCCAGGCAGTGGTGACGAAAAAGAACGGCAGCACGAAGAACAGACTTTCCTGGTGGATCATCTGGGTCGCGTAGCGCAGCAGGGGTTCGGGTATTTCGCGCTTGAAGACTTTGGTGAACAGCTGGGTAAAGCTGTTTTCCAGCATCAGCCACAGCCAGCTCACCAGCATGATCACCGCGATCCAACTGGCCATGCCCTGCTGGCGATCTACCAGGATGAAGCTGCAGACACCCGAGATAAAACCGCCGAGTGCAATCACCCCTGGGTAGCGCTTCATCAGTTCGAGGACGCGGGTGATTAAGCGGGTCAGGTTTTGCATTCGGCGGTTCGCAGTCTTTGTAGGAAAAAATCCCAGACAGAATAACGTCTTAGGCCAGGGTTCGGTGCCTCATTACGCGATCCGTTTGCGATAACGGCGCACGCCGATCAACGCAATGGCAATCAGCCCGAGGACGCCGGCGCCGATCCAGTTGAGCATGTCGTAGCTCAGGAGTGGTTTCTCGATGCGCCAGTAACCCGGTTGCTTGAGCAACTCGCGCATGGCCTGGCTGGTCTGCTCCAGGCTCACGGCCTTGATGCGTTTGACCGGGTCGCTGAAGTGGCCGTTGTCGTAATCGCCCGAGGCGCTCCAATAATAGTCGGCCAGCGCGCTGTTGCCCTGCACGGCCCAGGCCTGGCGGGCGATGGCGGCCTGTTTGAGGCGGGCAAATACCGTTGGGTCAAGGCCGTCCTTGAGCAGTTGCGCCTTGAGGTCTTGCAGCACCTGCTCGGCTTCGGGGAGGTTGTCCCGCTCGAGGTCGGCATTCAGGCTGAGGAAGCCAACGCCGCCGAGCACTTCGCGCTCGCTCCAGGGCCCGTAGGACAACCCATGCTTGAGGCGTAGTTGGCGGTACAGCGCCCAGTCCAGGTAATCCTTGAGCAGGTCGTAGGTTTCATCATGCTGGTCGTCCAGTACCGGCTCGGGGAACAGCCAGTGCAGTTTGGCACTGTCGCCCACCCAGCCGTGGATCAGGTCGCGGTGGCTGGCGGCGGCGTGCTGGATCTGCGGCAGCGCCGGGTGCTCGCTGGGTTCGATCGGGTCGAGTTGACCGTAGGTGCGCTCCAGGTAGGCCGGCAGCAGTTTGTCGAGGTCGCCGACGATGATCAGGGTCATGTTGTTGGGGGCGTACCAATTTTTGCGCAGCGTCTCCAGTTGGTCGCGGGTCAGGTGATCGACCTCGGCGCGCTCGGCGCATTTGAGCCCCAGCTCGATGGCCAGTTGATTGCTGGCGGTGTGGCCCAGGTCCTGGCGGTCGAGCAGGCGTTGCAGGTGGGAGTAATGACCGCCGTCTTCGCGCTCGACTACCTGTTTGGCCGCGTTGATATTGGCGTCGGTCAGCTGGGTGCGGGTGATGATCGCCAGCAGCAGGTCGAGCACCTTGCGCTGGTTTTGCGCGGGTGCCTCGATCACAAAGGTCGTATCGGCGTTGCTGGTGTAGGCGTTCCACTCGCCACCCAGGGCTTGCATGCGGTCTTCCAGCTCGCCTTCGCCGCCGCCGTCGATACCGCTGAACAGCAAGTGCTCGAGCAGGTGCGGCAGTTCCTTGTCCTCGCAGCCGAAGTCGTCCAGGCCGACGCCGACCACCAGGCGAATCGCCACATGGCCGCGCTCGGTGCCCGGTTTAAGCAGCAATTGCAGGCCGTTGGGCAAGGTGTAGCCCTCAACCTGCAAGCGGTCAAAGGCAAAGACGTGGGCAGAACCCATGAGCAGGCAAGCGAACAACAGGCGACGCATAACAAGCTTCCTGGCGAGTGAGGTCAGCTTTAACTGACTTCACGGGCCATCGTACGTTCAGGGCGAATGTGTGATGTCGGCAATATCTTCGGCGGAGAGTGCGCCGGTTTCGGACGTTTCCAAGACTACATAAGCACTGCTGCAAAACAACGAGTTCAAGCGTTTCATGTCGGCAATCAGCTCCAGATGCAGGGAACTGGTCTCCAGGCTCTGCACGATCTTGCGCTGCAGGCGGCTGACGTGGGCGTGGGCCAGGCGGCGTTCCTGGGCGCGGAAGCGGCGCTTTTCGCGCAGCAGTTGGCGGGCGCTTTCCGGGTCGGCACTGAGGAACACCGACAAGCCCAGGCGCAGGTTGGCGATCAATTGGCTGTGCAGGCCGGTGAGTTCTTCCAGGCCCACTTCGGAAAACTGGCGGCGTTGGGAGGTTTTCTGCTGCTGGACTTTACGCAGCATGCGTTCGATCAGGTCGCCGGCCAGTTTCAGGTTGATCGACAGCTCGATGATTTCGGCCCAGCGCCGACTGTCTTGCTCGCTGAGGTCTTCGCGGGGCATTTGCGCCAGGTAGAGTTTGATCGCGCTGTAGAGTGCCTCGACATCATCGCTGAGGCTGCGTATTTCCTGGGTAATGGCTGTCTGTTTGCCGCGCAGCACTTCCTGCATGGCGGTGAGCATGTTGTCGATCAGATCACCCAGGCGCAGGGTTTCGCGCGCGGCGTTGGCCAGGGCCAGGCTCGGTGTGGTCAGGGCCGTGGGGTCCAGGTGGCGCGGTTGGGCCTTGCCGTTGACCTCGTCCCGCTCCGGCAGCAACCAGGCGCACAGCCTGGCCATGGGGCCGATGGTGGGCAGCAGGATCAGGCAACGGCTGACGTTGTAGAGCAGGTGGAAGGTGATGACCATGCCTTGGGCACTGTAGTCCAGCCCGTCCATCCACAGCACCAACGGGTCGAGTACCGGAATAATCAGCAGCAGGCCGATCAGTTTGTACAGCAGGCTGCCCAAGGCGACCTGGCGACCGGCGGCGTTCTGCATGCTGGTGCTGAGAAAGGCCAGCACGCCGCTGCCGATGTTGGCGCCGATTACCAGGCCGATGGCCACGTGCAAGCCGATCACCCCGGCGCCGGCCAGGGTGGCGGTCAGCAGGACAGCGGCGAGGCTGGAGTAGGAAATCATCGCGAACAGGGCGCCGACCAGGGCATCGAGCAAAATATCGCCGGTCAGCGAGGCGAACAGTACTTTCACGCCCTGGGCGTGGGTAATCGGCCCGGCGGCTTCGACGATTAACTGCAGCGCGAGGATGATCAGCCCGAGGCCGATCCCGACCCGGCCCAACTGCCCTGCCCGCGTCTGTTTGCGCGACAGGAAGAAAATCACCCCGAGAAAGATCAGCAGCGGCGACAGCCAGGACAGGTCGAAGGTCAGCACCCGCGCCATCAGCGCGGTACCGACGTCGGCGCCGAGCATGGTCGCCAGGGCGGGCACCAGCCCCATCAGGCCCTGGCCGACAAAGGAGGTCACCAGCATTGCCGTGGCGTTGCTGCTCTGCACCATGGCAGTCACCAGGATGCCGGCGACAAATGCCAGCCAGCGCTTGGACATGTTCTGCCCGATGACTTGACGCAGGTTTGAACCGTAGACCCGCAGGATGCCGGTACGGACGATGTGCGTGCCCCAGATAAGCAGGGTCACGGCGGAAAGCAGATTGAGCAAGGTCAGCATGCTCGGCCCCCCGTGTGGGTGCGCTCCAAGAGGAGCGAAGGAAAGTTGCCGCGTGCCGTTCTACGTCTTGTAGTTAAGCTGTAGTTGGCGAATGGGCTCGGCGCCAGCATCGCATAGCTAAAGTGGGGATTGAAACAAAACTGTCATGAAATCAGCTTTTTATGCATGAAAAAAAGGGGCTTATAAAAGCCCCTTTTTTGTCTGGCTCGGGTTTATTGACCCGGAATGTCCTTGCGCAGTTTCACAGGGTCCTGCTGTTTCTTCTTTTTCGCGATGGCGGTGCGCATCTTGATGTTCACCGCTTCCACCGCCAGCGAGAACGCCATGGCGAAGTAGACGTAGCCTTTTGGCACGTGCACGTCGAAGGATTCGGCGATCAGCACGGTACCGACCACCAGCAGGAACGACAGTGCCAGCATTTTCAGCGACGGGTGCTTGTCGATGAAGTCGCTGATGGTGCCGGCGGCCAGCATCATCACCAATACGGCAACAATGATCGCGGCAACCATGACCGGCACATGGGAGACCATGCCCACGGCGGTGATCACCGAGTCCAGGGAGAACACGATGTCGATGATCGCGATCTGGATGATGGTGTAGATGAACTTGCCACCGGCGCCCTTGGGTTCGTCGTGGGTTTCGTCTTCACCTTCCAGGGCGTGGTACATCTCCTGGGAGCTTTTCCACAGCAGGAACAGGCCACCGAAGAACAGGATCAGGTCGCGGCCTGAAATGCCTTGGCCGAAGACCACGAACAGGTCGTCGGTCAGGCGCATGACCCAGGTGATCGACAGCAGCAACAGGATTCGCGTGACCATGGCCAATGCCAGGCCGAAGATCCGGGTGCGTGCCTGCATATGCTTGGGCATGCGGCTGACCAGGATCGAAATCATGATGATGTTATCGATGCCCAGGACGATCTCGAGGGCCGTCAGGGTGAAGAAGGCAATCCAGATTTCCGGATTGGTCAGCCATTCCATGTGTATTCCTTTGAGCAAGTGTTAAACCGCGCAAGCTGCAGCGCCGCGCGGTGAGTGAGTCGGTACGATTATAGAGTGCTGAACAGCGGAAAAATCCCCATCAGCAATGCGGCGAACATTATGCACAGGCATACCAGGACTGCCCACTTCAGGGTGAAGCGCTGGTGATCGCCAAATTCGATACCGGCCAGGGCCACCAACAGGTAGGTCGACGGTACCAGCGGGCTGAGCAAGTGCACGGGCTGGCCAACGATCGAGGCGCGGGCCATTTCCACCGCGGTGATGCCGTAGTGGCTGGCGGCTTCGGCGAGTACTGGCAGTACGCCGTAGTAGAACGCATCGTTGGACATGAAGAAGGTGAACGGCATGCTCACCAGTGCGGTGATCACCGCCAGGTAAGGGCCCATGGCTTCCGGAATGACGGCCAGCAGGCTCTTGGACATGGCATCGACCATGCCGGTGCCCGACAGGATGCCGGTGAAGATCCCTGCGGCGAAGATCAACCCGACCACCGCCAATACGCTGCCGGCGTGGGCGGCGACGCGGTCTTTCTGCTGTTGCAGGCACGGGTAGTTGACGATCATCGCGATACTGAATGCCACCATGAACAGCACCGGCAGCGGCAACAGGCCGGCGATCAGGGTGCACATCAGGGCCAGGGTCAGGGCACCGTTGAACCAGATCAGCTTCGGACGGCGGGCGTCCGGGTATTGCGACACGCTGATCTCGCTGTGGTCGATCTCGTCGCCTTGCAGGTGCAGTTCACCCAGGCGCGCACGTTCGCGCTTGCCGTACATGTAGGCAATCACCAGGATCGCCACCACACCGGCGGCCATCGCCGGGATCATCGGGACGAAAATATCCGAGGGGTCCACGTGCAGCGCACTGGCGGCGCGGGCGGTCGGGCCGCCCCAAGGGGTCATGTTCATCACGCCACCGGCGAGGATGATCAGGCCGGCCATGATCCGCGGGCTCATGCCGATGCGCTGGTACAGCGGCAGCATGGCGGCCACGCAGATCATGTAGGTGGTGGCGCCGTCACCGTCGAGGGACACCACCAGGGCCAGCACCGCGGTGCCGACCGATACCTTCAGCGGGTCGCCCTTGACCATCTTGAGGATCTTGCGCACGGCCGGGTCGAACAGGCCGGAGTCGATCATCAGGGCAAAATAGAGGATGGCGAACATCAGCATCACGCCGGTCGGCGCGAGCTTGGTAATGCCTTCGAGCATCATCGGGCCGATCTTCGGTGCGAAACCGCCGAACAGCGCGAACAGGATAGGCACGATGATCAGGGCGATCAGCGCGGACAGGCGCTTGGTCATGATCAGGAACATGAACGTGATGACCATGGCAAAGCCAAGGAAAGTCAGCATAGGAATACTCCAGGCGTAGCGCGGCTAGGGAATGGCGAACCGGGGTGGGGTCAGCGCAGAACGAAGGGCACGAGGCGTACGGGTGGAGTTGGAGCGAACAGGCGGGTACGGACGGACATCGGGGATCACCATTGTTGTTGTGTACAGCCGGTCTGTTGCCGGCAGTTGGGGGCGATCCTAGACGCGTTAGCTTTCAGCCAGCTTTCGTTGGCAAAACAGTTGGTGGTGGGAAGATGTACGGTCTTCAGGTGTACACAATTCAAATGTGGAAGGGGACTTGCTCCCACATTGGAATGTGTTTATTCCGTGTACTTCAGGGCAGCTCGAGGCCGCCCGCTGCTTTGTGCAGTTTGCGCAGGTGTTCACCCACCTGCTTGAGGTTGGCTTCACACGCGGCAATTTCGGCCGCGCGGGACGGCTCCAGCAGCGCCCTCACCTCTTTATCCAGCTCGCCGGTGAGCGATTGCAGCTGCTTCTGGCGCTCGGCGCTTTCCGATTCCAGGCGCTTGGCTTCCGATGGTTGGGGCAGGCCATAGCCACCGCTGCCCAGCAGTTCTGCCGGACGGCTGAGGAAGCCACTGTTGGCGAGGATCTGCTGCAGCGTGGCGTTGGCTTTCTCCATGCCGCCGTTTTTCAGCTCGCGTGCACCGAGGTAGCGTTGCTTGACTTCGTCCTGGGCCAGCATCAGCTGTTTGCGAAAGCTCGCCTGTTCCAGCAGCAGCAGTGCGGCGCTGGTGCGCAGGTCGGCCTGGTCAAACCACTGGCGGCGCTCTTCGGCGCTGAGGGACAGCCAGTCTTCAACCTGGGTCTGTTTGATCGGCAGGTGTTTGCGCAGCACGTCGAACATGGCCTGGTAGCGTTCGCGGAAGGAGTCGAAGTGATACCCCAGGCGCATGGCCTCGCGTTTGTCGTTGAGTACGCTGGTATCCGCCAGGCCGCGGGCTTGCAGCACTTCCAGCAGGCCATTCGGTGTGATGTTGTCCAGGCCGGTCAGCTGCGGGTTGGCGCTGCCGCTGCGTAGCAGTTTCAGGCTTTCGACCGCGCAGTTGTTGGACAGGAAGTAATAGTTGCCGTCATAGCTCCAATGCATTTCAGCGGCGTGCTCGACGGTGTCGTTGATCTCCTGGCGCGACAGTTTCAGCGGCACGGACGCCAGGCCGCGCAGTTCGGTCTTGGTGTATTCGTCGATCACCTGGGCCAGCGGCAACACGAACAGCCGTGACGGGTACTTGCCCACCAGGCCGTCCCAGCTGGACAGCTGTACATCGCCGACGAAGGCGCGGTAGGACAGCACCAGGTGCTGGTCCAGGTCGAGTCGGCAGTCCGGCCCACGGGGGCGGCCCGGCGCGCAGATCACCAGGCGCAACATACTGTGGCCCCAGCGGCTGACCAGGTTCTGGTTGGCTTCGGCCAGCAGGTAGTCGATTTCGTAGACCCGCTCCGGGTCGACGTGGCCCAGGGGGGTCTTGGCGAAATCGTTGCCGGCGTTGAGGAACGCGTAGGTCTTGGCGCAGGTGTCTTGTTCCGGTGGGGCCCAGCCGAAGTGTTCCTTGTAATAGCGGAACAGCGCGGGGCGCCGGCAGGCATAGCTTGGGTCGAGGAGGAAGTACTCCATATTGACCGCTACGAATTCCAGCGGGCTGGTGGTTTCGTAGATATCCGGGCTGCGCGCGACCTGACGGTTGTGTTGTTCGCGCTCACCGCGACGGCCGACATATTGCGGCCAGCCCGCCAGGTCCAGCAGGCGCGGGTCATCGCTGAGGGTGAAGCGCCGGTCATTCTGGCCACGACATTGGTCGGGCAGGCCGATCAGGCCGGTGATGTTGTTCTGGCGGCTGCAACGCTGGATCAGCGCGCGTTCGTCCTTGGGCCACAGGCGCGCACGGTCATAGATGTGGGTCAGTTCGTGCAGGACGGTGGCGAGCATTTCCCGGCGCACGGTGCCGTGGGGGCGATTGGTTTTCTGCGTGGCGGCGCTGCCGTCGGTCAGGCTGTCGAGCAGGTTGCGGTTGAGGTCCAGCTCGGACACCAACGAAGCCTGGCCATAGGCATTTTCGGGCATCTTGTCGGTCCAGCCGACATCGATGCGCCGGTCCAACTGCTCGACGAAGCGCGGTGGCAGCGAGCGCATCGCCTCATCGAGCAATGCCTGGCTGGCCTGCTGTTCGGCCGGGCTCAAGCCATCTGTCTTGAGCCGCAGTTGCAGGCTGGCCTGGGCTGCGCTGGCACACAGCAGCACAGTCCCGGCCAGGAGCCAGGCGACAAGGCGCCTCACAGAGCGAGGATAGCTTCGGCGAGGGTCTGGTCGCTGGCATCGCGCGCTTCCGGCAGGCGGGTGCGCAGGGTGTCGAAGGCGGCTTCCAACTGTGCGCCGCGGATCTCGCCGTTGGTGGCGACGAAACTGGCCGCGTCATCGTGGGCTTCGCGCACGACTTTGGAGTCGCGGATGGAGGTGGTGGTGTCCGAAGTGAAATCAATGGTGCGGCCAGAGGCGCGAACAATGATGTTACTGGTGGCCACCAGGGTATGTGCCTGGGCAACGTCGGCCAACAACAGCAGGCCAAGGGTGGCGGCGATCAGCGGGCTACGCATGGAATGACTCCGAAATACAAAGATGATTATTGGACGAGAATTGCCTGCGCCAGTTCAAGGTCGCTGGCGTTAAGTTTTGGTTGGGTACGGCGCAGGTAATCCAGCGCGGATTCCAGCCGTGCGCCCCGCCATTGGCCGTCAGTGGCGATAAACGCAGCGGCATCATCCTGGGCCGCCACGACTACTTTCCGGTCGAAAGGCGCGGAGGTCACCTTGCTGGTGGCGTACGCACTCGCGACGGTACCTTGGATGGTCAGGTCAAAGGCCGAAGCCAATGGCGACCAGCTGGCACACAAACACACAGGGACTATTAGCAGGCGGTATGAAAAAGCCATGGGACTCGACAACTGAAAACGAGCGCCAAGGCTAGCGTAATGCCCGGGCGAGAGCCAGTGCGGCGGCATCGGGGAGCGACGGGCGCTCCCTTTGTGTCAACTCACTCAAATAGCCAGGATGGCTTGGGCCAGCTGTGCGTCAGTCGCGGTGTTCAGTTGCGGCGCCTGTTGGCGGATCTGGGCCAGGGCGCTTTCCAGCTTCACACCACGAATGGCGCCTTCGCTTGCGACGAAGCTGGCTGCGTCGTCACGGGCGGCGCGCACGACCTTGTTATCCCGCAGTGACGAAGTGGCATCGGAGGTGGCGTCGGAAGTAGCCTTCAGTGCGCCGACGATGGAGTCGGTGGTCACGATGAAGCTGGATGCGCTGGCGTTGGTGGCCAGGGCCAGCAGGGCAGCAGCACTCAGCAGGCGAATACGGGACATGGGGTGACTCCTGTAGGTGAACGAATAAGGTGGCGCAGGGCAGCCATTCGGGATCAGACGCCTGTTCTAAACGGTTCGCCACGTTGTGCATGGATATTAAGCCGCTGTTTATCCGTTCGGAAAGCTTCTTGACTGCCTAGTCTCGCCAGAACGGCTTGGACAGCTCGGCCATTCGGTCTCCCGGGCTGATGCCGACATCGGAGAGTTCTCGAAGATCGAGTTGCGCCAGTTGGCGGCGTTCGTAGGCGTGGCGGAGCCATTTGGCCAGCGTGGAAGCTGTCCTGTGTAACAGCCGTTTATAGAGAGAGGGTTGGGTGTCCATGGTGAGCGCCTTTCGTGAGGTCCTGGAACACCATGGTGGGCGAGTGGCTCTGACCGTTACAGATACACCAATGTTTAATTGTACTGCTTAACTGTTATATTTTTTGAACTGTACTGGTTTGGATGAATGGCTTCTGTTTGGACGGAAAGAAGGCTCTCCCGGAAAACAACAAAGCCCGCCTCCGGTTTCCCGGGGCGGGCTTTGTTTTGACAAATCAGTGCTGGCTGTGGACCCGGTGGGTCAGGGCCAGCGGGCGTCAATTAACGCCAGAACGGCTTGCTCAGCTCTTCGTAGCGTTGAGCTTCGCTGATACCGGCATCAGCCAGCAGACGCGAATCCAGACGAGCCAGTTGATGGCGGCTGGAGATGCGGCGCTGCCACAACATCAGGTTGGCGAGAACGCGCAAAGGCAGGGAAGCCTGGGTGTTTACAGCTTTTTCTTCGAAGAACAGTTCGGAACTGAGTGTACGTTCCATGATGACATCCTTCCGCTTGTGGCGGGATTAGGTAGTGGTTTAACTGATGCCAATGATCCTCCTCCGGCGCAAGACTCTCTAGATACAGTTCACCTGTATTGTGAGGGGCCAGTTAACTGTTTATAGGCGCTGTACTGTACGGAAATGGGGCAACTGTACTTGTCCGCACTGAAATAGTGCGAAATAAGCATTTTGTGACGTGAGCGTGGGAATTTTCGGTAGGAAATGACCGGTACAGCAGTACAGTTTTTTCAAGAAGCGAGGGTTGTGGCATCGAGCTGACGAAACTGTGTTTGCGTCAGCTCGAATCTGTATCAATCAAGCCTTGAGCATATGCCCGGTTTCTTCCAGGTTAATGTGCCAACTCAGTGCTTCGCGCAGGATGTGTGGCGTGTGTCCGCCGATGGCGCAGGCTGTGTTGAAGTAACTGTTCAGCGCATCGCGGTATGCCGGATGCACACAGTTGTCGATGATCACCCGGGCTCGCTCCCGTGGCGCCAGGCCCCGCAGGTCGGCGAGGCCTACTTCGGTGACCAGGATGTCGACGTCGTGCTCGGTGTGGTCCACATGGCTGACCATCGGCACCACGCTGGAAATCGCGCCGCCCTTGGCAATCGACTTGGTGACGAAGATCGCCAGATGCGCGTTGCGCGCGAAGTCGCCGGAACCGCCGATGCCGTTCATCATCCGCGTGCCGCAGATGTGGGTGGAGTTGACGTTGCCGTAGATGTCGAACTCCAGCGCCGTGTTGATGCCGATAATGCCCAGGCGCCGCACTACTTCAGGGTGATTGGAGATTTCCTGCGGGCGCAGCACCAGCTTGTCTTTGTAGTGCTCCAGGTTGCCGAACACGTCGGCATTGCGCCGCTCCGACAGGGTGATCGAGCTGCCCGAGGCAAAGCTCAGTTTGCCGGCGTCGATCAGGTCGAACGTCGAGTCCTGCAACACTTCCGAATACATGGTCAGGTCTTCGAACGGCGAATCGATCAGGCCGCACATCACTGCGTTGGCAATGTTGCCGATCCCGGCCTGCAGCGGGCCAAGCTTGTTGGTCATGCGCCCGGCGTCCACTTCCTGCTTGAGGAAGTTGATCAGGTGGTTGGCGATGCCCTGGGTATCGCTGTCGGGTGGTGTCACGGTGGAGGCTGAGTCGGCCTGATTGGTGATCACGATGGCGACGATCTTCTCCGGCGGGATCGGGATCGCGGTGCTGCCGATGCGGTCGTCGACCTTTACCAGGGGGATCGGCGTACGGGTTGGTCGGTAGGTCGGGATATAGATGTCGTGCAGCCCTTCCAGATTCGGGTTGTGTGCCAGGTTGATCTCGACGATCACTTGCTTGGCGAAAATCGCGAAGCTGGCGGAGTTACCCACGGACGTGGTGGGCACGATATGGCCTTGTTCGGTGATCGCAACGGCCTCGATGACGGCAATGTCCGGCAGCTTGAGCTGGTTGTTGCGCAGTTGCTCGACGGTTTCCGACAGGTGCTGATCGATAAACATCACTTCGCCGGCGTTGATCGCCTTGCGCAACGTGCTATCGACCTGGAACGGCATGCGTCGGGACAGCACGCCGGCTTCGGTCAATTGCTTGTCCAGGTCGTTACCCAGGCTGGCGCCGGTCATCAGGGTGATTTTCAGCGGGGACGTCTTGGCGCGTTCGGCCAGGGCGTGGGGGACGGCCTTGGCTTCACCGGCACGGGTGAAGCCGCTCATGCCGACGGTCATGCCGTCCTCGATCAGTGCGGCGGCGTCTGCCGCGCTCATGACCTTGTTCAACAACGAAGGCAAGCGGATACGATCACGGTACATGAATTGTTATCTCAGGCTACGGAAGCAAGGTGGGCAGTGTAGTGATTTCAAAAAATTTCGGCCCGCTACCATGGTCGAATGCGGGGCAGCGATTTAGAGCCTTTGGTCGGGTTTCATGGGGTAATAAAAAACCCCAGCCTACTGGAGGCCGGGGTTTGGGGTATTGCTCTGGCGCAGTGTTACTCGACGGCCTTGACCATATCTTCGATGACCTTCTTGGCATCACCGAAGACCATCATGGTCTTGTCCAGGTAGAACAGTTCGTTATCCAGCCCGGCATAACCACTGGCCATCGAGCGCTTGTTGACGATGATGGTCTTGGCCTTGAACGCTTCCAGGATCGGCATGCCGGCAATCGGCGAGTTGGGGTCGTTCTTGGCGGCCGGGTTGACCACGTCGTTCGCGCCCAGCACCAGCACCACGTCAGCCTGGCCGAATTCGGAGTTGATATCCTCCATCTCGAACACCTGGTCGTAAGGCACTTCCGCTTCGGCCAGCAGGACGTTCATATGCCCGGGCATACGGCCGGCCACCGGGTGGATCGCGTATTTCACGGTCACGCCACGGTGGGTCAGTTTCTCGGTCAGTTCCTTCAGGGCATGCTGTGCCCGTGCCACTGCCAGGCCATAGCCTGGAACGATGATCACGGTGTCGGCGTTGGTCAGCAGGAAGGTGGCGTCGTCGGCCGAACCGGACTTCACCGGGCGTGCTTCTTTAGAACCCGCTGCAGCGCCGGCATCCGGCGCATTGCCGAAACCGCCGAGCAGCACATTAAAGAAGGAGCGGTTCATCGCCTTGCACATGATGTACGACAGGATCGCACCGCTTGAACCCACCAGTGAACCGGCAATGATCAGCATCGAGTTGTTCAGCGAGAAGCCGATGCCCGCCGCTGCCCAGCCGGAGTAGCTGTTAAGCATCGACACAACAACCGGCATATCGGCGCCGCCAATCGGGATGATGATCAGCACGCCGAGCACGAACGCCAATGCCAGCATCAGCGCAAAGGCGGTGAGGTTGCCGGTGAACATGAACGCCAGGCCCAGGCCCAGGGTTGCGAGGCCGAGTACCAGGTTGATCTTGTGCTGGCCGCCAAACTGTACCGGTGCGCCTTGGAACAGGCGGAACTTGTACTTGCCCGAGAGCTTGCCGAACGCGATCACCGAACCGGAGAAGGTAATTGCGCCGATGGCCGCGCCGAGGAACAGCTCCAGGCGGTTGCCCGCCGGGATCGCATCGCCCAGGTGTTTGACGATGCCCAGGGACTGTGGCTCGACCACGGCGGCAATCGCGATAAACACCGCGGCCAGGCCGATCATGCTGTGCATGAAGGCGACCAGTTCGGGCATCTTGGTCATTTCTACGCGCTTTGCCATGATCGAGCCGGCGGTGCCGCCGACCAGCAGGCCGACGATCACGTAGCCGATACCGGCGGTGGCCAGCTCAGCGCCGAGCTTATAGATGAGGCCCACGGTCGTGAGTACCGCCAGCGCCATGCCGAGCATGCCGAACAGGTTGCCGCGTCGTGACGTAGTGGGATGCGACAGGCCTTTGAGGGCCTGGATAAAGCAGATCGACGCGATCAGGTACAGCGTCGTCACCAGATTCATGCTCATTACTTCGGCGCCTCTTCTTTTACTTTCGGGGCTTTCTTCTTGAACATCTCCAGCATCCTGCGAGTTACCAGGAAACCGCCGAACACGTTCACGGCTGCGAGGGCCACAGCCAGGGTGCCCATGGTCTTGCCCAGTGGCGTAACGGTCAGCGCTGCAGCGAGCATGGCGCCGACAATCACAATCGCTGAAATGGCGTTGGTCACTGCCATCAACGGTGTGTGCAGTGCGGGCGTTACGTTCCAGACCACGTGGTAACCGACATAAATCGCCAGCACAAAGATGATCAGGTTGTAGATACCGGGGGAGATAAGCTCTTCCATCGTCTGAATCCCTGCTTAGGCGTTTTTGCGGATGACTTGGCCGTCGCGGCACATGAGGCACGCGGCGACGATGTCGTCTTCGAGGTTGATTTCAAACTGCCCTTCCTTGTTGAAGACCAGCTTCAGGAAGTCCAGCAGGTTGCGCGCATACAAGGCCGACGCATCGGCGGCGACGGCGCCGGCGAGGTTGGTCGGGCCGCAGATGATTACGCCGTTCTCCACCACCACCTGGTCGGCGACGGTCAACGGGCAGTTACCGCCCTGGGCGGCAGCGAGGTCGATGACCACCGAGCCGGGCTTCATCTGCGCGACGGTGTCGGCGCTGAGCAGCGTCGGCGCCTTGCGGCCGGGGATCAGGGCGGTGGTGATGACAATGTCGGCCTGCTTGGCGCGTTCGTGCACGGCCAGCGCCTGGCGTTGCATCCAGCTGCTGGGCATCGGGCGCGCGTAGCCGCCGACGCCAACGGCGCATTCACGTTCTTCGTCGGTTTCGTAGGGCACGTCGACGAACTTGGCGCCAAGGGATTCGATCTGCTCTTTTACCGCAGGGCGCACGTCGGATGCTTCGATCACCGCGCCCAGGCGTTTCGCCGTGGCGATGGCTTGAAGGCCTGCAACACCGGCGCCGAGGATCAGCACGCGCGCGGCTTTGACCGTACCGGCGGCGGTCATCAGCATCGGCATGAAGCGCGGGTAATGATGGGCGGCGAGCAACACGGCTTTATAGCCGGCGATGTTGGCCTGGGACGACAGCACGTCGAGGCTCTGGGCCCGCGAGGTACGTGGCGCAGCTTCCAGCGCAAAGGCCGTGATGCCCTGTTCGGCCAGCTTGGCAATGGTTTCGTTGCTGAACGGATTGAGCATGCCCACCAACACGGTGCCGCTTTTGATCAGCGCCAGTTCGCTGTCGCTGGGGGCGACCACCTTGAGAATCAGCTCGGCGCCAAACGCATCGCCGGCACTGCCAATGGTCGCGCCTGCCGCTTCATAGGCACTGTCGACGATGCTGGCCTTGAGGCCTGCGCCGCTTTGAACAGTGACCTTATGGCCCTGGCCGATCAGCTTCTTGATGGTTTCCGGGGTGGCAGCCACCCGCGTTTCACCGGTCTGGGTTTCGAGAGGAACACCAATGTGCACGTCAAATCTCCTGCATGATCTTTTTGCTTTTGATCTTTTTGTAAAAAGGCCAGTGCACCGCGAGTGGCGCAGCTGGGGCGGCCGATCAGCACGATCCCGCTGAAATGACAGCGGGGCGCGGCATTTTGCAGGCGAACTTTACGGCCTTCAAGGGATTATGACGGGTGACGAAAAATTAACTACAAGTCACCCTGTGACTGATTGTCGCAACATGTTGAAATAACCTCTTTAAATACAGGTGTTTAAAGGGCTGCAGCTGATTCGTGTATTTTTTTCCATCGTTGATGTGAATAGTCGGGCATTGGCTGATAGGAGTCGCTACAAGCCACGAAAATCATGGCTTTAAGCCTTGTTTCAGACTGACAGGTACAGTCTGCTTAAATGCGACATATACGTATATCTGTAGGCTTTAGATTTAGCTGACTACAAAGTCAGCATGTGAGGCTTGTCCTTTAAATGCTGGGGCTGTACTGCTGCGATTGGTCGATCAACCAGTCTCTGAACGCGTGCAGTGAAGCGGATTCGACTTTTCTGTCAGGAATCATCAGGTAATAAGCCTTCGAACTGGTCAGCGCCTGCGGGCTTGCGATCACCAGTCGATGCTCGTCCAGTTCTCGCTGGATAAGGAATGGAGGGATCAGTGCAATACCCATGTCGTGCATGGCGGCTTGAGACAGCATCGAGAATAGCTCGTAACGTGGGCCTGTCATGTCGCGGGGCACGTTCAGTTGCTGGGCGTTGAACCATTGGCGCCAGGCGTAAGGGCGGGTGGTCTGCTGCAGCAATGGCAGTTCTGCAATCTCCTGGGGGGTGAATCGCTCAAGTTCGCCCAATAGTCGCGGGCTGCACACGGGGACAGGATTTTCTCCCATGAGCCTGTGGGATTCGGTGCCGGACCAATCGGCGTCGCCGAAGTAGATTGCTGCGTCGAACTCTGTGTCGGCAAACAGAAAAGGACGCGTGCGGTTAGTCAGGTTTACCGTCACCTCTGGATGCTGTCGTTGAAAGTCCTTGAGGCGAGGGATCAACCATTGCGTACCAAAAGTGGGTACCACGGCCAGTTCAATGGTGTTTGCGCCTTGCTGCCCCATGACGGACAGGGTATCGCGCTCCACGGCGTCCAGCTGGGTGGCCACGCGACGGCTGTATGAAAGTCCCGCCTCCGTCAGCTTTACCCCGCGCCGTGAGCGCCGAAACAGCTCGACACTTAAAAACTCCTCCAGGCTGGCGATCTGTCGGCAAATGGCGCCTTGGGTGATGGAAAGCTCATGCGCCGCCTTGGTAAAGCTCTCGTGGCGGGCTGCCGCTTCAAAACTGACAAGGGCGGTGGTGCTGGGAATTTTCCTGCGCATATACCTTGTCCTCACACAAAAAGTGCAGCTGAGTCGCTTATAGGCGTTACGGAGTGAGAAATTAGCACAAGCCTATGCAAAAACCTCGTTTGCTCTCCCTGCCTGCCCGGCCTAGGCTCCATGCACGACTTCTGATTTTCTTTGCGAGGACTCATTCATGGCTGGCAAGGCAAGCTTCAACTGGATCGATCCACTGCTGCTGGATCAACAGCTCACCGAAGAGGAGCGCATGGTGCGCGACAGTGCTGAGCAATTCGCCCAGGACAAGCTGGCGCCGCGTGTGCTTGAAGCTTTTCGCCATGAAAAGACCGACCCGGCGATTTTCCGTGAAATGGGTGAGACCGGTTTGCTGGGGGCAATGATTCCTGAGCAGTACGGGGGCAGTGGTTTGAACTACGTCAGCTACGGCCTGATTGCGCGTGAGGTTGAGCGCGTCGACTCCGGTTATCGCTCGATGATGAGTGTGCAGTCGTCACTGGTGATGGTGCCTATCAATGAGTTCGGCACCGAAGCGCAAAAGCAGAAGTACTTGCCGAAATTGGCCTCGGGCGAATGGATTGGCTGCTTTGGTTTGACCGAGCCTGACCACGGTTCCGATCCCGGCGCGATGGTTACTCGTGCACGCAAAGTGGATGGCGGCTACAGCCTGACGGGCGCAAAAATGTGGATCACCAATAGCCCGATTGCGGACGTGTTTGTGGTGTGGGCCAAGGACGATGCTGGGGATATTCGTGGGTTTGTCCTGGAGAAAGGCTGGAAAGGCCTGAGTGCGCCGGCGATTCACGGCAAGGTCGGCCTGCGCGCCTCCATCACCGGTGAGATCGTGATGGATAACGTGTTTGTGCCGGAAGAGAACATTTTCCCGGATGTGCGCGGCTTGAAGGGCCCTTTCACCTGCCTTAACTCGGCGCGTTATGGCATCTCCTGGGGGGCTTTGGGTGCTGCCGAGTTCTGTTGGCACACCGCACGCCAGTACACCCTGGATCGCCATCAGTTCGGCCGTCCATTGGCAGCAACTCAATTGATCCAGAAGAAGCTGGCCGATATGCAGACCGAAATCACCCTGGCGCTGCAAGGCTGCCTGCGCCTGGGGCGTATGAAGGAAGAGGGAACGGCTGCGGTTGAAATCACATCGATCATGAAGCGCAACTCATGCGGCAAGTCCTTGGACATCGCACGTATGGCGCGGGACATGTTGGGGGGTAACGGCATCTCCGATGAGTTCGGGGTGGCGCGTCATCTGGTGAACCTGGAGGTGGTTAACACCTATGAGGGCACCCATGACGTGCATGCCCTGATTCTGGGGCGCGCGCAAACCGGTCTTCAGGCGTTCTATTAATAGGGGAACGGCATGGGCGCGCTTTCGCATCTGCGGGTATTGGATTTATCGCGAGTGTTGGCAGGCCCCTGGTCCGGGCAGATCCTTGCGGACCTTGGGGCTGAGGTGATCAAGGTCGAGCGACCTGGTAGCGGTGACGATACGCGCGCCTGGGGGCCGCCCTTCCTTAAGGATGTTGATGGCGAGAACACGAGTGAGGCGGCGTACTACTTGTCGGCTAATCGCAACAAAGAGTCGGTGACGATCGACTTCACGCGGCCGGAGGGGCAACGGCTGGTGCGAGATCTGGCGGCCAAGTCCGACATCTTGATCGAGAACTTCAAGGTGGGTGGCCTGGCGGCGTATGGGCTGGACTACGAGTCGCTCAAGAAGGTGAATCCCGAGTTGATCTACTGCTCGATCACTGGCTTCGGTCAGACGGGGCCGTATGCCGCTCGCGCGGGGTATGACTTCATGATCCAGGGGTTGGGTGGGCTGATGAGTCTTACTGGTCGGCCGGAAGGCGATGAGGGGGCCGGGCCGGTGAAGGTGGGGGTGGCGTTGACTGACATTCTCACTGGGCTCTACTCGACGGTGGCGATCCTTGCTGCGCTGGCGCATCGGGATCATGACGGGGGTGGGCAGCATATCGATATGGCGTTGCTTGATGTGCAGGTGGCTTGTCTGGCTAACCAGGCGATGAACTACCTGGCCACGGGAGCGGCGCCAAAACGACTGGGTAATGCTCATCCGAATATCGTGCCTTATCAGGATTTTCCTACGGCCGATGGCGATTTCATACTGACCGTGGGTAATGACGGGCAATTTCGTAAGTTCGCCGAAGTGGCTGGGCAGCCGCAGTGGGCGGATGATCCGCGGTTCTCTACTAATAAGGTGCGGGTAGCCAACCGCGCTGAGCTGATTCCATTGATTCGCCAGGTTACGGTCTTCAAGACTACGGCTGAGTGGGTGTCACAACTGGAGCGGGTTGGTGTGCCTTGTGGGCCGATCAATGACCTGGCCCAGGTGTTTGCCGATCCTCAGGTAAAGGCACGAGGGCTGGCGATACAGCTGCCGCATGCGTTGGCGGGGATGGTGCCGCTGGTGGCCAGTCCGATTCGGTTATCCAAGACGCCTGTGGAGTACCGTACTGCGCCTCCTTTGTTGGGGCAGCATACGGCTCAGGTGCTGCAGGATGTATTGGGGCTGGGCTCGGCGAATGTGAAGGCTTTAAAAGAAGCGGGAGTTATCTAGGAGCGCTCTTCTATATAGAGGGCGTTTTTGGTGGTTTTTTAATCAACTTCGGTAGATTGATAGGAAAACCAAATTAAATGTTGACGGCAGATTCTAGAAGTCTATAATTCGCCCCACTTCCGGCGCAGTCGAAACGTAAAACTCCTTGCTAAACAATGAGTTATGCAGAATAAGGCAGCGGATTGCTTCAGTTCATCGAAGCCCAGAAGGCGTTGGTAGAGTCGTGTTGTTTGGCGCTATTAACGATTCGATCTTCTCGGTCGAAAGCGGAGAAAAAGAGGTGTTGACAGCAGCGTGTAACGCTGTAGAATTCGCCTC